>JASUSP010000032.1 GCA_030446005.1 Tepidanaerobacteraceae bacterium | reverse complement strand
TACCGCCGGTATGCTGCATGCAGCGAGCGGTAGCCGGATGGCGACCTGAGTCGCCTGAAGGAATCCCGCCTCCTTTAGGGGGCGGGAGGAAGTCAATTAAAGGGAGGTAAATAAATTCAATGAAGGTATTGGGTATTGTGGGAAGCCCGAGAAAAGGTGGGAATACGGAGATTTTGGTCGAGAGAGTATTAGCTGGTGCAAGTAAAGCGGGGGCAGAAGTGGAGCTTTTTAGATTAAACGAGCTCGATATAAAAGGTTGCCAGGGATGCAATTATTGCCAGGAAAACGAAAGGTGCAGACAGCAGGACGATATGCAAAAAATATACGATGAACTGTTCTCGGCTGATGCGGTGGTAATCGGCTCTCCAATATACATAAGCTACGTTACCGCCCAGACGAAGATTTTTTTGGATAGGTTGTATGCGCTTTTGAAGGTTGGGGAAGGTTCGAGACTTCCGGCAGGTAAAAAGTGCGTGCTCGTGTACTCCCAGGGCGGAGGAAACGATGGGCGGAAGGTTATGGAAAGCCTGGCTGCGTTTTTTAAAGGTGCGTTCGGCATGGATGTAAAAGCCATAATAGGTGATAACAATCTGAATCCATTGGGCGCGGTAAATGAGAGAAAGGATGTGCTTCAAAGGGCATTTGAAGTGGGTGAGGCGTTAGTAAGATGAGAAAAGAGGTGAGGATATGAAAATTTATCATGTGGATGCTTTTGCTCAGAAGCTCTTTGAAGGGAACCCCGCAGGTGTATGCATTTTGGATGATCCGATTCCTGAAGAAATCATGCAAAAGATTGCGATGGAGATGAATCTTTCGGAGACCGCGTTTTTGCTAAAACGGGGGAGCGGTTACGGCTTGAGGTGGTTTACTCCCGAAACCGAAGTGGACCTTTGCGGGCATGCAACCCTTGCCAGCGCCCATGTTTTATGGGAAGAAGGGTATATAAAACAGGACGAAGAAGCGGTGTTCTATACTAAAAGCGGGGTCTTGAAAGCTTATAAAGAGGGAGAATATATAAACTTGGACTTTCCCCTGGAGGTAGCTGAACCGGCAGACCCTCCCGAAAGCTTGATAAAAGCCCTCGGCGTGCCTTTCCTATTCGCGGGAAAAAATAGAATGGATTATCTGGTAGAGGTGGAAAGTGAAAGGGTTGTGCGGGAGCTAGAGCCCGATTTTGAATTGCTGAAGCAGATTCAGGCGAGGGGTATAATAGTAACAGGCGCATCAAATAATCCTGAATATGACTTCGTCTCGAGGTTTTTCGCCCCGGCGATTGGAATAAATGAAGACCCCGTGACGGGATCTGCCCATTGCTGCCTCGGACCTTACTGGAGCTGTAAGCTAAAAAAGAATCGATTGAAGGCTTATCAGGCATCGAAGAGAGGGGGTATTTTGAGACTTCAAATAGAGGGTGACAGGATACACATCGGAGGAAAGGCCGTTACTTTTTTCAAGGGGGAAGTGTCTATATAATGTAGGTTTAATTAAATTGCGGGCTTATATTGAAGGAATAAATTCGAAAGGAGATGATGAAATTGAAACCTGTTGAAGTCAACTACCACCCGCCTGTAGAGGCGGTGGCTTGCAAAAGCCATAGTTGACCAGCCTAAGGAACTGACTCGAAGGACAAGGGGATGATGTTCCTACGTTATCCCTGTCAGGGCACTCTGGGGTGCGTCCCAAGCTCCAGACACTGCCGTGCAGGCTTAAACAGTCTTGAGTGGTAGGGACAGTGGTCTGCACACAGCAAGCAGGGATAACATTGGCGATGGGAGATGCAGGCGTAGTCCAGCCTGTACGTCACCCAGCACTGCTGGAGGAAGGAGGAAGACTCCAAATGGTATTTGTGTTGAACAGGGATAAAACACCTTTAGCACCATGCCACGAAGCTGTGGCAAGGAAATTGCTCAAACAAGGAAAAGCAGTGGTTCATAGAATTTATCCTTTCACTATAAGACTTAAAGAACAAAAGGATACATCAACGTTCAAGCCAAATTACAGACTCAAGATTGACTATGGAAGCAGACATACAGGGATTTCAATACTTAAGAATAATAAAGAAGTAGTTTCTATGATGCAGCTACATCACAGGACAGACGTAAAAGAAAACATGGATAGAAGACGTGCATTCCGACGCAGCAGAAGAAGTAGAAAAACAAGATACAGAAAACCAAGGTTTTTAAACAGGCAAATAAATGAAGATTGGCTACCACCTACGCTACTGAGCAGGATAAGAAATATCGAAACATGGGTAAGAAGACTTTGCAAATTGTGTCCTATTACTGCAATTTCCTATGAAAATGTCAAGTTTGACACGCAACTACTGAGAAATCCAGAAATTTCGGGTATAGAGTATCAGCAGGGAACATTGCAAGGATATGAAGTTAGGGAATACCTGCTAGAAAAGTTCGACAGAAAATGCGTCTACTGCGGTGCTACAAATGTACCACTTGAAATTGAACATGTAATTCCGAAGTCAAGAGGTGGAACAGACAGGATAGATAATCTTGTTATAGCCTGCCACGAATGCAATCAAAGAAAAGGGAATAAAACGGCTGAAGAATTCGGATATCCAGAAATACAGAAACTTGTTAAAGAGTCACTGAAAGATTGTGCGATAGTTAATACTACAAGATGGAGGATATATGAAGCATTAAAACAGACAGATCTACCAGTGGAATGTGGAAGTGGTGCTTTAACAAAGATGAATAGAATCAAGTTAGGACTGCCTAAAGGTCATCATTTTGATGCTGTCTGTGTTGGATATTCGACTCCTGATAGGATTTGGTTCAAGACAAGAACAGTATTGCACGTGATAGCAAAGGGTAGAGGAACAAGGCAGATTGCAAATGTAGATAAAAGTGGTTTTCCACGTGGATACAGGAAAAGAAGAAAGTTATTTTATGGTTTTCAAACTGGGGACATGATAAAAGCTTTTGTCTCAGAAGGCAAATATAAAGGGATATGGAAAGGTACAGTAGCATGTAGAGAAAGTGGATATTTTGATATAAAGAATAAAGCAGGCAAAAGGATTGCTCAAGGTATATCTTATAAGTACTGCAAGGTAATTCAGCGGTTTGATGGGTATTGTTATGATTTGGAGCAGATAGAAATTAAAGGCATATTTCCTCTCCAACCTGTAGAGGTTGGAGCCTCCATGTGCCGATAAGAAAAGGTGAAGAAAGGTATTTATTGGGTGGGAGCTATCGATTGGGACATTCGGAATTTTCACGGTTATTCCACTCATAGGGGGACTACTTACAATGCCTACCTTGTTGTTGACGAAAAAATAGCCCTTATAGATACGGTAAAATCACATTTTTTTGAAGAGATGATATCCAGGATATCTCAAGTAATCGATCCTTCAAAAATCGATTACATTATTTGCAATCACCTGGAAATAGATCATTCGGGAAGTCTTCCAAAATTGATGAATTTAGCCAAAAACGCAAAAGTAATAACTTCCTTAAATGGGGAAAAATTTTTGAAGGCCCGTTTCGATGTGAATGAGGCTTGGGATATTAAAGCTGTAAAATCAGGGGAAACCCTGCAACTGGGTAAAAAAGCCATCACCTTCGTACATACGCCAATGGTCCACTGGCCGGATAGTATGGTAAGCTATTTGCTAGAAGATAAAATCCTGTTTTCTAACGATGCTTTCGGTCAACACTTGGCTTCGTATGAGCGATTTGAGGATGAAGTTCCGCTAGACATTGTTCTTGAAGAAGCTGCTAAATATTACGCGAATATAGTTTTGCCGTACGGGAGCAACGTTCAAAAAGCGATTGAAGCTATATCTGGCCTGGATGTAGAAATTATTGCTCCGAGCCACGGAGTGATCTGGCGCTCATATATTGAAAGGATAATTTCGGAGTACAAAAAGTGGTCTTCTAATATAACTGAAGATAAGGCAGCAATTGTATACGATTCGATGTGGGGTTCTACCGAAAAGATAGCTTATGTAATTTTTGAAGCCTTCGATAAAAGAAATATTTCAGTGAAAGTATTTGATTTGAAGACGAACGATATTTCGGATATCATGACGTATATTCTTACGGCAAAATACATTTGCGTTGGATCGTCTACGCTCAACAATAACATGTTGCCTACGGTAGCTGCCTTCCTGCAATACATGAAGGGACTTTCGCCCAAAAACCGTAAGGCTTTAGCTTTCGGTTCATACGGCTGGGGCGGGCAGAGCGTAACTCAAGTGGAGGAAGTACTGAAAAGCTGCGGCTTTGAAGTTTTGGAAAGTATACGTGTCCAGTTTGTACCCTCAGAATCAACAATTGAAGAAATCACGGAAAAAGTATATCAAAGTATAGGGAATATGAGATAGAGCAAATACAAGATTTTGATGAAAAAAACATAAAAGGCAAGGCACTTAAAAGTTTGCCTTGCCTTTTTAATTTGGATCTTCACCCTCCAAATATAGGCGGTAGAAATACAACTGTATCGCCATCTTGAAGAGGTGTCCTAAGCCCTCCGGTTAGCTCGTATTCCCGGCCGTTTACCAGAATCCTGAGGCCCTTTATTGAATTTATCTGGTCCTCAAAATTGCCGTATTCTTTATTGAGACGCGAAATAAGGTGCGATAAATCGGTGCTGTCTTCCAAGGAAATCGTCCTTTCTCGCGTTCCGGTAAACGTTCTCAGCTGTCCGAAGAAAATTACCTTTACTTTTGTCATTTAATTTCCCCCAGAGTATTTTATGGCAAATTCAAGGCCGAGCTCTTTTAACTTTTCGGGGGTAGGCACACCCGTATTAAGGTTCCAGCCGCGGACTTTATAGTAATCGGCAAGCAGCGCCTCCTCTTCGAAAATCTGGCCTGCCGCGGGTCCTGCGGGGAGGGGTTCCGTTTTAAGTCTTTCTGGGAACGAATCGGCCTTTTTGTCGAAACCTTCCCTTACGTTAAACATTCTCTCTAAATTATAGATGCGTTCTCCTACCAGCCACATATAGTCCGGGTCGGCAAAGTCTTCAATGCCGGTAAGCGTTGAAAGAAGCTTGCTGTAAACTTCGGCGTTTATCATTCCCATAGAGGGTGGGAAGGCGCAGAGGATACCGGTTTCCACGAATGCCGTGAGGTCCTGGTTGAATTTCGTGATTTCCCCCTTTCCTTCTACGGCGAACCTGTCTACCTTTTTGGGAATGGGTACGGCAAATATTTCCTGACAAGAATAACCGGTGTTGTGGTCGGCCCCTATGTTCGATGTCAAAAGGTTAAGTCCGTGGGCTTTGGCGCCTCTGGGGTCGTAAGCTGGAAGTTCCAGTCCTTTTACCTGGATGGAGTACCGCTCCGCATCTTTTCCTATGCGGCGGGCAGCTTCGAGAGTGCCGTCGGCCAAAATGGCACCGAAACCTTCCCGGTAAGCAATCTGCCTGATGAGTTCCAGTACCGGTTCTTGATTTCCGTAAACGAGTTCGAGTCCTCCTGTGTCCGACTTTGTGATTATACCTTTTTCGTATAGTTCGTATGCAAAACCTATGGCGCTTCCGGTGGAAATAGTATCCAGTCCCAAATCGTCGCACAATTTATCGGCTACTACGGTAAGTCCGATATCCGGTAAGTTTATCGAGCCGGTAAAAGCCCATATGGTTTCGTATTCCGGCCCTTCACTCCACGCTCCTTTGTATCTTCCGAAATTTATCTTTGTTATACTTCCGCAGTGGAGCATGCAGCTGTAACAGGCCGTTTTTCTGACCCTTAGTTTTGTGTATTCCGAGCTTTCGATTTTTTCCCAGTTCGGAAGGACTCCTTCGCGGAAGTTTCTCGTAGGGAAAATGCCGAGGAGATTGGTAAATTCGGCAATTTGCGTTCCGGTTTCGGAAAATGATTCAGCTGCTGGGTTCCCCTTGTACAAAGCTATCTGTTCTTTGACTGCGGCCGCAAATCCTTCGGGATCTGCGATGTCTATCTTTTGCCTTCCACGGACGGCGATGGCTTTCAAATTCTTTGCTCCCATGACGGCGCCGCCTCCACCTCTTCCGGCGGCCCGGCGGTCGCTGAAAATGCCCGCAAACTTTACGCCGTTTTCGCCGGCAGGTCCTATACAGGCGATGCGAATGTTGGGATCGCGGAGTTCTTCCCGGATAAGGGTATGGGTATCGTCGCAGTCTAACCCCCAGAGGTACGTGGCGTCTCTAAGTTCGTATTTTCCATCGTTCACCCAGAGATACACTGGCTTTTCGGACTTGCCCTCTATTATTATTGCGTCAAACCCCGCGAATTTCAATTCAGAGGCAAAGTGCCCTCCGCCGGAGGATTTAAAATAGGTTTCGGTAAGCGGGGATTTAAAAAATACCTTCCACCTGGCGAAAGATTGAGCGTTGGTTCCGGCAAGGGGGCCGGCTGCAAAAATCAACTTATTTTCCTCGCCTAAAGGGTCAATGCCGGGTTTTAATTCGTCGTAAAGAAGCTTAATGCCAAAACCGCGTCCGCCTATGTAATCGTAGATTAGGTCGTAAGGCAGTTCTTCTTCGGAAAAGGTGCGGTTGGTCAGATTAACCCTCAGGATTTTGTTTTTGTATCCTCCCAGTTTCATTGCCATACTTTTCCCTGTCATCTAATCCCTTCCTTTTTAAGTTGCCCCGCCCTAGCAGGCGGTTATTGAGACAACCTAGAATAATTTTACAATAAAATAATATCAGATAATTACATATAAGTCAATATAATTCTGAAAATAAAATCCCCGCAATTTTAAGTACCCCGCAACATAAAAAAGAACAGTAGTAAAGTAAAAAATATAAAAAGGCGGGGTTCCCCCCGCCTTAACATCATATAAAAAGCGTCATGTTTGACTTTTCCGCGGAATTAAGGAAGGTGGCCACCCCGCCTATTTCCACACCGTCAATCAATTCTTCCTTCTTTATTCCCATCACGTCCATGGACATGTTGCAGGCAACCATCCTCACGCCCAAACGGCGGGCTTGAGCAATGAGTTCTTCCAGAGACGAAATGTTTTTCTTTCTCATGACCATTCTAATCATACGGGGGCCGATTCCCAGCATGTTCATCTTGGAAAGCGGAAGATTTTTGCTTCCCTTCGGCATCATCATTCCCAACATGCGGTCCAAAAGCCCTTTTTTAACGGGTACATACTGGTCCTTTCTGAGAATATTTAGCCCCCAGAATGTGAAAAACATGGTGACGGGTTTTCCAGTAGATGCAGCACCGTTAGCTATGATGAAGGCGGCTATGGCTTTGTCTAAATCCCCGCTGAAGACAACCATTGTCTTTTCGTCGGCACTTCTTGCGGGGAGTTCCTGAGCGCAGCATGAAGAAAAGGAATTGTCGCTTACTTCGCTTTTCGTTCCCTTTCTTATATAGGCGATATACGCATCGGCTCTTTTTTCGGTTTTCAAAAGTTCGTTGCCGGTGGTTTCGCACCAGGAACGTATATCGTTTAAAAATCCGGGGTCTGTGGCTGTGACTTCAACGACAGAACCTTCTGCTAGGTTTTTCATGGTCTGGAAAACCTGAACTATTGGGCCAGGACACTGAAGACCTCGGGCATCGATTTTTACAATATTGCCGTTAACCATAATATCTGTTTTATCTTTAGTTTCTGAAGTGTGATTTTCGTGTTCCATTGTGCTTTCTTTTTGCGGGTCATTTATCTTTTTTTTTTTCGTCCATGGCGGCTTTGTAAGTTTTCCAACCGCCGCTTAAGTTTTTCACTTTATATCCGTTTTGCATCAAGACGCGGGTGGCAATATAGGCCCTCAGGCCCACCTGGCAGTATACAACTATCTCTTTGTCCCTTGGAATTTCGCTGAGGCGCGTTCTCAATTCGTCCACCGGAATGTTTACGGAACCTTCAATGTGTCCCAACTCGTACTCGGCTTTTGTCCTCACGTCGAGGATTACGGTGTTTTCCCTGTCGAGGTTTTCAATTTCGTGCCACTGGATTACAGGCATATCTCCGGTTATTATGTTGCCCGCTACGTAGCCCGCCATGTTTACCGGGTCCTTTGCCGACGAGAAAGGCGGTGCGTAAGCCAGTTCCAGCTCCTGAAGGTCGAACACCGTATCCCCTCTGCGAATGGCCGAGGCTATGACGTCAATTCGCTTATCCACCCCGTCCTTGCCCACTATCTGGGCACCCAGGACCTTGCCGGTTTCCGGGTCAAAGATGAGCTTGATGGACATGGCAGTGGAACCCGGATAATATCCGGCATGGGAACCGGGATGGGTGAAGGAAACGGCATGAGGTATTCCCAATCTTTTCAGAGTTTTTTCGTTGGCACCGGTGGATGCAGCCACGCAGTCGAATATCTTAACTATGGCCGTGCCCTGGGTGCCTTCGTATTTGGCATCCCTTCCGGCTATGATGTCGGCGACTATGCGGCCCTGCTTGTTGGCCGGGCCCGCTAAGGGAATCAGCGTATACTGGCCCGTCACGAAGTCCTTTACTTCGATGGCATCGCCTATGGCGAAGATATACGGATCGGAGGTCTGGAGTTTTTCGTTTACCCTTATTCCGCCGCGCTCGCCTATTTCGAGGCCGGCTTCCTTTGCTAGTTTCACTTCCGGTTTTACGCCGATGGCAAGGACGACCATGTCCGCCGGCAGTCGCCTGCCGCTTTGGAGTTCGACTTCTTTGGTGAGGTTGTTCTCGTTGATGAAAGCCTTGACCCCGTCTTTGAGCACAAGGTCCACTCCGGCTGCCCGGATGTGGCCGTGGACTATGGCGGCCATTTCAAAATCGAGGGGTGCCATTACCTGGTCGAGCAACTCCACTATGGTTGTCTTTATGCCCCTGGCGTGGAGGTTTTCCGCCATCTCGAGGCCTATAAAACCGCCTCCGACGACGACGGCCCGCTTGGGCTTTGTCTTTTCGATGAAATCCTTAATCCTGTCCACATCGGGGATGGTGCGCACGGTGAAGATATTTTCAGCCTCAATGCCGGGGATTGGGGGACGAACCGGAGAAGCGCCGGGGGACAGAATCAGGTAATCGTAAGTTTCGATGTAGGTGCGGCCGTCTTTTTCCCTTACCTCCACCTGCTTTTTGTCGGGGAAAATCCTCGTGACCTCGCTGTTTACCCTCACATCGATGTTGAAGCGGGCTTTGAAGTTTTCAGGAGTCTGGACTAGAAGTTTTTTCCGTTCGGCTATTACTTCCCCGACGTAATAGGGCAGGCCGCAATTGGCAAAGGACACGTATTCGCCTCTCTCGAACATGATGATTTCGGCGCTCTCGTCCAGCCTGCGAAGCCTTGCCGCGGCGCTGGCTCCGCCGGCAACCCCTCCCACTATGAGAACTTTTTTACCCATAACCTCTCCCTCCTAATATCCATATATACAAATTAATTAATATTTGTGGGTAAAAATTATTTAGCATCAAGAAAACAACACTTCAATTAACCGCTTTACTTTTTCATCGACTACCGAATAGTGGATTTCCGTGCCTTCTCGCCGGCCTTCGATGATTCCGGCGGTCCTCAGCTTTGCCAGGTGCTGCGAAATGGTGGATTGCGGTGCGTTGAGACAGTTTTGAATCTGGGTGACGTTGGCTGATTTTCGTTCCATCAGATTTTTTACTATGCAGAGTCTCACGGGATGCCCCAGTACTTTCAAAAGTTCGGCTTTTTCTTCGAAGATTTTCGGGTCGGTCTGGTACGTTGCCATTTGAAACTGATTCACCGTCCTTTCCGCGCTGGAGGCCCCTGCCTTCAGACAGGGGGAGGAAGGCGCTTTCTCTTTCAGGTGAATTGTGGTATCATAGAACTATGAAACGATGCAATGTTGTCCGCGTGCTTTCCTCAAAAGAGCAAGTCAAAGTCCTCGAAACACTCGGGGACCGCTGCGCCGCACTCTGGAACGCTGCCAATTTCCGCTGCCGCCAGGCGTTCATGAATGGGGAACCCGTGCCTTCCTATGCCACCCTGTGCGCGGAGTTCCAAGGCGACCCCGCGTACAAAGCCCTGCCGTCAGACATCGCGCAGGAGATTTTGAAAAAGCTCAGGAAGGCGTGGAATTCCTTCTTCGCTTGCTTGCGGCTTTGGAAGAAGGGCGAACTGGAAAAGCGACCGGGTCTCCCGAGGTACTGGAAAGACCGCCGCACGGGAAAGAGGCTGGTCAGGCTAATCCCGGTCAAGTCCCCGCGGTCCTACTCCATGGACGCCAGGACACTTTCCTTAACTTTGCCTGCAGACCTGCGGGACGGCAATGGCCGTCTGGTCCTCCGCACGAAGGGTGTCCTGCGCTTCTCCGGCACCCCAAAGACCCTGGAACTCAGGTACGACCGGGTGAAGAAGCGCTGGTACGCCCACCAGGTCGTGGAAGTGCCGGAACCAGCAAGGAAAGCCCGGCCCGAAAAGCGTGCTGCCCTGGATCTCGGAGCCAGGACGCTTGCTGCGTTGGCCATCGAAAGCCTTGACCGCCAAATTATCTTCTCCGGCCGTGAAGTTTGGAAAGACTTCCTTTACTGGAATAAACGCATAGCCGGGGAGCAGTCCAAACTGAACCAGGCCGGGCGTAAAACTTCCCGGCAGCTCCGGAGGCTCTACCGGGTTCGCACCCGCAGGCTCAAACACGCTTATCTGGCCCTGGCCGCAGAAATCGCCCGCATCCTTAAGCGTCACCAAGTGACCACGCTGTTCCTAGAAGATCTGACAGGCATTCGGGAGGACATGGAGTTCGGGCCGGGCAACCTTCTGGTACATAACTTCTGGGCCTTCAGGATGCTCAGGAACCTTATCGAAGCCGCCTGCGCGCGGGCTGGAGTAAAGGTTGTCTTTGTGGAACCGAACGGCACATCGTCGAAGTGTGCCGTCTGCAGCTCTCCCGTCAAGCGTCCCGTTCGGCACAAGGCGGTGTGTGAAAACTGCGGCTACGTCTGGCACGCTGACGCTAACGCGGCCTTAAACATACTGCTTTTGGGCTCCTCGAAGGGGCACGGGGCGGAGGCCACGCCCCTGAAGCCGCTTGCCCTCCGGTGGAACCGCCACCGGTGGGTGAGCCGCTTCGAATCTACCGCCGGTACACCTTAAAAGGTGACGAGCGGTAGCTGGATGGCGGCATGAGCCGCCTGAAGGAATCCCCGGGCTTTAGCCCTGGGGAGGAAGTCAACACCTGAGCTTGAAAAAACTTTCTTTAATTCAAATATTACAATATATAGATGTATGAAGTCAAGAAAAATGTTTATGAAAAAGATAGCAATATCGCAAAGATAAGTGATATAATTTATATTGGCTAATTTTGAGATTATTTGGTAGAATTATCCGCAACGAAAGAAGGGGTCTATGTGGACATAAGACGCCGGCTGGGAGACCTGCTGGTTGAGTCGGGCATGATAACCCCCGAACAGCTGGAAAAGGCGCTGAACGAACAGAGGCGAACCGGTGAACGGCTGGGCAAGATTCTTACCCGACTGGGATACGTGAGGGAGAAGGACATACTGGAAGTTCTGGAGTTTCAGCTGGGGATACCCAAGGTGGTGCTCGAGGACTACCAGCTGGACCCCGAAGTGGTGCGGACTATACCGGAAGCCCTGGCGCGCCGGTATATGGCGGTACCCATACGAAAGGATGGGAACCGGTTGCTGGTGGCCATGGCAGACCCGTTGAACCTCAATGCCATAGATGACCTGCGATTAGCTTCGGGGATGGAGATAGTACCGGCCATCGCTTCGGAAAAGGAAATTGAAGCCGCCCTTGGGCGATTTTTCGAACCCCGAATAGATGAGGATGCAATTTCAGCTTTAGAGGAGATAAAGGTCGATGTCGCGGCTTCCTGGGACACTTACGACCTGGATGAACCTGCTGCCGGGGGAATCGACCGGGCGCCGGTAGTGCAGCTGGTTAACCAGCTTATAACGAAGGCGGTAAGGTCCAAGGCCAGCGACATTCACATAGAACCTCAGGAAAGCCATATCGCAATCCGCTACCGGATAGACGGGCTTTTGCGGGAAGTCCTCAGGCTTCCTCCGGGAGTTTTAAACAGCCTGGTTTCCCGAATAAAGATCATGGCGGGTATGGACATCGCGGAAAAGCGCCTCCCGCAGGACGGTCGTTTCCAGATAACCCTGGAAAGGCGAAGCGTAGACCTTAGGGTTTCTACCATGCCCACAGTTTACGGCGAAAAAATAGTGCTGCGCATCCTAGACAAGGCCAACATGCTTTTAAATCTCGACAAGCTGGGTTTTCTGCCGGAAACGCTGGAACAGTACGAAAGCTTGATAAGAAGTTCCTACGGAATGATACTCATCACGGGACCAACGGGTAGCGGTAAAACCACCACCCTTTACGCCACTTTAAACGCCTTAAATACTCCCGAAAAGAACATAATTACCATAGAAGACCCGGTGGAATACCTGCTGCCGGGAATCAATCAGGTAAGGGTAAACCCCAAAGCCGGTCTTGACTTTGCCCGCGGACTGAGGGCGATACTGCGGCAGGACCCGGATATAATAATGGTGGGGGAAATTCGAGACCGCGAAACCGCGGATATAGCTGTGAGAGCCGCCACTACCGGACATCTGGTTTTCAGCACCTTGCACACCAACGATGCAGCGGGAGCCGTCACGAGGCTTTTGGATATGGGGATCGAACCTTTTCTCGTCAATTCCTCGCTGCTCGGCGTGGTGGCTCAACGCCTCGTAAGGCTCGTATGCCCGCAGTGCCGCGAGCCTCATGAGCCAAAGCCGGGAGACATCGAATATGAATTTACCGATGAAGAAAGGAAGATCTTTTACCGGGGTAAGGGCTGCAGGCAATGCAATTATACAGGATACCAGGGAAGGACGGCAATCCACGAAATCCTCGTGATGACCGACGACATAAGACACCTGGTATCCCAAAAGGTGCATGTTTCGAAGATAAGGGAAGCCGCCATAGCCGGAGGGATGGTCACCTTGCGCGATGATGGGCTCTCGAAGGCGGCAAAAGGGCTCACGACGGTTCAGGAAGTTTTGAGGGTGACTATAAGCGGATTTTAGCGAAGGTACGGTGGTTGGGTTTGAGCCTTCAATTGAAAGATATTTTAGAAGAAGCGGCAAAAATTAAAGCTTCGGATATCCACCTGACCGTGGGCTTGCCCCCGGTTCTCCGGTGCGACGGAGTACTGCAGCCCCAGTTTAAATGGCCGGTGCTTGGTGCATCGGACACGGAAAGGCTGGCCAGGGAAATATTGGATGGGCGCTGGGACGAGTTTACGCAAAAAAAGGAACTGGACCTTGCTTATTCCGTGCCGGGCCTGGGCCGCTTCAGGGTGAATGCATTTTTCCAGCGGGGAAGCGTGGGCCTTGCCATACGGCTGGTGGGAGATGTAATTCGAAGTATCGAGGAACTGGGGCTTCCTCCTGTTATAGGCGAGCTTGCTGACAAAAATCACGGTCTTGTTTTAGTTACCGGCCCCACCGGAAGCGGCAAAACCACGACTCTGGCGGCCATGATAGACAGGATCAACGAAACGCGCAGCTGCCATATCGTCACGCTGGAAGACCCGATAGAATACCTGCACCGGCATAAAAAGAGCATTGTAAACCAGCGGGAAATCGGCAGCGACTCTCCTTCCTTTGCCAGTGCCTTGAGAGCCGCACTGCGCCAGGACCCGGATGTAATACTGGTTGGCGAGATGCGGGACCTGGAAACCATCGCTACGGCCATCACAGCGGCGGAAACGGGTCATCTGGTGCTGGCGACGCTGCATACCGGCAGCGCTGTTCAGAGCATAGACAGGATAATCGATATGTTCCCGCCCCACCAGCAAAACCAGGTAAGGTCCCAGCTGGCGGATGTATTGATAGGGGTTGTGACTCAAAGGCTACTGCCCCGCGCCGACGGCAGAGGGCGGGTGGCGGCCGTCGAGATTTTGATAGCAACTCCGGCGGTCAGAAATCTCATAAGGGAGGGCAAGACCTACCAGATAGTATCGCTGATGCAGACCGGAAGCCGCTTTGGAATGCAGACAATGGAGATGGCCCTCCACCAGCTGTGCGAAAAAGGGATAATTGACCCGAAAATTTGCAGTCCGAACAGGGAAAAGGATAGTTTATCCTGAAAAAGGCAAACCCGGTGAAAGCCGGGGACGCAAAGCCGCGGGCCTAAGGGCTTATGCCTATGGCAGCCGGGCTGCCGGGAAATGAAACATTTAAGTTCCCGGCATATTTTTTATCAATTGCGGGTGAAAGCATGGCGACGTACACGTACCGCGCTCGGGGAAATTCGGGCGAATTGATAACCGGGCAAGTTGAGGCGGAAAACGAGGCGGAGGCCTTGCAGGTACTCGAGGGAAGAGGTCTTTTCGTGGTGGACCTCCGTGCTGGAAGAGCTCTTCAAATTGCGTCTTTGGCCGAAGCTTTTTTTAACAGAGTGAAAAAGCAGGACCTTTCGGTTTTTTGCAGGCAGCTTGCCACCATGATAGGGGCTGGAGTCCCCATAGTGCGGGCTTTGGAGCTCCTGGCCGAACAATCGGAAAAAAGAGGGATGCGCCAAAGTATAGAGCGGATTTTAGAAAGTTTAAGGGAAGGCTCCACTTTTCACGAAGCATTGGAAAGGCAGCACGGTATTTTCCCGCCCATAGTGGTTCATTCGGTGGAAGCGGCCGAAATCAGCGGGTCTCTGGAAAACACCCTGGAAGAACTGTCGGAGCATCTTGCGAGGGACCACGAGCTCGAGGAGAAAATAAAATCGACTTTGGCGTATCCAGCAGTGATTATTTCTCTCACAGCTGCTGTCCTGATGGTGCTCCTTGTTTTCGTAATACCGGCTTTTCAAAACGTCATGAATTCTTTAGGGGTGCCCCTGCCCCTTCCCACAAGAATAGTTTTACACACGGGGATGGCGCTTCGCCGCGGATGGTATCTTATCATTATCTTGTTCTCTGGCCTTGCTTTTTTCGCGGTTCGCTCCTTGAAATCGGAAAATGTAAGGCGAAGAATGGACGAATTGCTCTTGAAAATGCCCGTTTTTGGGAACCTGCACAAAAAAGCGGTGATATCCCGCTTCAGCCGGACTCTGGGGACCTTGCTCAAAAGCGGGGTGCCCATAATGGAAGCTCTGGAAGTGGCGGCGAGAACCGTTGGAAACCGGGTGGTGGGGGAAGTCATCCTTCGGGCCAGGGAAAACGTAAGGGAAGGAAGGAGCGTTGCGGATACGCTGGAAGCCAGCGGCCTTTTCCCGCCTATGGTAATAGCCATGATAGCCGTGGGAGAGGAGACCGGCGCTTTGGATTCCCTTCTTGCCAGGGTCAACGCCTTCTACGAACGCGAGCTGGAGGAGGCGGCCCGGCGCCTTTCATCCATGCTGGAACCTGTGATGATAGTCGTGCTGGGTGCGGCGGTGGGGTTCATTGTGATATCCATTCTGCTGCCGTACTTCCAAATAATAGGGAATATGGGTTGATCCGAAAGAGGGGGTGGGCTGGGGAAAAACAAAAAAGGGTAATCTTTAGAACTTTAAGGGTAAAAATTCTTTAAGAATTCGAGGGGGGTCATTAGCCATGACTAAAAGATTTTCTCGGAGAAATAAAAACCAGGACGGTTTTACCCTGGTGGAACTGTTGGTGGTAATCGCCATCATTGGTGTCCTTGCGGCCATAATCCTGCCGAGCGCCTTCAACGCCATAGAAAAGAGCAAGGTGGCCGCGGCCGAAGCGGATTATAAGGCGATTAAAGCGGCGGTGTTGAATTTCTATGCTGATACTGGAAAGTGGCCGCCAAGCAGTAGCGATGGTCAAGGTTCGAATACACCCGTTGATGCTTATCTTGTTACGGATCCCGAAGACGATGATAATTATCCCGGCTGGAACGGGCCGTACCTGGACCGCTGGCCGGCGAAAAACCCGTGGGGTGGGACTTATACTTTCAAAAATGAAAATTCAGAAAGATATCTTGAACTTGATTCTGTTCCCCCCAGCGCCGCGGATAGAATGGAAGCCGACCTTGGCGAGGATGTAGTTAAAACTTCGGGCTCTGGCAGTACACGCACCGTAAAAATTACAATCTCGAAGGACTAAATATTAACAAATAATAGTCTAACTAGTAAGAAAATGGCCGGGACTAAATATTGGTAACATTTTCGAGCAGATGTAGTGAATCTGCAATAGAAATATCGAGCGGTCGGAGTAGCGTGCCTGCGGTGCTCATGCGCCGGAAGCAGGCTATCCGGCCCTACCTTAATCCGCCCCCCCTTTTCCGGGGGAGGGTGGGTGATAGGCAGATGTCCATTTTTTCAGGGAAGGACGTGAGCCGGTGAGATTTGGTATATCAATCTTAAGTCGCGACCAGCGCGGCTTCACCCTTGTGGAACTTCTGGTGGTCATTGCCATCATCGGGGTGCTGGCAGCCATAATTATGCCCAATGCCTTTAAAGCAGTGGAAAAGGCGAAGATATCGCGGGTGGTCGCCGATGTGCGGGCCATAAAGGCGGCGGGTTATGTCTATTACGCCGATACTGGTGACTGGCCCAAGGCAGGGGAGGATTTCTACGACCCTGGAACCGGCGACAACTATAGCTTTCTGTGCTTCATGAAATCCAACGGTAACGCCGCTTGGAACGGGCCGTACCTGGAGAAGCCGCTCGGTACCACGCCCTGGGGTGGTTACTACCGCTACTGGAAGAGCAGAATAACTGGAACCGTCTATGACGCCGCGGGCAATCCGATTGCAGTTAAAGACACTAAATGCGCCGTGGTCACCATCGGTGGCTTTCCAGACCAGGGTATCCGAGATGTAGTGGACCAGCGCATCCGGGAAAATATTGGTTACTCCTATGTGGGAGAGGAAAACGGCACGTACTACATTTCGGTGATCATCTGGATGGAAGGGTTGTAATGACGGAGTGCTAGCCGTTTGGTTACCCAGCGCATAGCGTGTGGTTGCGCTTGTCAAAAGATGACGGTATGAATTGGAAAAATTTCTGGTAGTTATCGCCATTATCGGGCTTCAAGCGGCGTAAGGTTAGGACCTGCAGTATTGTTATTTGAATGAAAGGAATGTGATCGAAGGATAAGTATGCTTTGGATGGGAAGTTTTTTCTTCTTATTATTAGGTCTTTTTATCGGCAGTTTCCTCAACGTGGTCATTTACCGCCTGCCGCGAGGAGAGACGATAATTTGGGGGCGATCCCGCTGCCCTGCCTGCGGGCGGGTGCTGGCCTGGTACGACCTCGTGCCGGTTGCAAGCTACCTCGTCGTAAGGGGAAGGTGCCGCTACTGCGGGGAGAGGATCTCCCCGCGGTATGTGGCGGTGGAGCTCCTGACGGGTGCGGTTTTCGCCGTGCTTTTTTGGCATTTCGGGTTGACGGCGGCGCTTTTGAAATACCTTTTTTTGAGTTGCATCCTGATAGCGGCGTCGTTCATAGACCTGGAACATTACGTTATCCCGGACCGGTTGGTGGCGGCGGGGTTTATCGGGGCCGGGCTGTTTGAGCTTTATTTTCGGGAAGTTGGATTTTGGTCTTCGTTTTTAGGCAGTGTTGCAGCGGGGGGAATCCTGCTTTTGGTCATTATCCTGAGCCGCGGAGGAATGGGGCTTGGCGATGCGAAGCTTGCCGCAATGGTGGGATTTTTCCTCGGCTGGCCGAGGGCGGTTTTTTCGCTTTTTCTGGCTGTAATTTCCGGCGGCATTGTGGCAGCTTTCCTTCTTTTATTAAAGCTCAAGGGGAGGAAGGACGCCGTGCCTTTCGGTCCCTTTATTTCCCTAGGGGCGATTGCTGCTCTTTTATGGGGAGAGGCCGTTTTCGGGTGGTATGTAAACGTATTTATCCACTCCATGTAGGGATGACTTATTAAAGGGCGTCCGTTGGGGAGGCGAAGGCGATGAACTCAAGGCAAAAAATCGGCGGAAATAGGTGTTGCAGAAAAAAGGAGAGGGGCTTTACCCTTGTCGAGGTGCTCCTTGCGACTCTGGTCATAATAGTTGCTACCATCCCTTTGATGGACGCCTTTTTCCAGGGGACAAAATGGGTGGCCGAATCTCGGGAGATGATAACGGCGCTGAATCTTGCACAGATGGAGCTGGAAAAACTGAAGAATATAGAGTATGACGAATTGGATGATTTGGAGGTGGCTGGGCCGGTTCCCTTTGAAGAATATCCCGAATATAAATATCAACTGTTTGTGGAAGAGTATGATTCCGGTGACGATGAGACAGAAGGGGTAAAGAGGATAAAAGTAACGGTATATGATGCTGATACCCTGAAGGAGCTCGCTACTCTTGTGACGGACAGGGGTGACTGGCGGTGACGAAAAATGGAAATTCAGAAGCGGCTTTCACCCTTGCGGAAGTCGTCGTCGCCCTTTCGGTCTTCACCCTTATCGTTGGAGCAGCCCTTTCCCTCTATCAGCAGTCGGTTCTTACGTGGAAGAGGGACGAGATGAGATTTGACGTGCAGGAGGAACTGAAATTTGCCCTTGAAAGCATGACCAGGGACATAAGGTCTGCCACTGAGGTAATTGATACCGGCACATCAGAGCTGAAATTGAAAGTAATACCTCCGGGGGGAAATTCCAATGGCCTTTTAAATGCTAAAGAAGTGGTGTATGAGTGGGATTCAGGAAAGGGAGAGCTTGTAAAAGTATTTGAAGGAAAACGGGAGGTCCTGGCAAGGAAAGTTACCGGTTTTACCGTTAAATATTACGATGGTCAAAATGTTACCGCGGAACCTGAAAGTGTGAGGCGGATCGAAATCGCCATTACGGCAGGTGCAGGGCTATCATCGGACAATGGTTCTAAGATAACGATGACAACCTCGGCTGCTGTAAGGGCTTCCAGGTAGGGGGGTCGGCTTTGGCTTCTTTTTTTGGTTCAAAGCCTGGCAGGAATAGCGAAAGGGGACAGGCCCTCGTTCTGGTGCTGCTCGTGCTCGCTGTGGTGATGATTTTAAGCGCAGCAACGCTGACCTTGACCTCAAGCCACAGGCTTTCTGTAAGTAAGTTAAGCGACCGCATGCAGGCCTTGTATACGGCAGAAGCCGGCGTGGAGAGGGCCCTTGCCATGATAAAGAATAATCCCGGCCTCCTTGAGGAAATTTTGCAGGATGCACACCTTTTAATTTCGGATGAGCTTTATCTTGAAAGAGGAGAGAAAAAAAGCTACATTAAAAGTGTGACCGTAGAGAGAGTTGACGACACGGACGGGGAAAAACTAAAGATAACTTCCGTCGGGACTTTCGGGAATGCTAGAAAGGAAATTATTGCTGTAATACGGTATTTTTATGAGTATGCTTATTTTTTAAAGGGTATCAGCATACTGCCCGAAGAAGACGGTTCTACGATAGATTTTAGAGGGAAGTTTAATTTGACGGCAAGCAGGGAAACTAGGCCTTCGATTTTCGTTAAAGGCGGAATCAATTTAACCGGTAGTGCTAAAATAATTGGCTTTGACATCTACACCTCGGGGGATATTCAATACGATGATAAGAACTTACAGGACTGCAGCTTACACCCCTATTACGAAAATATTCCGGAATTTCCGGAATTGGATAGAGATTGGTATGAAAAAAAAGCCAGAGAAAGCGGACAGTATTTTGAAGATAAAGATAAAGATAATGTTGAGCTGCCGGATGAAATTGAAAGCGATGGAGGCCGCAAAAGGAAGGATGGAGAGTATACCGAGTATTCAGGCGTAATTTTCGTTGAAGGAAATTTGAATATCTCGGGAAATTACAAAGGACAGGCCGTCATCGTCGCAATGGGGGATATAAATGTCACGGGCGATCTACTTGCCGAAAATAAAGAAACGGATATGTTAGTCCTTATTTCTTTCGGGGATGTGGATATAAATAACAATAATGTCGATGCTCTTGTAATCGCGAATAATGTATTCCGTGCTCATGGGAATGCGAAGCTATACGGCGGAATTGTGACCCGCGATATGGATGTTAACGGTAATGTAGATATATTCGTTGACCCATCCCTGGTGGAAAAACACGGCGAGCTCATGGAGCTTGCGTTTGGAGAAGGCGGCGGGTCTACAAGGATTGAAATCGAAAGCTGGAGCGAGCATTAAATATCTTGGGGGTCGGAAAGTGGGAATCTTCGGGTTCGGCAGGAAAAACTTGCTGGGAGTGGACCTAGGAACGGCTTTTATAAAGGTGGTGGCCGTTGATAAGGGCCGAATAGTGGCGCAAGGTTCGGCGCCGATGACCGAAAATGGTGCGGACGAATTTTCAAAAATGGCAAGTGCTCTTGAAATGGCCTTGGAGCAGGCGAAGGTCCGAATAACGGATGCGGCACTGGCTATAGGGGCGGACAAAGCTATTGTAAGGTACGTGCTTTTGCCGAAAATGCCGGAGAAAGAGCTGAGAGCGGGCCTGAAGTACGAGGCGGCCAGGTATTTGCCGGTCGCGGACCAGGACCTGGCGGTGGACTTTGCAGTCCTGGAAGAAGAAGTAGAGGACGAACCGGGGAAAATGAGGGTTCTCCTCGCGGCCGTCCGGCGGGAACTGGCGGAAAAATATCGCGACCTCTTCATACAAACGGGCCTTAAGCTGAGGGTCATTGATTTGGTCCCCCTTGCTCTTTACCGCCTCTTCAGGACACTGGGCGCAAGGGGGAACGCTATCGCCGTGGATGTCGGTGAAAACTATAGCCACGTGATGCTGATGGAAGGCGGAAAGCTGACCTTCAGCAGGGCGGTCAACATTGGATGCCGGGAAATGGCAAAAGTAGCGTTTCCATCGGGCTTAAATCCGGCGGCGGATTTAGTGCAGGAGATAAGGCGCACTTTGGACTTCTACCGCATGCAAAAGAGGTTCGGGTACGACCCCGAAAGGCTGCTGATCTGCGGAGGAGGGGGCCGCATACCGAATATGGCAGCTCTACTGGAGGAAGGACTGGGAATTTCATCCGAGGTGGTAAATCCCTTCGGCCTCGGGCCTGAATACGCCGTGGCTACAGGTTTGGCATTGAGGGAGCGATAGAAAATGTACGATATAAATTTGCTTCCGGAAGAGCTGCGGTTTTCGAGAAAAATATTCATCCGTCAAAAGCTGCCTCCTATGATGCTGGGGCTGGCTCTTTTTGCCTTTTTTTCGTTGTACTTGTTTTTAGTCATTCACTCGCAGGTTTTAGAAAACAGGCTCGAACATGTGAAAGAGCAGATCGAGATTTACGAAGGCAGGGAAAAGAAGGTCTTGCAGGAGCAGGAGTTGTGGCAAAATTTACAAAAGAAAAAAGAAGAGGTAAAGATGGCATCGGAAAGCAGGATTTACTGGTCGAAGTTTTTAATTGAAGTGGAGGAAGCGCTTCCTCCCGGCGTATGGCTGAGGTTATTGGAGGTCGGACCGGAAAACAAATTGAAGATAGTGGGTGTTTCTTACAGCTTCGAGAGCATCGGAGATTTTTACGTGGCCTTGAAGGGGGTTTCCCTGCTTGAAAACGTGAATCTGGAATCGGTTCAGGAAAAGGGTGAAAATGAAAGCGGGAAATCCCTTTTGGAATTCACCATCACGGCTGATGTAAATCCATAGGTAGTAAAGTTTTTTGGAAAGGGCGTACACCATGAAGAATAAAAGCAAAACGTTGCTTTTTGTGCTCATAGTCCTTTTGGCCTTTTTAATCGTAAGATCGCTGCAGAAAGTTCTACCGCATTACCTGGAACTCAGGTCGCAATTGAAAGCTGAAAACGAAAGACTCTCCATGTTAAAGCAGCGGGTCGAAAGTCTGCCGGAGCTTGTAAATAAAAAGGAAGCGGCCCGGCGGGAATTTTACGACCTGTTGGAAGGCCTTGACATAGCTTTTGACGATGAAATTTCGTTTTTGCTTTCGGTAAACCCGCCCCAATCCGGGCTCAGGATAACCCGTTTTCGCCCTCTTGAAGAAGAAAAAATGAAAGCTGTGAGTTTCAGACCTTTTGAAATAGGAGTATCTGGCGATTATGAAGATCTGATAGGCTATCTGACTTACCTTGAAAATCTTAAGGCTTTGACGGAAATAAGAGAACTTAAAATAAATTCGAGCGAAGAAGAACAGGGCGTGGTAAAGGCGAGTTTCGTGGTGCGCCTCTATAAATTGGGGCTGGGAGGGGAAGGAATAAATACAATAAATGCAGGGGTATATTCATCTCATGGTGAAAAATACGAGGAATTTTTACCGGCAAGTGCGAGGAACATTTTTAAAGGGGACAATTCGAATCCGCCTGAGATAACCCCGGAAAAGTAAAAAGGTTGGGCTTGTAAGCCCAACCTTTTTATTCTATCTCTATCTTGCGGCCAGAAGGTTTGCTCGGGGTTATTTTGGGCATTATCACCTTTAGAACCCCGTTGTTGTAGCTTGCCCTTATTTTTTCGGCATCCACATTTTCGGGCACCGGAATAGTTCTGCTGAAGCTGCCCCGCCGACGTTCGCGGTGAATATAATTTTCTCTCTTTTCTTCGGTAATTTCGTCGTGCTGTCCCGAAATGGTGAGCATGTTGTTTTCGTACCTGATTTCTATGCTGTTTTTGTCAAAACCGGGCATGTCGGCTTCGACTATATATTCGTTTTCGGTCTCCCGCATGTCGAGTCGGATGGGCTGCTGTCCGAAGAAATCGAAGAAGTTTTCGAGGAAGTTTTCCACGTCAAATTCGAAAATGCTCGGGAAAAATCCCCTTCTCCTCCAAGGCATCAATTCCCGGCCGCGCATATTATTCCCTCCTTTAGTAAATATTACTATTAGCAATTATAATTATAATACAAAGGTCAAAGAAGGTCAATATCCCCAACTTTAAATTTTTAAATTTTCGGGAAGGTATTTTGAGCGGAATATAGAATTATTTTATTGTGCCTTGTTTCTAGGATATATTATTTCCCTTTTTTCTCCGGATATTGAGGTGAATTTTGGTTTTATGGAAATAGGAGTTGACATAGTAGAGATCGATAGGATAAAAAAAGCCGTAAACAACGAAAATTTTATAAGAAAGATATTTACAAAAGAGGAAATAAATTCAATTAAACAAAAAAAAGGTGAGAGCCTCTACAGGCACGTGGCCGGCAGGTTTGCAGCAAAAGAAGCTGTCAGCAAGGTGCTAGGGACTGGAATCGGTTTTTTCAGATGGAAGGATATAGAGATACTCCCGGACAAATTCGGAAAACCCGTGGTCAGGCTTTACGGAAAGGCTTTGGAACTAGCGGAAAGCAGGGGATTTACCCGGCTGCTCGTGAGCATTTCCCACTGCCGGGATTATGCCGTGGCCTTTTCCATGGCAGAAGGGGGTGTGAAGGATGAGAGCGGTAAGTCCTTCGACGATGAAGCAGATAGACAGGAGGGCCATTGAGGTCTACGGAGTTCCGGGGATAGTTCTGATGGAAAATGCCAGCAGAGCGGTGGCCGTTGCGGTCAAACAAAAAATTGAAGAGATATGCGGAAAACGGAAATCTCCGGGTAAGGTGGCAGTGGTCTGCGGCAAGGGCAATAACGGCGGGGACGGTTTTGGGGCCGCAAGACACCTTGCGAATATGGGTTTTGAGGTGATGGTTTTTCTGGCGTCGCCTTTTGATGAGATTTCAGGGGATGCCGCGGTAAACCTCAAAGTCATAAAAAATATGGGAATCCCCGTTTTGGAGCTCAAGGACGATGAGGAGCCGGAGAAAATCCGGGGACTTTTTGATGGATTTCACGCTGTGGTGGACGCCCTTTTCGGAACCGGCTTGAGAGGGGAAGTGGGAGGGTTCCACAGGAGGCTCATAGAAGCAATAAA
>JASUSP010000031.1 GCA_030446005.1 Tepidanaerobacteraceae bacterium | reverse complement strand
GCCTTCACCAGCCGCTATACTGATTATATCATGAAAGTGCATTTTCATCCTCTGATGGTGCCGCATTTTGCGGCATGGGAGTCTATGAGGGATTGAAACTCTCACGCATTACTATCCCCGCCAATACAATATTTAGTTTTTAGCCCGTAGACTTTATTTCGGAAGAAAACAAGGTTGGAATAAAATTGGATTATGGAAAAAGATCTGCTGAAGAAGGATATATATACAAAATAAGCTACGTGAGGATGCAAAAGGACATAAAAAATACGACAAAGTTTGTGATGGACGTGGAGATTTTCAATTTCCAGGCAGCGGACTTTTAAAATTGGGCGGTGAAGCTAAGGCTGCCAAAGTGGAAAAATTAGAGGATATGCCGGAATTTCTAAAAGAGGATGTTAAAGCTAAAATAGTTGAAGAAGTAAAAAAGAGTAGAAAATACAAAATAATACTGAACACCCCTTCTTTTTTTGAAAAAGGATGGATGCCGGATTTATCCCGATTTGGCGTGAAAGTGAAACTCCTTGCAGCGGCTTTAGGTAAACCGATGAGCATTGGGGGATGGGACATGAAAGCTAATGGGCCGAAAATCATGGCAAGAGCAGTTCCTGCAGGTAGCGTATACTATTATGAGTTTTTGGACGGCTACATCGACGATTTAATTGAAGAAATATGTGAAAATGGCATTTCTGATGCAAGGGGCAATGAAGGTTTCGGAAGATGCCTTTTGGGGGTGCTATAGTTGAAAAAACTAATTACAATGGTAGGCACTTCGCTTTTTGATAAAGTCCATTACTAATTACTACAGCAAACACCTGCCGGACGATGCTTCTGCGGAAATAAAAAGTATAAGGAAGATAAAGAGATATTTAAAAGATGAAGTAGAGGTATACGTTGTTACTATGGACACGATAGCTTCGTTTATCGCTGCCACCATAATAAAGGAATTTCTGTAAAGGTATATGATGACGGAAACAATGACTACCGGATTGTCTATGACGAAAAGGATGGGCAAATTTATATATTGACCATGTTGTGCCTCTTCACTTCTGTTTTCGCTTGATATATGGTAAAAATTAGTGAACAGTGTTGGTATCTTTACAAAATCTTTTGAAATTGATATCATGTTATCGAAATGTTATAAGAGGAGTGGACTTTGTGCCGAATAGGGCTTTTGATTGGTTGAGGCAGGCGATGAAAGACCTAAACCATGCGGAAGTGTCCAGAAAAAACGGAGATCACGAATGGGCTTGTTTTGCCGCTCATCAGGCTGGAGAAAAAGCTGTGAAAGCCCTGCACCTTTATATGGGTCAGGAAGCATGGGGGCATGTCATAGCAAGGCTCTTAAAAGATTTACCTAAGGAAATTGCTGTAGAGGAGGAGCTTATAGAAAAGGCAAAGGTTCTGGATAATTTCTATATACCTGCAAGATATCCCGACAGTCACCCTGATGGAGCGCCTTTTGAGCATTACGGTCCATTGCAGAGCGGGGAGGCCATAAAATATGCCAGTGAGATCATTGAGTTCGTCCGTTCTCAAATGGCCGGATAAAGAAGCGGTAGTTTTATCGCTTTTGGAGTGGACAAAAGAGATTGTCAAAAATAGGGATGATATAGTTAAGGTAGGGTATTTCGGCTCCTATGCTCGGGGAGATTGGGGAGTTGGAAGCGACCTCGATATAATAGTCATAGTAAAAAAATCTGAAATTCCTTTTGGTAAGCGTTCTGCGGAGTGGGATACAGAGGGGATATCTGTACCTGTGGATCTGTTGGTTTATACGGAAGAAGAGTATGAAAATATGAAGGAAGCCGATTCGGGGTTCTGCAAAGCAATTGAAAAGGAAGTTGAATGGATTTATCCTTTTATGTTGTGACACTTTCAGTTCCCTTGACATATCTTTCGGTTCCATGTTAAAATAGCTTCAACGAGATCAGGCGAAAGGCCGGGCGCCTTTATTGGCGCAGCAAGTCTAAAAGACTTGCGGGACTCACATCCCGCAAGTCTTTTTTAATGTTATGTATAGGTATAATGCAAAAGGACTAGACTATACGGGGAGGGTATGGGTTTGTTTAATAGGTTTATTCAGAAAAGCACGGATTATTTAATATTAAAATTATTGAAGCTGGATGCTTCCAATCGTAAGATAATGAATCCTGAGGAGCGAAGGAAAATAGCCTATTTGGAAAGCTGGGTCAGTATAGTAGGCAATGTTGTCCTTGCGGCGATAAAGCTTATTTTGGGTTTTGTGATGAACAGCATTTCGCTTATAGCTGACGCTGTCCATACCGCCTCAGATGTGTTGACTTCTGCAGTGGTGCTTTTGGGCTTCAAATTCTCTGCCGCTCCGCCGGACGAAAAGCATCCTTATGGGCACGGAAGGATTGAGTTTTTGGCATCACTTCTTATAGCACTCATGCTCATATTTGTGGGTTTTGAGTTCGGCAAATCATCTTATGAAAGATTTTTGGCCAACGAAAAAGTAGCGGGGAGCATTTTGGTCGCGGTGTTCATGCTGGCATCGGCGGTTTTCAAGGAATGGATGAGCAGGTTTTCCATAGAATTAGGTAACAAGATATCGGCAGGAGCTTTGATTGCAGATGCGTGGCACCACAGGACCGATGCCATCGCTTCGGTATTGGTGGCGGTGGCGATAATCTTTTCCAAATACGGGTACTACAGAATAGATGCCGTATTCGGCTTTTTGGTGTCAGCCCTGATTGTATATACGGGAGGGACTATGGCCTACGATTCCTGCTCAAAGCTCATAGGGGAGATGGGGGAAGAAGAGATGGTAAGGAAAGTTAAGGAGGCTGCCCTTTCGTTTCCGGGAGTAATCGATGTCCACAAGGTTTTCATCCATGACTACGGGGCGTACAAGGAAATTTCCCTTCACGTCGTCATGGACAGCACACTTAACTTTTACGAGGCCCATGAACTTTCGGAAAAGATAGAAAGGCTGATTGAGGAGAGAATCCACTGCAGGGCGACGGTGCACGGAGAACCCGCCCGGACGGTGTAATGGATAAACGCTTCTATTGCGATGTTTTAAAATCCCTGATAAAATAGAATCAGCAAGCGATGGCTTGCCCGGGTCGCGGCTACCCCGGTTAAAAAAACAAGGAGGATTTTTTATGTACAAAAGAATGAGTGATGTTGTCCAAATTTCTCTGGTTGCCTGCCTTTACGCGGTTTTGACCCTCGTTTCTTCATCCTTTTCCTACCTTCCCTCCCAGTTCAGGTTGGGCGAGATAATAAAGCCCATCTCCACCTTCCACAGAAAGTTCGCCGTATCCATGATGGTGGGGAATTTCCTGGCGAATTTGTTCAGCCCGTATGCCGGTCCCATGGAGCTGTTGTTCATGCCTCTTAGCAATTTAATAGGCTGCACGTTGGGCTACTACGTGGGAAGGTACACTCGGAGGATCTTCGGCGCCGTCTTCATAGCTCTCTGGATTTCCGCTTCGGTGGCCGTAACGTTAAAGGTCTCAGCAGGATTCCCGCTTTTTCATACCTTTTTGAGCGTCTCGGCAGCCGAAATTGTGCTGTTGGTTTCGGGCTGGGCTGTTATGGAGCAGGTATTGAAGAGAGGAGGATTTGTGAATGGATAAGTACGGGAAAAGAAGGTTCGACATTTACGGCTATGAAAAGATCGATACCGAGGTTTTGGAAGCAATAGAGTACGAGTATCCCGGTAGGGACACGGTTATCGAATACATTACGGAGGAATTTTCTTCCGTCTGCCCGTGGACGGGCCTTCCGGACAATGCCAGGCTCACCATAAGATATATTCCAGGCGAGAAGCTGGTGGAGTTGAAGTCCCTGAAGTATTACCTCACCTCCTACCGGAATATAGGTATACTCCAGGAGCACGCGGTAAACAGGATATTGGACGATCTCGTAAAGCTCCTCGAGCCGAAGTACATGGAAGTTGTGGGAGAGTTTCTGGCAAGGGGCGGCATATCGACCAGGGTTGTGGCAAAATACGGCACTATACCGAAATAATTGCAATAATAATCTCAATGTCAAAGGGTGCAACGCTTTGTTGCACCCTGTTTAAGTTTCTATGGTGATATTTTTTTCTTTAGCGGCGGTAAGGCCTAAAATCCTGTGGTAGCCGTAGTAAATGATGCCGCTTACGATCATTCCGTTTAGAGCCGGCACGAAGAATTTGCTCTTCCACGCTATAAATCCTCCTATCAGGGCGGAAATTACACCGGGCCAGTAGATTCCTTCCTTGCGCACAAAGTTTCTCTTGGAGACGAAGAAGTATTCGGTTATGATTACGCTGCTTATGGGAGCCACCCATGAGGCGAGGATTGAGACGAAATTCAAGAAATAGCTCACTATGCCCGACACGGCAAAGACAGTGCCTAATATGGCGGAGATTAGAGTAAGGAAAAACCTGCTTTTTCCGAAAACTTTATTTAGTGCGAGTCCAGAGCTGTACGCGGCGGTTATGCAGGTCGTCCATTGAAGCAGAAAGACTAGAACTAGAGCCATTGCGGGCATTCCGAGTTTTATCATAACCTCTACGATGTTCCATGGCTCTTTTACCCCCAGGCTTGTGGCGGAAAGGGCCATTATCATCCCGGCAGTGGTGAGGATCGTCGTCGCCGGGAAAAGGCCGGTTATTCCAGAATAAGCCACATCGCTCCACCTGTTTTTTATCCACCTGGTGTAGTCGGCGACAAAGGAGCAGCCGACGGCTATCATTCCTATTTGCATATTGATGCCCCAAAATAGCCCCATATTTTGCGCCGGACTGTAGGCAAAAAGGCCACTTATTCCGGATTGGAGGATGGCCTTTCCAACGCCGTACCCGATGATGTAAATCATAATCGGAAGGCTAATCCAGTTGAGCCATGCCATGGAAAGAATCCCGTACATTGCCGGGACGGCAAAGACAATACCGAATATCACGGTGAGGATATTAAAGGCTGCCTTGCTCATTGGAATTACCGCGGCGAGGGCCTGAGTTGCTATTTCCACTTCTATTCCGTACCAAGCTATGGATGGAATTGCGGTCACTATGAAGGAGGTGGCGATGTCGCTCCCCCTTTTGCCAAAGGCGCACTCACCTATGAGGTAAGTATTGAGGCCTTGCTCTGCACCTATTTTGCCGAGGGGGATGTAGAAGAAAAGCAGTAGAGCGAGAAGTCCAAGCAGCATCGCCAAGATGGCTTGTGAAAGGTTGAGCCCGTAAATAAGTCCACCGCCCGCCATGCTGCACGCTAAAACCGCGCACATTCCGATGTATACGCTACCAGCGTAGAACCAGTGTTTTCTGATTGATTCGGGTATGGGTTTTTGAGTGTATTCTTCTTCGATGTTGACCTGGGATTTTTGTTTTTCCACTGTATTGTCCCTCCTTCTAGTTTTAATTTTATTTTGTGAAAAATTGTTATGGAGCCCTTTTTAACCCACCTCCTTTACGATGTTAAGATTGTAATTGATTAAAATAGTGGATATAAAAATATAAGAAATAAATTTAAACAAAATTCAGCGATTCCCTTCTTAACTCAACAAAAAAAGTATTGACAAAACAAGATAAAAATGTGTTAAACTATTATCTCAAATAGACAAGAAGGTAGGGCGGTAGTATGGAGGGTGTAACGGTAAGGGAAGCTTATGATGTGTTAAAGGATGAGGGCATATATTGGATGGCAGGGAAAAAAGGGGAAAGCAGGCTGGTAAAGTCGGTGAGCGTCCTTGAGATACCGGACTGCTACGAGTGGCTTTGCGGCGGAGAAATGATACTTACTACGCTGTACTCTTGCAGGACTGATGGGGAAAGGCTCAAGCTTTTGGAGGGATTGGACAGAGGCGGGGCTTCGTGCATAATGATTCATCCGGGGAGCGGAAAAATTCCCATTAATATAGACCGTCTGATGAGGTATGCAGATGAGATCGGTTTTCCGTTGTTCTTAATAGACAGAAAAGTTCCTTATTCGATAATTATAAAAAAAGTGTACGAACTGTTGCTCAGCAAGAAAGAGCAGGAGCTCAGGAAAGCTCAGGAAATCAACGACACTATGAACAACATACTGCTCAGCAACGGAGGGGCTTTGGAGATAATTGAAAAGCTCTCATCCATAACCAATAAAACTGTACTTTTTCTCGATGAAAATTTCGGCCTCGTTGAAGCGGTTTTTCGAAACGGTGATAAAAGCTCGGTAGAAAAGAGAATTGATAAAATATTGGATTGGGCGAGAAATTTTGTCGAAAATGTGCCGGAAAGGGGGAATTTAAAATTCAAGGTGGCTTCATTCGACGAAGATCATGATGTGGTGGTGGTTCCTGTGGAATCCGGGGGAGAAAACCACTATCTTTTGATATTAAAGAGGGGGAAATTGAACGAATACGAGAGAAAGCTTTTTGAAGTCGCTCTTCCGGGTACGGTTACGGCCTTAAAAATGGACATATTGAAAAATCAGGCGATTTTGGAGACCGAGCAGAGATTGAAGTCCGATTTTTTTGACGACATAATAAACGGAAGATACACTTCGGGAGAGCTGATGAATAAGAGGGCAAAAACCTTAGGTTTGAACCTGTTCGACAAAAATTTCGTAGTTATAGTCGACATAGACGATTTCGAAAGATATTACCGTGAGAACTACGAAAAAGGCGAAGAGCACATCCAAAAGGTGAAAATGGACTTGAAAAAGGCAGTCCAGGAAGCTTACAGAAATTCAAAGATAAAAAATAAGATAGTCCTTTTCGTGCAACAAAGCGATGCCTGCGTCTTGGTTGTGGGCTTCACCCAGAAAGAATATTTGACGGAGAGGCATAAGAGAGAACTCGGCGATTTTTTCCGAAGAATAATCGAAGGTTTTTCTTCTAAATATCCGGCCATCTCGCTCACGATAGGTATAAGCTCCCACATGGAAAATCTGACCGAGCTGAAAAGGGCATATACGGAAGCGCTTTTCGCAAAAGATTTAGGGGCAAAGCTCTTCGGGGAAGGAAAGATTCACTACTACGATGACCTTGGGATTTACAAGTTTATATCGATTCCCGAAAGAAAGGAAGATGTGCTAAAGGACAAATCTTTGCAAAAACTTTACGAATATGACGAGAACAAGAATGCAAGTTTGATTTCCACGCTGGAAGCTTTCTTGGATAGCAACGGCAGCGTCAAAGAGACGGCAAAAAGACTTTTCACCCATCCGAATACGGTAAAGTACCGGCTGAAGAAAATTAAGGAGATAATGGGAGAAAACGTATTGGAAGACCCGCAGATGAGGCTTTACTATCACCTTTTGATTAAAGTCATAAAGATGCTTCCTAACTGAGGATAATTGTTTGTCTAAAGGAGATGTGAATATGGAGGAAACACAAAAATTGAGGCAAAAGATGGGGGCTGAGACGCCTCCGACTTTGTAAGATCTGAGCATAAGGGGCTTCCGGTTTGTCCACTCAGGATAAAGGAAGCCCATTTTTTTGTCTTAGGGAAACATTGAATAAAGCTCAACTTTTTTGTATCTTCACTTTAAAGCGAAAAAGAGAAAGGGGTGACACTATGCCCAAAATCTTGTGGATAAACCCCGTGGGCACCGATGTTTTCGACAAGCCCATAGAGGAAATGCTAAATGAGATAAAGAGGCCGGAGACCGAAGTAAAGGTAGTTTCGCTGCAAAGAGGGCCGAAGCACCTGGAGTACAGGTACTACGAAGCATTAGTGATTCCGGATACGCTTCATCTCATTAAGAAAGCGGAAAACGAAGGATACGATGCGGCAATAATCGGGTGCTTTTACGACCCCGGGCTTCACGACGCGAGGGAGATAACGGAGAAAATGGTGGTTACCGCGCCCGCGGAAGCGTGCATGCACATAGCCGCAACGTTGGGGCACAAGTTTTCCATTATAGTAGGTAGGGAAAAGTGGATACCTCAAATGATGGACAACGTGATTCTAAACGGCTTAAAGGACAAACTGGTATCTTTTAAATCCCTGGGCCTCGGGGTTTACGATTTTCACGCCGATGAAAAGGTAACGGTGGAAAGGCTCAAAAATGCCGCCAAGGAAGCGGTGGAAAAAGATGGGGCAGAAGCCATCATCCTTGGCTGTACCATCCAGTTTGGGTTTTACAAAGAACTTCAAGAGTATGTTAAGGTTCCGGTGATAGATGCAATAGTGGCTCCCTTTAAATACGCAGAATTTCTTGTAGAACTAAAGGAAAGGTTCGGCTGGAGCCACAGCAAGAGATCCGGCTTTGAGACACCACCGCTTTTTGAAATAAAGGAATGGGGATTGGAAGAACAATACGATATTAAAGGATTATGGGAAAGATAGGAGGAAGGCTTATGGCAAAAGATGTGAGAATAGGATTCGATGTCGGAGGTACTTTTACAGATGGCGTCATGCTGAGGGGTAAGGAAGTTTTGGCAAAGGCAAAAGCCCTTACCACCGAAGACGTCACAACAGGGATTATAAATGCCCTTGATGCTCTTTTGAAGACTAAAAAAGCCGATGTATCGGAAATCGCCCTGGTGTCGCTTGGAACCACCCATACCACCAACGCGATAATAGAGAGGAGAAACCTGAACAAAGTAGGAATTTTTAGACTCGGCGCTCCTGCCACCACCGCAATTCCTCCGCTTACCGGCTGGCCCGAGGATTTGAAGGCAGCTATAGGCGGGACGGACAATATCTTTATCGTGCGCGGCGGTAAGGAATACGATGGCAGGGACATCGTTCCAATGGACGAAGAGGCTATAAGGCAGGCCTGCGGCAAGATTGCCGGCAAAGTGGATTCTATTGCTATTACCGGAGTCTTTTCGCCGATGATCCCCGATCAGGAGGAAAGGGCTGCTGAAATAATCCGGGAGGAATTGGGAGAAATACCGATAACCCTTTCGAACCACATCGCTTCAATATCGCTTCTAGAAAGGGAAAATTCCACGATATTGAACGCTTCGGTTATAACCGTCATGAGGAAGGCTGTGGATGCCCTGAAAAAAGCCGTGAAGGAGCGCGGCATAGATGCGCCGCTTTTCATAGTTCAGAACGATGGCACCGTAATGTCGGCGGATTACGCCGTTAACTATCCCATCTTTACGGTAGCTTCGGGACCGGCGGCCAGCGTAAGGGGTGCGGTTTACCTTTCGGGCATAGATAGCGGCGTGGTAGTGGATATAGGCGGGACCTCCACCGATGTGGCGTTCATAGTAAACGGATTCCCGAGGGAATCTTCCATAACCGTGACGATAGGTGGGGTGAAGACGAATATAAGATGTCCGGACCTGATGTCCATAGCTTTGGGCGGCGGAACGATAGTAAAGACAAAGGGCAATGAAGTGATAGGCTATGGCCCAGAAAGCGTAGGTTACAACCTGGTTAGGCTCGGCAAATCCTTCGGCGGCCCCATGATCACCACCCATGACATCGCCGTGGCAAAGGGTATATTGGATAGGAAGCTGGACATTTTCGAGACGGATTTCGCACCGTGCATAGAGAAAGTAAAAGCTTTGGACAAAGGCCTGGTGGAGGCTGCTTACAACATAATAAAGAGCAGGTTGGAAGTTGCCATAGACCAGATGAAGACGGTGGCGGGAAATGTGAAGGCCATATTCGTCGGCGGTGGCGCTACGGTGGTGCCGAAGGAGAATCTGGAGGGAGTATCCGAGGTAATATTGCCGCCCCACTTTGAAGTGTGCGGCGCTATAGGTACGACTATCGCCGAAATAGGAGCCTATGCGGAAGGCGTGGCAGACCTAGAAATCGAAGACAGGGACGAAGCTATAAGCAAGGTAGTGGAAAAGGCGAAGGATGAGGCCGAAAAGGCGGGAGCCATTCGCAGCACCGTAGAAATACTCGATATTGAAGAAATTCCTTTCGCTTACATGCCGGGCAAACGCGAAAAGATACGCGTAAGGGTCAAAGGAAAAATTTTCGAGTAAGGGGGCATGAAAATGTCTAGTAGGGTCTTCGAAACACTGGAAAAATGGGGCGTGAAAAACTACAAAGTAATAGACAAACAAGCTATAAAGGAGATAACGCTGGGAGCCTCCATCCTGGCCACGGGTGGCGGCGGTGATCCGGAGATAGGACTGCTCTGGGCGTATAAGGTATTAGACGAAGGGAAAACCATAGTGATGGTGGACCCCATGGATATACCCGACGATATCCTGGTGGCGAGCCCCGCCTGTCTCGGAGCGCCGGTGGTGCTCACCGAAAAGCCGCCATCAGCCGACGTGCTCAACAATGCCATAAGAAAGCTGGAACAGTACTGGTGCAAAAAGCTACAGGCGACCATTCCCATAGAGTGCGGCGGAGTAAATTCCACCGTAGCGTACGCTGCGGCGGGGGAATTCGAAGTGCCGGTAATAGACGTAGATGGGATGAATCGGGCTTTCCCGGAACTTCAGATGACCTCTTGGGTGACTTGCGGCGTAAATGCATCACCTACGGTTTCCTGCGATGACCGCGGCAACGTCACGGTAATCGATACCGGCGACGACAACAAGATGGCGGAAAACATCGCCCGGCGGGTTGCCATGGCATATGGCGGAATTTCCTGGATTGCAACCTATCCGATGACGGGCAAGCAGGTGAAGGAAGCTTCTATATTGAATTCCCAGAGTATAGCATGGGAACTGGGCAAAGCCGTATACAGGGCGAGGGAAAAGCACCTTGATCCGGTAGAGGAGATGTTGAAAAGCTTAAAGGCCACCCGAAACGTGACGGGCGTTAGGGTCTTCAAGGGGAAGATAGTGGACATTTCGAGGGAATTCGGCGGTGAGGCGACTAAAGGGTTCAGCCTCGGAAGGATCAAGATGGAAGGCCTTGACGACTACAAGGGAAGCGTAGCGGAAATCGACTTCCAAAACGAGTGGCTGGTGTTGAGGATCGACGGCAGGATAAGGTGTCTGCCGCCGGATTTGATCGCCATCGTGGATTCCGAAACGGGAGAGCCTATCCGCACGGATATAATGAAGTACGGATACAGGGGCTCGATAATATTGATTCCGGCTCATGAGAGGATGAGGACACCAAAAGGCATCGAGCTCTTCGGACCGAGGTATTTCGGATACGATATCGATTACGTGCCGGTGGAAGAACTGAACAAGGAGGTGTGGCAAGATGGCGTGTAATTTTACCGATACGGAAAAGGCCGTGATAAAATTCTTGATGGAAAACCCCTACAGCGAGAAGAAAGCAATAGTCGAAGCGCTGGGGGATCTGCCGGGGTTGGAGGAAGCACTGGAGAAGCTTTCGCAGGATATGATATTGATAGAACTAACTGGGCCTACGGATTCTAGCTTGGAATCGAGGGTTCCCAAAAAGATATACATGGTAAATCCGGAAAAAGAAAGCGAACTAGAGGGGATTTAAATGAATTTTGCAAAGAGATTAGAAAGATTGGTTGAACTTCTAAATGAAAAAAATCTGGATGCGGCTATTTTGGGAGATAGGGCCAATGTCAGGTACTTTACGGGGATGCGCTTCAATGCCGCATCCTTTTCTATCCTTTTCGTCTCGAGAAAAGGCGACGTAGTCCTCCTGACGGCGATCCTCGACTACAATAGGGTAATGAAAACCTGTTTTATTAAGGATATCAGGAAGTTTCCGGAGGATGATCCGAACTACCTTGTGCCTTTAAAAGAGCTGCTGTCCGGCAGGGACGTAAAGACGATAGGGGTGGAGTTTTCGTCGGTGACCGTCGAACGGGAGAATCTGATAAAGGAAGTTACAAAGGCGGAGCTTTTGAACATAGAAAATGACCTTTTAAACATGAGAATGGTAAAGGATAAGGAAGAAATAGAGCTCATAAAAGCGGCGGCTAAAATTGCCGAAAAAGCCATGATAAAGGCTATGGAAAGCGTAAAGGAAGGGATAAAGGAGTACGAGATATCTGCAATTGCCCAGGATGTGATGATGAGGGAAGGGGCGGAAGGGCTTTCCTTCGAACCCTTCGTTATGTCGGGAGAAAACGCGTGGCTCCCCCAGAGGTTTTCCTCTGCAAAAGAGCTGAAAAAGGGAGAGCTTGCCCTTTTTGACATGGGGTGCATATTCGAAGGCTATTGCTCGGATATAACGAGGACGTTTTCTCTCGGAGGAATTTCCGAGGAGCAAAAAAACCTTTTCGAAGTGGCGTACGAGGCGCAAAAAAGGGCGATAAAAGCTGTAAAGCCGGGAGTTCTGGCTGAGGATGTGGACAAGGCGGCGAGGGATTACATTGCCGAAAAAGGATATGGCAAATACTTCCCGCACCTTACAGGTCACGGCCTGGGGCTTAGCATTCACGAAATGCCGATAATTGATGCGGGAAGAAAGACCGTTTTGCAGCCGGGGATGGTGATCACCGTAGAGCCCGGCGTATATGTGGAGGGCATCGGGGCGGCCCGGGTGGAAGATATGGTGCTGGTTACGGAAGGCGGCTGTGAGCTCCTGACGAATGCGCCCCGAGAGTTGGTAAGGTAGGTGATTTTATGGGAGTATACGATATTTTGAAGAGCTGGGGGATAGAAAATTACAAGGTTATTGGCGAGGAGGACCTAAAAGAGATAACCCTTGGGGCTTCCATCCTCGCGACGGGCGGAGGAGGAGATCCCGAAATAGGGTTTCTTTGGGCTTTAAATGTGCTGAAAGAGGGAAAAGATATAGTTTTAATAGACCCGAGGGACTTTCCCGATGATGCACTGGCGGTAATTGCCGGATGCCTCGGCGCACCCGTCGTTCTCACGGAAAAACCGCCAAACGGCATGGAGGTCATGTGGTGCCTGGAGAGTTTGAAGAGGTATCTGGGGAAGGAAGTCCAGGCCATTATACCTCCGGAAGCCGGAGGGGTAAATACTCCCGTCCCGATGGCGGTGGCAGGTGCAGTTGGAATACCTGTTGTGGATGCCGACGGCATGGGCAGGGCCTTTCCGGAGCTCCAGATGACTTCTTTTTACACCCACGGCATCATGCCATCCCCGACGGCGGCGGCGAACGAAAAAGGTGCTGTGACGGTGGCTGACACTACGAGTGCCATAATGGCGGAGAGGATCATAAGGAACGCCGCTATGGCATACGGAGGGATATCCTGGATTGCAGGATATCCCATGACAGGTAAGCAGCTCAAAGAAGCGGCCATTTTCAATTCCATTTCTAAAAGCTGGGAGCTAGGTAAGGCCGTCTTTAGGTCAAGGAAGTTGCACGAGGATCCCATTGAAGAGATCGTCAGGATAGTAGGGGGATACAAGGTCTTCAAGGGAAAGATAGTGGATATTTCGAGGGAGTTCGGCGCAGAAAAGACAAAGGGCTTTTCCATGGGGAGGTTGACCTTAGAAGGGCTTGATGACTACAAGGGTGAAAGGGCTTTCGTGGATTTTCAAAACGAATGGCTGAGGCTGGAGATAAGCGGAAAGACTGTGTGTCTCCCGCCGGATTTGATACTCATCCTCGATTCGGAAACCGGAGAGCCCATAAGGACTGATATCGTTAAGTACGGTTACCGGGGGACCATAGTGGTGGTGCCTGCGGATGAGAAGATGAGGACAGAAATGGGAATTAAAACTTTCGGGCCGAAATATTTCGGCTATGACGAAGATTACGTTCCAGTGGAAGAACTCGTGGGATAATTTGACAGGGCAAAGCTTGAGGCTTTGCCCTTTTGGCTTAGTAGTCTCAGTATTCTTTTAATCTATTATCAATTTGTGCGAGTAGTGAAAAATCTCTGTCGTCATGCAGCAAGTAGAGATTGTTTTCAATAGCTGTCTGTGCTATGAGCAAATCAATAGTACTTCGAATAGTGACCCCCTCTTTTCTGCACTTTAAATATAGTTTTGCGGCATTTTCATAGGATTTAATGCCTTGCTTTAAATCGTAGAATTTTTGAGTTTCCAGGTATTCTTTAAGTAAATTAAATTCCTTTTCCGTTTTGGCACCTTGCAGTATTTCCTGGTAGATGAAGTTGTTAATTCCAAAAGGGATATTGTTCTTTATTACTTCAACAAACTTATTTACCTTTTCATTTTCTACGCCCTTAAAAAAGGCTATTAAAACAGATGTATCTACTAAGATCATTTTCTTTCCCTCATTTTTTTGTAGTCATAATCCCCATCAAACTCTATTTTGCCTTTTAACTCAAGTAAATTTTTTCTTTTTCTGCTTTCTACAAATTCTTTTAAAGCTAGATTGACTACTTCTTTTTTAGTTTTTAACCCGCTAAGTTTTAAGGCCTCTTTAATGAGGCTTTCATCAATAACGATGTTCGTCCTCATCTCATACACCTCCTAATGTGTATTATAATACACATAAATTATTCGTTCAATAAGTATTATTTCCTTCATACCGCCCTTATTGCAAATTCCGGGCAGGAGGCGGTGCAGTTAATTCTACGGAATTTCACGAATTCCTTTCATTATATCGTGGTTTTGTTGTATAATTAAAGTGAACGTCAATTTTTTTGAAAATATTTGTTAAAAATATAACAAAATATAAATTACCCAAAAGAAGGTGTGATATTATGTTTGAGATAACAGTTTGTGTGGGAAGCTCATGCCATTTAAAAGGTGCATACGAGGTTATAAAGGAGTTCGAAAGGGCCCTTTCAGTTTACGGGCTGGAAGATAGAGTAAGGCTTAAGGCCGGTTTTTGCCTGGGAAGATGCGGAGAAGGCGTCACGGTAAAGCTGGGGGAAAATTATTATTCGTCCATCTCTCCTAAGGATGTGGCGAATTTGGTGGCAGAAATAAAAAATAACATTTTGAAGGATGATGTGATTTGCAGGTAATAAGCGTATCGAGGGCCAACTGTAAAAACTGTTACAGGTGCGTGAGGCACTGCCCGGTAAAGGCCGTGAAGATTTCCGGCGGTCAGGCGGAGGTAGTGGAGGACCTTTGCGTGTTTTGCGGAAGGTGCGTCATCGAGTGCCCGCAAAATGCGAAGAAGGTAAAAAGCGAGCTTGAAATCGTCAAGGGATTTATTAAATCGAAAGAAAGGGTTATCGCCTCCATCGCTCCGTCCTATCCGGCGGCCTTTGATGTAAAAAGCCCTTACGAAATGTATGCGATGCTAAAGAATCTGGGTTTTTGCGGCGCGGAAGAAACGGCGGTGGGGGCCGAACTCGTTTCCAGCAAGTTCAGAAAAATAGCGGAAACCAGCGATGTTTACCCTGTCATCACGACGGCCTGTCCCGTGGTAAAGAACCTGGTCGAGAAGTACCATCCGGCGCTCATGAAAAACCTGGCTCCCCTGGTTTCGCCGATGGTGGCCCATGCGCGATTTTTAAAGAAAAGGTTCGTCGGAAAAGACGTAAAGGTGGTTTTTATAGGGCCTTGCGTCGCAAAAAAAGCCGAAGCAAGGGACTGTAGCGTTTCTGGAGACGTGGATGCGGTGTTAACCTTCCAGGAGCTGAAGGAATGGTTGAGCGAAGAGAATAAGGCTTCCAAATTGGGAAACGTATACGTGGAGGAAGGCATCCTTGAACCTTTTGAGGCTAGAAATTACCCGCTGCCTGGAGGCCTTTTGAAGACTTCGCTCATAAAAGGGGATTTTCTTTCGGAAGAAGTTTTGGTGGCGGATGGTATAGAAGAATGCAGGGAGCTGTTAGATGCCGTTGAAAAAGGCAAGGTAAATGCCAGGATTCTCGAAATGATGGCCTGCAGCGGAGGGTGCCTTGGAGGTCCTATGATACCGCGGGAAAATTCGCTTTACGAAAGAAGGGCAAGGTTACTTTCTTTCATCAGAGAAAACCGGAGAGTGGGGAACTCAAAAATATGCGATTATCTTTTCGAGATTGACCTTGGCCGGACCTTCGAGCGCAGGGTTCCGAATATTGCAGAGCCCACTGAAGAGGACATTAAGAAAATCCTATATAAAATAGGCAAGACTTCGCCAGAAAAGGAGCTAAATTGCGGTGCGTGCGGATATTCTTCCTGCAGGGAAAAAGCGGCGGCGGTTTATAGGGGAATGGCAGAAGTCGACATGTGCATTCCCTATATGAGGTCGAGGGCCGAATCCCTTGCAAATCTCATTATAGACAATACTCCCAATGCCGTAATTTTGGTGGACAAGGATTTGAAGGTGAGGGAAATAAACAGAGCCGGTGAAAGGATGCTGGGTGTAGAAAAGGAAGAAGTTTTGGCAAGGCCTCTTTCGGACTTTATGGACGATAGGGATGTGGTGTGGGTCCTTGCTAACAAATCCTCCCTTTCCAGCAAGAAGGAAAATTACCCCCGCGATTTTATGACGGTGCTCGAGAGCATTTTGTATATAGAAGATGCACAGCTGGCTCTCGTCATTATGCAGGATATCAGCGAGCAGGAAAGACAAAGAAAGGAACTTGAGAGGGTGAGGGAGGAAACGGTGAAAAAGGCTCAGGAAGTGATAAATAAACAAATGAGGGTGGCTCAGGAAATCGCCGGCCTTTTGGGCGAGACTACTGCGGAAAGCAAAGTGCTGCTTCTAAGACTTATTGAGCTCGTAAAGAGCGGGGGAAAAGAGCTGTGAAAGTGTTTACAGAAGTTTTTGCAAAAAGTCTAAATAAAAAGGGCGAGGAGCTTTGTGGCGATAGCGTAGAGGTGGTTCAGTCAGAAGACAGCATAATCGCTGTTATGGCCGATGGGTTGGGGAGTGGAGTAAAGGCCAATATACTTTCAACGCTTACAGTGAGAATCGCTTCCACCATGTTAAAGGAGAAGGCATCGATAGAGGAAGTAGTGAGAACCATAGCTAATACGCTCCCTGTATGCAGGGTGAGAAAACTGGCGTACAGCACCTTTTCGATCCTGGAAATCAGCGATGAGGGGAAGGGAAAGCTTTTTGAATTCGATAACCCGCCGGCCATATATATCAGAAACGGAAAAGTCATCGAAATGCCGCGCCGGGAATTTTACGTAGAAGAAAAGAGGATTTACGAGTGCGATTTTACGGCCCTCCCGGGAGATAGGATTTTCCTCGTGAGCGATGGAATAATTCACGCCGGTGTCGGAGGTCTTTTGAACCTGGGATGGCAGTGGGAAAATGTGGCTGAATATCTGGAGCGGATGGCAAGAAAAAGATATTCGGTAGCTGAAATGGTGGAAAGGCTTATAGAAACCTCGGAACACCTTTATTTTGGTGCTCCCGGCGATGATGCGACTGTAGTGGGCGTAGGCGTGAGGAATTCGGAATTGGTGACGTTGTTGGTAGGCCCGCCGGAGGATAAATCAAAAGACAAAGAGGTGGTGCGAAAGCTTTTAGAAAGCAGCGGGAAGAAGGTAGTATGCGGAGGTACCACCGCCAACATAGTATCAAGGGAGACCGGAAGGGAGATAGTGACTAAGCTGGAATACGCCGATCCTTCGATCCCCCCTACGGCACAAATAGAGGGGATAGATCTGGTGACGGAAGGGCTGATAACCCTTACGAAGTGCCTGGAAAAGCTGAGGAACCTCGCAAATGCGAATAATTTTACTATACCCCTGCTAAGGGATATAAAGAGGAAAAAGGATGGAGCGTCGCTTTTGGTTGATATTTTGATAAACCAGGCGACCCACGTAAATTTTTTGGTAGGGAAAGCTGTGAATCCGGCACACGAAAAAGATTTTTTTCTTGAGATATCCGGCGATAAGGTTAAGGTGGTTGAAGATATAGCCCGGATTCTTAAAAAATGGGGCAAAAGGGTAAATGTTGAGTATTATTGATGCGGCCTTTTTTAGGCCGCTTTATTTTTTGGCAATTTACAATAAGTCAATATAATAGTAAAATTGTGTAAAGGCAAGCAATAAGGATAGTATAGAATGTTTTTGTCGGGTTGTGGAGGAGGGAGTGATCTGCATGACCCGGTTTGATTACAAGTTTCTTTTTGAATCCATGCTGGTTCATTTAAAACAGGGCATTCTCGTTGTAGATACTAATGCTAATATTGTGTTTTACAATGAGCCGGTCACCCAGATCGCGGGGATAGATCCGAAAGATGCGGTGGGCAAGAATATATTAGAGATATTTCCAGATTTGACTCCGGAGACAAGTACTTTTTACTACGTCTTGAGAACGGGGAAGCCCCTAATAGATTATGTCCAGACCTACTTGAATTACAAGGGAGAAAAGGTAACCACCGTGACCTCGACAATGCCGCTAATACAAAACGGGAAAATAGTGGGAGCGTTTGAACTTTACAGGGAGTTCTCTACATTAAGGGAACTTTCTGAAAGGATTATCTCGCTTCAGAAGGAGATTTACAAGAAGGCTTCTTGTGAAAAAAGTTACAGCGATTGCAAGGCTGTTTACACCTTTGATGATATAATAGGTAAAAGCCCGGCAATTAGGGAATTGATAGAAAAGGCGAGGAAAGTTGCTGATAGTCCATCGCCCATACTTGTGTATGGCGAAACGGGAACGGGAAAGGAGCTTCTCGTTCAGGCTATACACAATGCCAGCCTGACAAGAAGGAATAAGCCGTTTATCGCACAAAACTGTGCTGCTTTGCCGAAGACGTTGCTGGAAGGAATCCTGTTTGGGACGACTGCGGGAAGTTTTACCGGCGCAAGGGACCGGCCGGGGCTTTTCGAACTTGCGAACGGTGGAACGCTGTTTTTAGATGAGATAAATTCCATGGATATAGAATTGCAGGCAAAACTCCTTCGCGTTCTGCAGGATGGAGTAATAAGAAGGATAGGAGGTATAAAGACCACCGTTGTGGATGTGAGGGTAATCGCATCTACCAACGAACCACCACAAAAGGCGGTGGAGAAAAAGCTTTTGAGGGAAGATTTGTATTACAGGTTGAATGTAATTTCGCTTACCGTTCCGCCTCTCAGGGAAAGGAAGGAAGATATTCCGCTGCTCGTAGAGCACTTTATAAAACAATATAATAAATTGTTGGGTAAAAGCGTAAAGGGTGTATCGCGAGAGGTTATGGAGCTTTTCATGAATTACCGTTGGCCCGGCAACGTAAGGGAGTTAAAATCCGTAATAGAAAATGCCATGAATTTTATAGACGGGGAAATAATAGAGCTAAAGGATCTGCCGCGGAATTTCGGCGATTTGGTGATAGGTGATGATGGATGTTATGCCGGAGTCGATCTTCAAGCTGAATTCCCACCGTTAAATGAAGCAGTGGACAATTTCGAAAAGAACCTGATTCAGAAAGCGATAATGGCGGCAAATGGCAATTACGCTGAAGCAGCGAGACTATTAAAAGTTCCCCGGCAGACCCTGCATAATAAGATAAAAAAGTACGGATTGGGAGTTAAGAATTGCTAATTTAGATAGTTACATTTTTACAGAAAGTTCTTCCCTGAGTTCGGCAGTTTTCTCATAATCTACTATTAAATTTACGTTGTCTATTACAACTCCGTAGATTTCTTTGGCATCATTTTCGGAAATTAAACCATTTTTATAATCTTCAAGCACTAATTGTGGATCGCGTTGCAAAGGATTGCCCCATCCGGCGCCACCGCCGCTCCTAATACTTACAATGTCACCCTTTTTTATCAGAAAATTAGATGCCCTTCCACCGTCCCATATTTCTTTGCCATCTCTTATCACTACTATGTGATTGCAGGAACCGTCTTTTCCACCATCAACACCCCACGGGGCATACTTAATTCTGTTGATCGAGCACACTAAGTTAGCTTCATCAGCAAGTACCCTGTAATCTTTCCTCATTCCAAAACCGCCTCTGAATTTTCCATATCCTACTCCATCCTCGAAATTAAACCTCATGCATTCGACTCTAATTGGATAATCTTTTTCAAGGACTTCAACAGGGTGACAGTATGTTTCCCCGTCAGCAGCAGAGACGAGACACGACTCACCGTCTTTGTCAATTCCAGCTCCCCATCCACCGGGGTTAGGTTCACATAAGATCTTATATTTTCCGTCTCTAGGGTCGATCATGCTGAGCGTTTCGCTTACTACAGAGAGGAAATGCCCTGCCGTGAGTTTTTCAGGTATATGCGGGGCTAAAGCCTTCCATATTAGGTCAACCGCATAGAATAGAGTTTCCCAATAGCAGCTTACCGGAGCTGGTGGACGAGCGTTGAAAAGTGAGCCTTCCGGACAAATAACTTCAATCGGTTCCAAATAGCCTTGATTCAACGGAACGTGAGGATCTGTTACTGCGGTAAATGCTGTAGCAACAGCAGTATATATTCCCGCGAAAGTTGTATTAATTGGGGCCTTGACTTGTGGAGGATTATCACTGAAGTCAACTATAAACTTATCATCTGTGATCTTTACTTTTGCTGTTATTCTGAGATCTTCTTCCATCCCCTCATATTTTTCTATTCTTTCTTCTGCGAAAAATTCCCCTTTTATTAATTCTTTCAGCCTATTTTTTGCCATAATTCTTCCATCATTTATTCTATCTTCCATTGCTTCGCGCACCATCTCTACGCCATACTTGTCACACAGGTCATTTATCCTTCCATAAGCGTATCTTAATGCTGCAGCGAGAGCTTCTAAATCTCCGTATACGAAATCGGGTATCCTGGTGTTATGTAATATCATTCTAACAACTTCTTTATTTAATTTTCCGGCGTGGTAAAAATGAGATGTAGGAATGATCAGTCCTTCTTGATATACTTCAGTGGCATTTGGCCCCCAACTTCCTGGATTCATTCCACCAACGTCATTTACATGGCCCCTTATTGTAGCTATTGCTATGAGTTCATCTTTATAAAATATCGGCATTGCTAACGCGACATCATTGAGATGTGTGCTGATTCTGTAAGGGTCATTTATCACGAAGATATCACCGGGATTAAGGCCTAAGTCGTGTTTTTCTACGTCTTCCATTACAGCTTTCGCAATGATTGGCATTACTCCAAGGAATACCGGGACACCAGAACCTATAGATATAAGATTGCCTTTGCTATCTGTGAGGGCCGGGGCAAAGTCGTATGTTTCGTAAATAATACTGCTCTTTGCAGTTCTTACTGTTGCCCAGAACATTTCCTTTGCTATATTGTCTAACGAGTTTTTTATAATCCTGATTGTAACGACATCCCTGTTCATTTTTCATCACCTCTCTAGTTCTCTAATGGAGGAATTACAAACCAAAAGATTTTTGCTGTTTTTTGCGATTTATTGAATGTATAATGCGGAGTGCCGGGTTTGTTGTATAAGAGTTCTCCCGACCTAACTAATTTCTCACCTTCATCTGTTCCGATGACAACTTCGCCTTCAATTATGTAGGCGAATTCATGCGATTTTTCGTGAATGCTGAATCCTTCTTTCGGTAATTTTGTATTCGGTTCAACAGATAAAATTCCGCATTTTACTATATTTTTAACTTCTAAAATTGCTGCTGGATTATTAATGGTTTTTTCAAAATATTCCTCTAGTGAAAATATTAAACTTTTCACATCAATCACTTCCTTGTCATTATGATATTACCGTATTCGTCGTGGTTTGCTTTAAATGCTTCAGTGACAATTATAGTTGAAGTGTCGCCTTCAATAACGCAGGGTCCTTCTATTGTGACATTAGTAGGGAGCTTTTCCTTCTTGTATGTAGGTACCAATACATCATTAGTTCCATCGTATATCTTTCTTTTGCCTAGGCAAGCATCTTCTAGCGATCCGTGTTTAATTTGTTTTTCAATTTTTGGATGTTCAACTCTGTGCAGTCCGACTATGTGAAAATTCACTATTTCTAACCTGCTATTAGGTAAGTTAAAACCAAATTCATTGAAGTGTGCGGCATGGAATGATGTACTTATCGAGGAAATTTCTCTAACTGAAAGTTGTCCGCAGGGAACGGGGACTTTTAGCGTATGGGCTTGTCCTTCGTATTTTATATCCAAAAATCTTTGTATTTCTACCGTTTTAGAGTCTATACCTTCTTCTTCAAAGGTATTTTTAATAGTATTTTCTAGTTTTTCGAAAGTGGAATTTAAAAATTTTATAAAGTCATCATTTTCTTGAATAGGAATTATACTGGTCTGGACTAACTCGTGTCTGATGTCTAGTCCGATCATTCCCCATGCATTAAATACACCACTTGGGATGGCGGGGATTATAATTTTGGGTATTCCTAACTCTTCTGCGATAAAAGGAGCAAACATCGGTCCTGAACCGCCGTGAGCAATTAGTGTAAATTCCCGAGGATCGTATCCTTTTTTTATCGAAATTAGTCTTATAAGGTTCGATGAATTATCATTTGCAATTTTAACAGCACCAAATGCCGTGTCTTTTGTGTTGAGTTTCAGTTGTTTGGATATTTCTACAAATGAATTTTCGGCCAAACTTTGATTTATTGTAAGTTTACCCCCTAATAAATGTTCCGGATTCAAGTATCCAGAAGTTACGTAAGCATCAGTTAAGGTCGGTTTTTCGCCACCCATCCCATAGCAAGCTGGACCGGGTCTTGCTCCGGCTGCTTTTGGTCCTACCTGAAGATTTCCCGTTTCATCGAGCCAAACTATGCTTGTTCCTCCAGTGCCAATTTCGTGAATATTTATTACAGGGACTCGAGTAGGATAACCCGCATTCCATTCATCTTGTTCTATCCAATATTCAGTGCTTACTTGAGCTTTTAAATCCTTAGCCAATCCAGCTTTTGTTGTCGTACTTCCCCCGTCAATTACGATAATATTATTTTCACCTAAAAGTTTGCCTAGAATAATACCGCCCATAATTCCTGCTATTGGGCCACCTTCTACAGTAGTAATTGGGAATTTTTTTGCATATTCTAGAGTAGCCATTCCGCCAGCCGCAAGAGTTAGGTAAAATATGCCGTTAAAACCTTTTTCTTTTAGGGCTTTTTCTAGTTTTTCTATATATTCTACAAATAACGGCTGTACATAAGCATTGAGAACTGCGGTGTTAAATCGCTCGTATTCCCTCCATTCGCGACTCAAATCGCTCGAAATCGTAACAAGAGGTTTTTCAATGCCTTTTTCTTTCAAGACCTTTTCTACAATTTCTTTAGCTTTTATTTCATGGGCAGGATTCTGGTAGCTATTTATAAATCCAATAGCGAAGGATTCCGCGCCTTTTTTAAGAAGAGATACAGTAGCTCTTTTTACCTCTTCTTCATCTAATGGTTTATATATACTTCCATCGGAATCTATGCGTTCGTTGATCCATTCTGTCATGTATCGAGAAACGAAGGGGGTTGGTTTCTTGTATTTAAAGTTGAAGATGTCCCTCCTATTTGCACGTTGGATTTCCAATATATCATATCCGTAGGTTGTTATAAATCCAACTTTTGCTCCGCTTCTCGTTATTATCGTATTTATTACCACGGTTTGGCCGTGAATAACCTGGCTGACATCCTTAAGATAAATTCCTTTTGTTTCTAGTTCTTTAATTCCATTTAGAACTCCGACTTCAAAGTTTGGTGGGGTTGATTCTACCTTTACCCAGGCACTTTCTCCTGTATTTACGTTAATGCCGTAAAGATCGGTAAAAGCACCACCTATATCAATTCCTATTCTCCAAGACATTATTGCACCACCTCTTTTAGATTACAATTAAAGTAATTTTTTGTTTATTGCTTTAAGCTGTCTAGCTATCTTGTTTGTATCGAGTTAGCATATCCAGCGCTACTGCAAATAGAATAACACCTCCTTCAAATACTCTTTGATAGAATAGGTTATTGCAAAACCCCAAATCTATTGAAAAATTAGGGGTTTTTACCTCTTACAAGAAGGGTTCCCTCCACCTCACGAAGAATATTTCATTTTGAAAAACTATCAACCGGAGGGGGATCCTTTTGGAGAAATATAAACAAATAACTATTTTTGACCTATGCAATGACTTCCAGATAGCAACCAGCAACAATAAATTAAAGATGCTCAACGATTACATCGACATCGAAGAATTTATCCCTCTAGATGTAAAGCTGGCTTACTATAAATCTACTGGCCG
>JASUSP010000030.1 GCA_030446005.1 Tepidanaerobacteraceae bacterium | reverse complement strand
CCTCGGAGGGCAAATCAAATATCCGGAAAGGAGGCGAAAGCCTGGTCCGGGGGCCGACTTGGCTGAAGATAAAAACAGTCAAGTTTTTTGAACCAGGTACGATCCGTGTATAAAAACGTAAGTATCGAAGAGGTAGCGGGAAAATTGCTGGAGCAGCTGAAAAAAGGGGCCTTTTTAACCGTAAAAAGCGGCGACATGGTGAATACAATGACGATTGCCTGGGGAACAGTGGGGTATATTTGGCAAAAATACGTGTTCATGGCAATGGTAAGACACTCCAGGTATACCTTCGAGCTAATAGAAAACGCCGGGAGTTTTACCGTTAGCTTTCCTCTGAAAGGCCAACTGAAGGAAGCCTTAAGTTTTTGCGGCACCAAGTCGGGAAGGGATGTGGACAAATTCAAGGAATGCGGTCTTTCACTTCTGCACGCTGAAAAGGTAGATACACCAGTTATCGACGGATGCGACCTTTACCTGGAATGCAAAATCATATATAAGTCACCCATGCATCCCGAACAACTTCCCGAAGAAGTAAAAAGGATGTATTACGGTAACGAGGACTACCACATCCTATATTTTGGGGAAATAGTGGCCGTGAGGATGAAGGAAGAAGCCTAGTACCTTATCAGGATAATTCCAAGAATTACGAGCAAAGTGCCGAAAATTTTCTTGAGCGTTATGCTTTCGTGCAGAAAAAGAAAGGCAAGCACGAGCGTGAACAGGGGAAAAGAAGAACTTACGGGGACTACTTTTGAAGCTTCACTTTGCTTGAGGGCGTAATAATAGGCGAGCTGTCCCAAGAGTGAAGCCATAATGCCCTCTGCTGCGATAAATATAAAAGACCTTCCATCCAGCTGGAGGTTTTTAAAACTGCCCGAAAACAGGCCTGCTGCAAGCAACAAGATGCTTATCGTGAAGGAACGGAGCGACAACGCAATAAAAGGTGGCAGCTTTACCAGGCCCATCTTGCCGAGTATGGGTGCGGCTCCCCAGCATAAAGCTGTGAGAAGGGCAAAAATAAAGGATTTCATACCACTCCTCCTTGCACTATAGTAAAGAAATGTACCGGTATGATGCCGGCAGTTATATTATATCATCAAAATCCTGGCTTTCAAAATTGCAAAACATGTAGTAAAATAGTAGTGAAAGCTGTGAAAACGAGGAGGGCAAGTTATGCTAACTCCAACCCAGGAGTCAGGGTCTTCCCTTAGATACAAGATATATCAGCATTTGAAGAACGCTATACTGAATGGTGTATACAAACCCGGCGAAAGTCTTATTGAAATGAAGATAGCAAGGGAACTGGGCGTGAGCCGCACTCCGGTGAGGGAAGCCATAAGGCAGCTGGAGTTAGAGGGATTGGTTTCCAGTATACCCAATAAAGGAGTAATAGTTGAGGGCGTCACGGAACAAGATGTGGAGGACATTTATACGATAAGAAAAATGATTGAAGGTCTTGCTGCCAGGTGGGCTGCGGAAAAGATAACCCCGGAACAGCTCAAAGAACTTAAAGACGTGGTAGACCTTATGGAATTCTACACAAAAAGAGGGGAAATAGACAAGGTATCGGAATTGGATACCCGATTCCACGATATCATATTCAGGGCGTGCAAGAGCAGGCCCTTGGAATCGGTGCTGACAAACTTCCATCACTTCATTCAGAGGGCCCGGTTGGTTTCCATCAAAAGCGGCGGCAGGGCGCCGGTTTCATTGGAAGAGCATAAAGAGATATATGAGGCTCTGGTGGCAAAGGACCCCGAAGCGGCAGAAAAGGCCATGATAAAGCACGTGGAAAAGGCGAGAAAAAATCTTCATCCCTATTTGGAAGGGCACAAATTGTACCGCAGCACGGAAAATCCTTGCTAGGGCAGCAAGGATTTTATTTTTTTTCAAGCAATTTCATCAAAACTGCTCTGTTGGAAACCGGAAACAGGGAAGAGAGAACGGCGCGTTCGGACAAAATATCGTCCGCGGAAAGCTCCTGCAGGTTCCTCTCGAATATCTGAATCTTCTCCTTTATCGATTTGAGGTCAAAACCGCTGTCCTTCATCTGTTTTATCCTGATAAGTCTGAGAACGTCGCTTTCCGTGTATCGCCTTTGACCACCGCTCGTGCGGGTCGGGCGGATGAGCCCCATGCTTTCGTAATACCTGATCTGCCTTGCAGATAAGCCGGTCCTCTTTTCTACCTCGCCGATGGGATAAAAGCTCTTTTCTGCGGCTCCCATTGGGATATCCCCCCTTTGTTAACATCTAAAAAGGCGGCGTAAGAGGCAACCTCCTTTTGTGTTCACTTTTTCTGGTTAAGTTCTTTATTTTTTCCTCTACTTCCGGTCTTGCTTTTCCCGTCAGTATATACTCATCCAGTTCTTCGTAAGTTATGCCCATTTCCCCTTCATCGGTTTGCCCTTCCCATAGCCCCGCTGTGGGCGGTTTTTCTATTATATCTCGGGGAATTCCAAGATAAAGAGCAAGATCGCGGACCTGTTTTTTAACAAGATTCGCTAAAGGTAAAAGATCCACTCCGCCATCGCCGTACTTTGTAAAATACCCTACCGTCAGTTCGCTTTTATTTCCGGTTCCTACCACTAAATAATTATTGAAACCGGCGTAGTAATACAAGGTTGTCATTCTAAGGCGCGGCTTAATATTGGCAATTACATTTCTGTTATCGGTTTTATCTAGAATGTTGGTAAACGCATCGAAAACACTGTTCAGGACGATCTTTTTATACGGAATGTCAAATTTTTCGGCGACCTTTATCGCATCATCTTCGTCTTTTTGGTCGCTGTAACACGGCATGATAAGGCCGAGGCAGTTTTCGCCAAATGCCTTTTTACAAAGCACGCCCACTACTGCAGAATCTATACCTCCGCTTAACCCGAAAACAGCACCCTTTGCGCCAGACTCTTTAACCCTTTCTTTTAGCCACTCTACAAGAGCTTCGGATAACTTTGCTATTTCCATATTTGTTTCTCCCTTCTTTATTTATTTTTTAATACTATTCTAACAAAAAAAGATGGGATAGTCAATGAGGGATGTCAGGCATTCTGTGGTTAAATATAAAAAACCTTACAAATAATTGACGAAAGTTAACATTTATGATAGCATCTCTATAAGAATAAGCAAAGGAGGGGTTCTTATGCAAAAGCATACTAAGGAAGACATATTAAAAAAGGCACAGGAGCTTGATGTAAAATTTATCCGCCTTCAGTTTACGGACATCCTTGGTATTATTAAAAATGTTACGATAACGGTAGAGCAGTTGGAAGATGCGCTGGACGGGAAGATTATGTTCGACGGTTCTTCCATTGAAGGCTTTACGAGGATACAGGAATCTGATATGTACCTCATGCCGGATTACGACACTTTCACAATACTGCCGTGGAGACCCAGAAAAGGCGCCGAGGCAAGGCTTATGTGCGACGTTTACATGCCCGACGGCCAGCCTTTTATAGGTTGCCCCAGGACTATATTGAAGAAAGTTTGCGCCAGAGCCAAGGAAATGGGATACGAGTTTTACGTGGGTCCAGAACCGGAGTTTTTCCTGTTCCAGCTGGATGAAAATGGACGCCCCACAACGATTACAAACGACAAGGGTAGCTATTTCGACCTTTCGCCGGTAGACCTGGGGGAAAACGCCAGGCGCGATATAGTACTGGCCCTGGAGGAAATGGGTTTTGAAGTGGAAACTTCTCACCACGAAGTGGCGCCGGGACAGCACGAGATCGACTTTAAGTACGCTCCCGCCCTCAGAACCGCCGACAACATAGTGACCTTTAAATTTGTTACAAAAGCCATAGCCATGGAACACGGACTTTACGCCACCTTCATGCCAAAACCCATATTCGGCGAAAACGGCTCCGGAATGCACCTTCACATGTCGCTCTTCAAAGACGGGGTAAATGCATTTTACGATGAAAACGACGAGGAAACGGGGCTTTCTCAGGTAGCCAAATATTTCATTGGCGGCATATTGCACCATGTAAAGGGCTTCACGGCTATTACCAACCCCACGGTGAATTCGTACAAAAGGTTGGTCCCGGGATATGAGGCGCCCGTATATATTTCGTGGTCTACGAAAAACAGAAGCGCACTGATAAGGGTTCCGGCTGCCCGCGGAAACGGCAGCAGGATAGAATTGAGAAGTCCCGATCCGTCGGCGAATCCCTATCTTGCGCTGGCGGTAATTCTTGCTGCAGGGCTTGACGGCATAGAAAACAGGATGGATCCGGGCCCCCAGACCTTCGACAATATCTACGAGATGACGCCGACGGAAAGGCTGGCGGCGGGCATAGAAAGTCTGCCGGGCAGCCTGAAAGAAGCTCTGGAATGTCTTTCCAAAGATGAAGTCATAAAACAGACACTTGGCCCTCACGTCTACGAGCATTTCGTGAAGGCCAAGCTCATAGAGTGGGACACTTACAGGATGCAGGTCCATCAGTGGGAGCTTGACCAGTATCTTGGGATATTTTAGCTTGACTGAGCCCTTGAAAAGGGCTTTACTTTTTGTTAAAAAAATATCAATATAAAAAAATAGTATCAAAAATTAAACTTATTGACATTTTAAGAATCGGGAGTTAAAATAAAAAATGATGATATATCAGTAAAACATCGTAATAAATAAAAGCTGGGTTTTTAATAATTGTCGGGAGGAAAATATACATTGGCAAATAGGAGAAATGACGCTAAAGAAGGAGTTAGGACCGAAACATTAAGTGATAAAGCATATCACATAATAAAGGAAAAGCTTCTTCATATGAAAAAAGGCAGCTATCTTAGCATTCGAAAGGTTGCTGAAGAAATTAATATGAGTTACACTCCTGTAAGGGAAGCTTTTTTAAGGCTTCACAAGGAAGGTTTTTTGGAGCTTGTTCCTAAAGTTGGCTTTTTTGCTAATGCTATAGGATTAGATGAAATACTCCAGATTTATGAAGCAAGAGAATGTATAGAAATATTCGTTTTACAAAAAGTATTTGATCAAATTGATGAGGGTCATATAAAGCGCATGAAGGAGTACCTGGAAAAGCAAAGAAGGAGCTTTGAGGAGAAGCGAGTGCACGATTTCGTGAAAGCGGACCAGAAATTTCACGAGGTATTTATAGACTTATACAATAATAAGTATTTGTCGGGGTTATATAAGAATTTGAGAGAACAATATTTTATATGTTCTAAAAATATAGCCGAGGGCATAAGTGATGCGGCAATAGTTGAACATATGGAGTTGCTGGATTGTATTGAAAAGAAAGATTTGGGGAAAGCGTTGGAAGTTTTAAGTAAGCATATAGAAAATTCAAAAGAACGTATAAAGACAGGTTATATGAGAATTAAATAAATTTTTTCTCCAATATGATATATCAGTGATATACCCTAGCTTGGAGGACAAAATCATGACTAAGTTCATAGGGCACGGAATGTTGGAGATCTATTCAAAAGAGCTTGATATTGGTGGGGAAGAAAAGTTGAGCAATGTAGTAAGATTTCTCAATATACCTGAGAATCTACAAGAACATATAGTCTTTATAAAAGGCGGCAGAACGCTAAATGGCGACGATTTGATAAAAGATGGGGATGAAGTCCATTTTTATATAGTTCCGTTTGGCGGATAATTTTCTTTGCAATCTTATTTTAGGGGGTTGTCAAATTGGTTCATGTGATAAAAAATGTGAAAAAGCCCGAACGTGAAATAATAGAGGCCTTTAAAGAGATTTCTTCGGCAACGGCTCACGAAGCTTCGGGCAAAAAAGGGGCGGTTTCATATCTGATAAAGCCTATAAGCAAGGGAATGAAGGTATGCGGTCCTGCGTTAACGGTCCAGTGCATGCCAGGCGACAACCTTATGCTGCACAAAGCTCTGGAAATCGCGAGCGAAGGCGATGTTATTGTAGCTGTTACTAACGGTGCTTACGAATACGGCTATTGGGGAGGTCTCATGACCGTCTCAGCGATGGCGAGGAAAGTAGGAGGGCTTGTAATAGACGGATGCATTCGAGATTCTAGCGAAATTATCGAAATGGGATTTCCCGTATTCTGCAGGGGCTTTTCCATAAGAGGAACTTCTAAAAATTCGCTGGGGTTGATAAATTATCCGATAGTTTTAGGAGGAGTTATTGTAGAGCCGGGAGACCTTATTTTGGGCGACGATGATGGTATTGTGGTTATAAAAAGAGAAGAGTGCGAAGAGGTGCTGAAAAAATCTAAAAAGAGGGTAGAGGACGAGGAAACAAAAAGACAAGCTCTGAGTACGGGTATATCGAGCGTGGAATACAACAAGCTGACCGAAGTTTTTGAAAGGTTGGGATTGGTGGAAGAGTAGTGCTGTCATCTTTTTTCTTGAAAGGAGAAATGGAGAATATGAAAATTCCCGTTGAAATTCTGAAAAATGCCGCATACGAAATACTGGTAGGGCTTGGGGAAAATCCAGAAAACGCAAGGACAGTATCCGAAATACTGGTAAGGGCAGATATGAGGGGCATATCGACGCATGGTACATACCTTCTAAACGTGATTTCCATGCGCCGGGAAGGTGGGCAAATAACCATCCCGACCGAGCCGGAAGTAGTTTTGGACAAAGAAGCTGTTGCGGTAGTTGACGGCAAGGATGGAATAGGAATGGTGGCAGCTAATTTGGCTCTGGAAATTGCCACAAAAAAAGCCGAAGAGTATGGCGTGGGCATGGTTTTGATAAGGAATGCAAATAACGTGGGATGTCTGGGATGTTACACGCAACGCGCGGCGGAAAATGGCAAGATCGCAATAATGTGCTCCAATGCGGCACCGGCAATGGCTCCGTGGGGAGCAGCGGAAAAATTTCTTGGCACAAACCCCATAGCGATTTCTATTCCTGCAAAAAGTGTGAATTTTACGGCGGACATGGCTACCAGTGTCGTAGCAAGGGGGAAAATTCGAGAGGCCTTAAGGAACGGCAAATCCATTCCGGATAATTGGGCGATGGACCCAGAAGGTAGACCTACCACCGATCCGGCCAAAGCTTTAGAGGGTTCGCTTATGCCGATTGGCGGTCCGAAGGGTTCTTCGCTCGCTATGGCTGTCGACATAATCTCGGGGGTCCTTGCGGGGTCAGGATATGGCAACAAACTAAAATCCTTCCACGTGTTAGAAGGGCCTACCGGGGTGGGCGCTTCCTGTATCGTAATAGATGTGTCTCATTTTATGGACGTGGAATCTTTTAAAGAAATGATGGAGAATTATTTCAATATGGTCAAGAATTTGAAAAAAGCCCAAGGTGTGGAAGAAATATTCATACCTGGCGAAATCGAGTATAGAAAAGAGAAAAAGAGCCTTGAGGAAGGCGTAGAAATTAGTGACAAGCTGGCTGGTTCTTTGAATGAACTCCTTAAAAAAGTGGGATCAAATTTGAGAATAATCGATGAAAACTAAGCAAAGGAGGTTTATAGGTTGAAAAGAATAATAAGGGTAAACACCAGGACCGGTGAAATTACAGAAAAGGCTCCCACAGAACAAGAGCTAATGTGGGGTGGCAGGCACTTTATCGCAAAGACGCTGCTCAACGAAGTGCCTCCTACCTGCGAACCGCTTGGAAGATATAATAAACTCATCATATCTCTTGGATTATTTGCCGATACCAACCTGAGCACGGCGGGCAGACTCTCAATAGGAGGAAAAAGCCCCTTAACCGGAGGAGTAAAAGAATGTAACGTCGGAGGAAATGCAGGGAAAAGATTGGCAAGGATAGGAGTAAAGGCAATAATTCTGGAAGATCTTCCGGAAGAGCCTAAAACTAGAATACTATTTGTAAGTGCCGATGAGGTGAAGCTGATCGATGCTCCTCATCTCAAAGGCAAGCTGGTTGACGAGACTTTTGAGATATTGAGGAAAGAGTTTGGAGAAAGAAGCGGATTGATTTGCATCGGGCCTGCCGGAGAGATGAAATTGTATGCAGCCGGCATAGCCCTGAGCGATGACCGCGGAGAGCAGGTAAGGTACGCAGCCCGCGGCGGATTGGGGGCTGTCATGGGATCCAAGGGTATAAAGGCAATAGTAATAGATGATTCAAAACAGGTAGAACCTGATTATTACGATCCGGAACTATTGAACACTGCGGTAAAAGAGGTATTTAAGATACTGCAGGAAGACCCGAAAAGCCAAAACCGGCGAAAGTACGGCACCTTGGATATATTGGAGATGGCCAATAACTTAGGTTTGTTGCCCACAAGGAACTTTAGCTCCGGTCAATTTGAGTTTGCAGGAAATATGACAGGCCCCCGTGTGGCGGAACTTATAAGGGAAAGGGGTGGCTGCGGCAAATCGGGCACCCCGTGCGTTCCGGGTTGTACCATTATGTGCAGCAATGTATTTCCTGACAAAGAAGGAAAGAAAATAGTTGCTTCATTGCAGTACGAAAGCGTAGTGCTTCTTGGGCCTAACTGCGGCATCGGTGATATCGATGACATTGCGGAACTTAATCATTTGTGCAATCAGGTAGGAGTTGATACTATAGAGTGCGGTGCCGCCATAGGCGTGGCAATGGAAGCGGGAGTTTTGAAGTTTGGAGATGCTCAAGGCGCTAAAGACATAGTGCGGCAAATCGGAGAAGGCACCTATTTGGGAAGGATAATTGGAAATGGAGCTGCGTTTACCGGGCAGGCATTCGGAGTAAGAAGGGTGCCGGTAGTAAAAGGTCAGGCGATGCCCGCATACGATCCCAGAGGCTTGAAGGGCAACGGCGTGCTTTACGCCACTTCAACTATGGGTGCTGACCACACTGCAGGAAATGCCTTTGAGACGGTAAGGACTCATAATCCATTATCAAGAGAGGGGCAAGTAAAAATATCCAGGCAGCTTCAAATCAGAGGTGCACTTATAGATTCTTTGGGAGTATGCTTGTTTGTAAGACCTGCATTCATCAAAAAAAGAGAATTGCTGAGTATGCTTTGCAAGGGAAGATACGGCTGGGATATGAGTTTTGAACAGATAAAGCGGATGGGCGTTGATGTCCTGGAGACTGAAAGAAAGTTTAATGAACTTGCAGGTGTTTCAGAAAAATTCAAGAGGATGCCGGAGTTTATGAGAGAGGAACCGTTGCCACCTAACAATGAAGTGTTTGACATACCGCAGGAAGAGCTGGAAAGCATTTGGGAAATCGAGATGGATCCAGAGAGCTTTTAATTAAACCTTTAAATTAAAATCGATATATGTGCAAAAAAATTTTAGAAAGGAGAATAAAAGATGGCTGAAGTAAAAGTGGTAAATATTAAAGATGTCGAGGGAGAGTACAGGGAACCTGCAAGAAAGTCGTGGATTTTAGTTTCGGAAAAGACAGTGGGGGCAAAAAATCTAGCGGTGGGAATTAATGAGACTTATGTAGGGAGTATGGTTCCCGAACATAAGCATGAGAAAGAAGAAGAAGTCATGTACTTCTTCCAGGGCAGGGGTAAGTTTATTACAAAGGACAGGGAAATTCCTATTGAACCCGGTGTTTGCATATACAATCCTCCAGGAGAATATCACTCGATCGTCAATACCGGAGATGAACCCTTGAAGTTTATCTGGATTTATTCCCCGCAGCTGGAAAGCCACAGGAAGTAATTCTTGTAACAAAAGCCGAAAAAGCCGGTGGGTGAGATATTTTATACACCCGCCGGCATAGCAAAAAGCTGGAGGTTTCGGGAAATGAAAATAATAAAGTGGCTGGATGAGCATTTTGAGGAATATATATTAAGCATATTGCTTGCCCTTATTGCCTGCGTAATGATGCTTCAAGTGATAATGAGGTATGTCTTTAATTCGTCATTATCCTGGGCCGAAGAGCTTTCGCGCTATGCCTTCATATGGTCAGCTTTTTTGAGCATAGGTTATACGATCAAAGAAAAAACGATTCTAAAAGTGGATACATTTATTGAAATGCTGCCGAAAACAATAAAGAAAATTGCAAGAATATTGGTAGTTTGCGTTAATATAGCATTTTTTGTATTTCTCTTTATAAATTCGGTGCCGGTTGTCAACAAAATATTTTTAAGCAAACAGATTAGTCCCGCAATGGGAGTCCCGATGTATACAATTTACTGTGCAACGAGTGTAGGATTTCTTTTTGCGGCAATAAGATCAATTCAGAGTGCAACAAAAATGGTGAGAGAAACATCAGAAAAGTAGCTTCGTTCTTGATATTGTAAATTTATGGAGGTAAAGCAAATGGCTATTCAAATGTTTGCCATATTGTTAATCGGGCTATTGCTTGGCATCCCTATAGCGATATCGTTGGGTCTGGCAACTATTTATCCAGGGCTTTTAAATCCGCATTTTGCAGGAAATATACAATTTGTAATCCGCAATATGGTAAGTGCATTAGATAGCACCCCCATACTTGCGATTCCAATGTTCATCCTTTCTGGGGACATCATGACAAAGGGGAAAATCTCCGAAAAATTATTCAATTTCTTCGCATATTTTGTGGGGAATAAAACAGCGGGAATGCCAATAGCCGCTATTATAACAGCCTTATTTTACGGGGCGATTTCGGGCTCTGGCGTTGCAACAACTGCGGCGGTAGGGGGTATGGCAATACCATTTTTGGTGTCGTTGGGCTACGATAAGGTATTCTGTGCTGCAATGATTGCAACCGCCGGAGGTTTAGGGGTCATAATACCTCCCAGCATTCCTTTTGTAACGTATGGTGTGGTGACGGGAGTTTCCATAGGTAGTTTGTTTATAGCCGGTATTTTCCCTGGAATCTTAATTGGGCTTTCTTTGATGATTTATGCATATATTTACGCTAGGAGGTATGGAGAGGATAAAGAGAGAATACTAGATAGGTATAAATCGTTGAGAAAGAAAGGCTTTTTCAAACTTTTTAGGGAAAGTTTCTGGGCATTGCTGACACCTGTGATTATACTCGGAGGCATATACAGTGGTGTGGTAACTCCCACAGAAGCAGCGGTAATCTCCGTTTTTTATTCGATTTTGGTATGCCTTTTTATCTACAAAACATTAAAAGTGACGGATATTTTGAATATACTGAAGAAATCTGTCAAGTCATACTCACCAATCGTCGTGTTGCTGTCGCTAGCTATAGTTTTTGGGCGCGTTTTGGCATTGCTACAGGCTCCGGTTCTCCTGAGGGATTTTATCGTAGCGAATTTCGGAAACAACTGGATAATGTTCCTGTTGGTATTAGACATCATATTGTTGATATTAGGTATGTTTATGGATGTGGGGCCAGCAATAGCAATACTTGCGCCAATGTTGTTGCCATCAGCTGTAGCAATGGGTATTAATCCGATTCATTTAGGAATAATAATGGTTTGCAATCTTGCAATAGGAATGGTTACGCCGCCTTTTGGAGTAAATCTATTTGTGGCTGCGCCTTTGATAAAAGAAGAAGTAATGAATGTTGGCAGGAAGGCTATACCATTTATAATTTCCTTTATGATTGCGCTTTTCATAATAACCTACTTTCCCTCGATCAGCCTTGTACTTCTTCAAAAATGATTCTTGTTGTCAAAAATTTTAAAATTAGGAGGTGATATGGAAAATAAAGGCAAAATTATAGAATTAGTTTTAGTTAAAAAAATATGGCAAGGGGGTTTGTCACTGTGAAAAAAGTAAAAACAATATCATTAATCCTTGTGGTATTGATGTTGGCGATGAGCTTAACCGCCTGCGGAGGGGCAAAGAATGACTCATCTTCACAATCTCAGCAAGGTAGTTCTGAACCTGAGTACACTTTGCAGTTAGCTGGTGCATATCCATCTACCGGAGATACGCCGAGGGCTAAGGCAAGTGTTATGATAAAAGATCTAATAGAGAAAAAGTCCAATGGCAAGATTAAGGTTGAATTATACTTGGACAGTCAGCTTGGTGGAGATAGGGAAACATTAGAAAGCTGCCAGGCCGGTAACATTGCTATGGTATCCTTGACCACAGCTCCGGCGGTTAACTTCATTCCGAAACTTGCAGTGTTTGACATACCGATGCTTTTTGATAACCTTGATACTGCGAAGAAAGTTCTTTCCGGAGAGTTTAGAGAAAAATTGGCCCAGGAGTACGAAAAAGCTGGATTTAAACTGCTTTTGATGGTTCCCATAAGTTACCGCGAAATGACGGCCAATAAAGCGATAAACAATATAAACGATTTTAAGGGAATAAAAATAAGGACCATGGAAAACAAGTACCACATGGAATTCTGGAAGAATTTAGGCGCAAATCCCACACCACTTAACTTCAGCGAGCTTTATATAGCATTGCAACAGGGGACTGTAGATGCTCAGGAAAACCCGTATGACATTTTGCTGGCAAATAAATTCTACGAAGTTCAAAAATATATAAATCACACCCATCACATAGCGTTTGTTCACACTGTTGTGATGAACAAGAATCTGTACGACAGTATGCCCGATGAGTACAAGAAGATAATTGATGAAAGCATGAATGAGGTCAGCGAATTCTTGTTCAACGAATCAAAAGCACAGAATGAAAATATGCTTTCCGAACTCAAGAATAAAGGAATGCAGGTCGTTGAGCTGTCTGAAGACGTAAAGGCAAAAATGAAAGAAGCAGCAGATAAGGTAGCCGAAATGGTTCGGAAAGATGTAGGTAGTGATTTTGTTGATGAATTATTTAAAGCAATAGAAGAGGCGAAAAAATAATTTACTATGAAAATTGCGGGGCTTGAATTCCATTAAAAGGGGATCAAGCCCCGCGGAAATGGTAATCGTTTTTAAAGTTAACTTTTGTCGATATGTTAGGGGGAGAATTTATGAAAGCTTTAGTTTATTTAGGTCCGTATGAAATTAAATACATGGATGTTGAAACCCCTGAGCTAAAAGAAGATGAAGTTTTGATAAAGGTGAAAGCCGTATCTATATGCGGTTCTGACCTTACAGGATATAAGGGCGAATCGGCGATGCGAGTGCCGCCGCTTATTATGGGTCATGAATTTTCTGGGGAAATTGCAAAATTGGGTGATAAAGTAGAAGGACTGAAAGTTGGAGATAGGGTCATAGTAGAAACAAATCTCTATTGCGGCTACTGCGCCGATTGCAAGGCTGGTTTTACTAACGTTTGCGACAACCGAAAGATAATCGGCACTACCATGAAAGCCGGTTCCTACAACGGTGCTATGGCCGAATACGTGGTGGCTCCTGCAGAGAAAGTGATGCTCCTTCCGGACAACGTATCCTTTAACGCAGCCGCTCTTACCGAGCCCCTTGCCATATCGTTGCGGGCCACAAAACACGCCGGTGACTTGAATGATAAAATAGTTGCAGTCTACGGTGCGGGACCGATCGGACTTCTTACGATCCAGTGTGCGAAGTTTTTCGGTGCGAAGAGAATTATTGTGATGGATATAATTAAGGACAGGCTGGAAATGGCTAAAAAATGCGGGGCTACGGATGTGATTGATTCAAAAGAAGAAATGATTAAGTTCGCCCGGGAAGTGACAGAAGGGGTAGGCGTGGATGTGGTATTCGATGCCGTTGGAGTGACCGATACGGTGAACGGCAGCGTGGAAATAGTGAGAAACGGCGGCAAGGTGGTGTGGATAGGACTGGGTGCGGCTAAGGTGGACTTTGATTACAAACATGCCGTTTGCAAGGAGATTACCTTCTACTGCAGCTACATGTACACCACGGAGATGCGAGAGGGACTGGAAATGATTAAAACCGGTAGAATGAACGTGGAGCAGATAATTACGGGCATCTATCACATGAGCGAAGGACCTAGGATTTTTGAAGAACTTGCATCAAGGAAATCAAAGGACATAAAAGTGATACTATATAACGACTAAGGATAAAAAAATTTTCTCTTAATTGATATATCATTAAAACATCAAAAGAGGTAACAAACAAAATAAAAAACAAGGGAAAAATCGGAAAGGGAGGAATTAAAAATGGGAGAATGGAAATTTCCAAATGAAGGGTGCTTAGAAAAACCGAATAAAATGTACTACCACACTATGACAAAAAAGGATGTAGAAGAAAGGCTGAAGGTAAACGATATCATCATAATACCGGTGGGCTCTACGGAAAATCACGGAAATGCCGGACCTATGGGGGAGGATACCTTTATCGTTACGAGAATTGCCGAAATGGTTGCCGCAAAGGCAGGCTGTACCATAGCATCTCCATTATGGTATGGTTCACATCCCTTCCATCACATAGGGCAACCCGGAACCGTGCCGCTGCCCGATGATGTATTTGCGGCGATGATAAGGGCAATAATTTCCGGTTACTGGAATACAGGGTTCAGGAAGCAGATCTTCATAAGCATGCACGGGCAGGAATATATAATTCCTTCCGCAATCCAGGAATGGGCTAAAAAATATCAAGTTCCCGCATTGATACTTTTCGTCGATTTGCCGAGAGTTATGGGGCAGACTTTGATGGACAAAGAGCACGGAGGGCCCTTTGAGACACCCTTCCAGCATGCCGATGAGGCGGAAACGTCGATTTCCCTGGCACTTTTCCCGGAATTCTGCGATATGGAAAATGCCGAGGACACGGAAGTGAAAGGTTATCTGCCTCCGGGACACGTAGACAGGGGCGGAGACATATACGGGTACCCAATTCCCGGACACTGCCAGGTGGGCAATGTGGGAATTGAATGTATAACAGCTCCCGAGGGCGTTCTGGGCAAAGCCACAAAAGCTAATGCCGAAAAGGCAAGGGCATGTATCGAAAGGGCTTGCGACTATTTGTTAAAGCTCCACAACGACATATTAAGCATATTCCCACCGGGTAAACTGCCCGATGCTAGCAGGATTACGCAGAGAGACCCGAAAGAAATAGAAGCCCTCTTGAAAGGGCCAACCAAGGGAGGAAAGCACATTTACACGATAGCATGGCCGTCATAAGCCAAACATAGAAAAATTGAAAAAATAAAAAGAAAAAAAGGGAACGTGGGCCGAAATTTTTGTCCACGTTCTCTCAACAAAAAATTTAGGGGTGACAAAGGATGGAAATGATGAAGGCCGTAGTGTTTTACGGCCCCGGCGATATGAGATATGAAGATGTTCCAAAGCCCGTTCCCAAAGAAGGCGAGGTTTGCATAAAGGTTAAGTACGCTTCTATATGCGGGTCGGATATAGAAGAGTATAAGATAGGGTCAGACAGGGCAAGACCTCCGCTTGTTTTCGGGCATGAGTTTTCCGGAGAGGTTGTTGAGGTAGGACCGGGAGTTTCAAAGGAAAGAATTGGCCAGAGGGTGAGCGTAAATCCGATACTGTACTGCGGGAAATGCTATTACTGCAAAAAGGGATTGATAAATTTATGCAACAACAGAAGAAGCGTTGGAAGGACTTTAGGGGTTGAAAGGAAAAGGTGTGACGGCGGATTTGCCGAGTACGTTTGCGTTCCGGAGTTTTCGTTAGTTCCGCTGAAAGAAGGGGTAACTTTCGAAGAAGGTGCGCTGCTCGAGCCGTTGGCGGTTTGCTACTGTGCTGCCAAAGAGGGGAATTTTGAAAAAGGAGAAAATGTTTTGGTAATAGGCACGGGGCCAATAGGGCTGATGATAATCCAGTACTTAAAAATACTGGGTTCCGACAAAATTGCGGCTACCGACGTAGTTGATTTCAGGCTGGATGCTGCAAAAAAGTGCGGGGCTGATTACACAATAAATGTGAAAAAAGAATCTCTTGAAAAAGCTTTAGAATTGACCGATAATGTTGGATTTGACAGGGTAATAGTTACGGCAGGCGCTCCGGGCGTCATAAATGATTCGATAAAGCTTGTGAGGAACGGCGGAGGAATAGTATTGGTGTCTTTGATAAGGGAAAATGTAGAAATTAATCCGACTGACATAGTAGGGCGAAAGCTTTCTATATATGGCAGTTATATGTTTACTAATGAGATGCATGAAGTGATGGATTACATTGTTAAAAAGAAGTTGAATGTCGATAATATAATTTCATCCGTACATCCGCTTTCTGATACCCCCGAATTGTTTAAAAAACTAACCTCTGGCGACAATCGCGAGATAAAAGTTTTGCTGAAAGCAGACTGATTTAAATTCGAAATAAGGGGCGGATTTTTATGAAAATGAAGCTGTCTTGTTTTGGGAAAATAAAAGATATTGATGATATAGCCAGGGCTGGGTATGATTGCGCGGAATTGCAAATTAGAGAAATTATGGAATTAAGTGACGATGAGTATAAAGCGGCACTGAAAAAGGTAAGGGATTCGGGAATAACATGTGAGGTTTACGATAATCCCATTCCCCTGACGGTATCCATAACTTCGCCCGACTTTGATCTTAAGTACTGGACGGAATACCTGAAAAAGGGCGCGTATAGGACAGCGGAAATGGGAGCTCGCTACTACGTGTTCGGCAATGGAAAATCCCGCAGCCTGCCTATGGAAGGTGACGTCAAGGGGGCCTATGAAAAGCTGATGACATTTTTGAATATCCTGTGCGATATAACCGCTGAGTACAATATAACGGTGCTTTTAGAACCACTGGCAAAGAGTATATCGAATTTTATAAATACGATTCCCGAAGCGGTGGAGTTCATAGAGAAATTTGGAAGGTACAATTTAAAAACCATGTGCGATTTTAGGTATCTTCCGGCAATGAACAGGGATGTAGAGGATATAGCAAACTACGAAAAATACATAAAGCACATTCACTTAGACAATCCCCTTTCGAACTTCCCCGAGAGATTCGTGCCGAGCTTGGATGATGGTTACGATTATACGCCACTAATAAACGTATTGAAAAAGATATGTTATAAAGAGATTATATCGATAGAAGCCAGTGTCTTCAAAGATTTCAAAGAAGATATAAAGAGGGGAATAGAATTTTTCAAGCATTTCGGTATAGAGCCTTACAGAAGCTAAACAAAAAATATTTAGTTTATAATGACAAAACTTATAATTCACAACAAGGGCTTATACATATCGCCTTTCAATGGGTCCGTGCGATACTCTTCCAGGAGTTCTATCATGCACTCGGAAAGCAGTTTTATCCCATCCACGAGTTTTTGGGGAGGAATTTGGGCTATGCTGAGCCGGAAACTCGTTGATGGGCGACGGTCGGGATAGAAAAAATCCCCGGGTGTAATTAAAAGGCCGTTTTTGACTGCTTTGCTGTAAAGGTTCATAGAATAGCAGCCAGCGGGGAGAGTCATCCAGAAAAACAGTCCTCCGGTAGGTTTGAACCAGGATATTTTGGGAGGAATATATTTTTTCAGAGCCTTTATCGCTAGATTCCACCTTTCGCTGAAAAGTTTTCGCATTTTCTCGGCATGTTCATAGAAAGAGCCGTCTTTCAACATGACGTCCAGTGCCCTCTGCGCAAGTTCCGAAGATGTTATGTCGGAAAAATACTTCACTTCGGCTAGTTTTTTTGAGAAAGGTTCTGGAGCGAGGATAAAGCCTAGCCGCAGTCCGGGCATGAAGAGCTTAGAGAAGCTTTTGATATAAAAGACCCGGCCGTCGGCGTCCAAGCTTTTTAAAGGCAGCGGCCTTTCCTGGTAGTAAAGGTCGTTCATATGGTCGTCTTCTATGATTAAAAAGTCGTACTTTCGAGAAAGGGCTATAAGCTCTTTCTTTTTTTGTTCGGAATAAGAATACCCCGTGGGGTTCTGAAAGTTGGGCATGGTGTAAAAAAGTTTGGGTGGTTTGAAGCGAAGTTTAGCCATGAGGTCTTCCATGTCCGGGCCATCCTGGGTTAGAGATACTTCCACAATCCTTGCGCCCCTCGATTTAAAAGCATCTATGGCGCCGGGGTACGTAGGAGTCTCCACGAACACCACGTCGCCGAAATCTAAAAGGGCCTTTGATATGATATCTATTCCCTGCTGGGCTCCTGATACCACGTGAATCAAATCGACAGGTACCTCGATGGCGTATTCCCTTGAAAGGTATTTTCCCAAGGAATATCTGAAAGGAAGATATCCCTGGCTTTCGCTATAGGAAAAGGCATAGCCGCCGTCCCGGTCAAGCACTTTATTTATAGCTCTTTTAAAATTTTCTACCGGGAAGTATTCCGGAGAGATAAAAGCGCCTGAGAAGTCATAGTGAACCTGAGATGCAACATCCCGTTCTTCCATCACGCTTTCTTTTATTTCTCCTTCATCTACTGGCTTTACCGCCGCCCTTACGTAAGTGCCGCTGCCGACACGGGAGATGATGTATCCATCGCGTTCGAGAAGGCGATAAGCATTTACTACGGTGACGGTGTTTACGTTGAGTGCCGACGATAGCTTTCTTATGGTAGGAAGTTTTTCCCCGGGGGTGAGTTTTTTTTCCTCTATCAGTTTTACGATGCCTTCGTATAATTGAATGTACAGGGGTTTGTCTGAACTTCGGTCCAAATGTATCGAAACAAATCGGTCCATTTCCATACCTCCGCCGTATCTTCGAAAAATGTATTGACAAACAATCGCTAAAAGTGGGATAATATATACGTACAATTTCCCTTAATAAAAAATATTGTTTCGATACAATATTATACCACAAAAATTTTGTTTTAACTAAATCGTTTTAAAAAAATTCCTTAAAATGAGGAGGCATGGGGGATGGAAGAAAGGTATGGGCAGGATACCAATGCCCATCCCGACCGCTACAGCCTGAACAAAAATCTGGCCGAGATGTTGAAGGGCGGAGTCATAATGGACGTAACTACTCCCGAACAGGCCAAAATCGCCGAAGAAGCCGGTGCGGTGGCGGTCATGGCATTGGAGAGAGTGCCTGCGGATATCAGGAAGCAGGGCGGAGTTGCGCGCATGTCGGACCCGAAAATAATAAAGGCTATAAAGCAGGCGGTCAGCATCCCGGTTATGGCAAAATGCCGGATAGGTCATTTCGTGGAGGCTCAAATCCTTGAGGCAATAGGGGTTGATTTCATCGACGAAAGCGAGGTTCTAACGCCTGCCGACGAGTTTTGTCACATAGACAAGAAGAAGTTCAAAGTGCCTTTCGTGTGCGGTGCACGGGACCTGGGCGAGGCCCTTCGCAGGATTGCCGAAGGGGCCGCCATGATAAGGACCAAGGGCGAAGCCGGAACTGGCAACGTGGTGGAGGCCGTGCGGCACATCAGGACTATTAACGCCCAGATACGAAAGCTGCAGAATATGCCACGGGAGGAACTGATTACAGCTGCGAAGGAAATGGGTGCACCTTACGAGCTGGTGCTTTACGTGGCTCAGCACGGCCGGCTCCCGGTGGTTAACTTCGCTGCGGGAGGAGTGGCGACGCCCGCCGACGCGGCCTTGTTGATGCAGCTCGGGTGCGACGGAGTGTTTGTGGGTTCGGGTATATTTAAGTCGGAAAACCCGGAAAAAAGGGCCAGGGCTATCGTGAAGGCGGTCGCACATTACGACGACCCGGAGATACTGGCCGAGGTCTCAGAGGACCTGGGAGAGCCCATGCCGGGTCTGGAACTCGAGCGCCTGGAGAGCCGTTACGCCGAGCGCGGGTGGTAATATGAAAGTCGGGGTGTTGGCCTTCCAGGGTGCGGTGCGGGAACACATGAATATGCTTAAAAGAGCCGGCGCCGAACCTGTTGCGGTCAAGAGGGAAAAAGAGCTTTATGAAGTGGACGCACTTATACTGCCCGGAGGAGAAAGTACCGTAATAGGCAAATTCTTAAGGGAAACGGAACTCGGCAGAATCATCATAGAGAGAGCGAAAAGCGGTATGCCGGTGTGGGGGACGTGCGCCGGGATGATTCTGCTTGCGAAGCGGATAGTAAACGAGAATTACGTACATCTCGGCTTGATGGATATCTGGGTAAGACGAAACGCTTACGGCAGCCAGCTAGACAGCTTCATCGTAAGAAGACCCGTGCTGGCTGTGTCGCCAAAACCGCTGGAACTGGTATTTATTAGGGCACCGTACGCCGAAAAAGCATCACCCGGTGTGGAAGTTCTTCTGGAGTTGGATGGGAAAATAGTTGCGGCAAGACAGAATAACCTTTTAGCCACAGCATTTCACCCCGAGGTAACTGACGACCCGAGCTTTCACAAGTTCTTTCTAGAAATGGTATCTTCCGACTGTGAGTAAGCACCAACCGAAAATGGTTGGTGCTTTTTTGACGCAAATTTGTAAAATCGTGATTTACCGTTAGTAAGACATTAAAATACCAAGGAAATTCAATGTATTAAAGCAATAAAGGAACATTTAAGATTTGAATAAACGATTTTGTATTTTATATAATAGCGACTAAATACTCTTCAATGCCTCTTCGGCAGGCCATCAATAAAGATGTTAAGGGAGGGGTTTAAAAGTTGGATGATATAAAGGCAAAGGTAAGGGAGATTTTTCCAAAAGTGCAGGAACTGCGAAGGGATTTTCACGCCCATCCGGAATTGGGTTTTGAGGAGGTTCGCACTTCGAAAATAGTAGCCGAGATATTGGAGGGACTTGGATTAAAAGTTCAAAAAGGTATAGCCAAAACCGGGGTTGTTGGGTTGCTCGATACGGGAAAGCCTGGCCCGGTAGTGGCTCTGAGGGCGGATATGGATGCCCTTCCGGTGAGGGATGCGAAAAAAGTAGCCTACGCTTCGAAAGTGAAAGGAGTCTGCCATGCCTGCGGTCACGATGGCCACACGGCCATACTTTTAGGCGCTGCTATGATTCTTTCTTCAATGAAAGATAGGTTTACCGGAAAGGTGAAGTTCATCTTTCAGCCATGTGAAGAGCAGCTTCCGGGCGGGGCAAAGCCCATGATTGAAGCGGGAGTCCTTGATGACCCGAAGGTGGACAATATCTTCGGGCTTCACCTCTGGACCAACTATCCCATCGGCACTGTGGGACTGAAAAGCGGACCTTTGATGGCTTCTCCCGATTCTTTCAATATTGAAATTATAGGTAAAGGCGGTCACGGTTCGGCACCTCATGAAACGGTGGATGCCGTAGTGGTTGCTTCCCAGGTTGTAATGGCTCTTCAAACCATCGTCAGCCGTTCCGTCAAGCCCATCGAGTCGGCGGTGGTGAGCGTAGGAATGCTCAAGGCAGGTTACAACTTCAACGTCATCGCCGATACAGCTACCATAACCGGAACTGTCAGGACGTACAGCGAAGAAGTCCGCAATCTGATACAAAGGCGAATGGAAGAAATCGTAAAGGGGATTGCTGCAGCTTACGGCGCCAGCTACCGCATCGAATACACCAGGGGCTATCCGGCTGTTATAACCGACGAAAAAATTACGAATTACGCAATGCAGATAGCATCGGAGGTCGTTGGGTCCCAAAACGTAATCGATGCAGAGCCGGTGATGGGAGGGGAAGATTTTGCCTATTATTTGCAGAAGGTCCCGGGTACCTTTGCCTTTGTAGGGGCTAGAAACGAGGAAAAAGGCGTGGTGTATCCCCACCACCATCCGGAGTTCGATATAGATGAGGAAGCTTTGGCTATAGGCGTGGAACTGATGGTGAGATACGTTCTGTACAATGAAAAATTGAAAGTTTAAAAACCGAAGGAGGGAATCAGTTTGCAAGATAAAGCTTTAAAAACCAGGAAAAGCTTGTTGGATGGGTTTTTGAATTTTGTGGAAAAAGCCGGAAACAAACTTCCAGACCCGGCGACTTTGTTCTTTGCTCTTTCCATATTGATAATTTTGCTTTCCCACCTTGCCTCAACTTTGGGATGGCAGGCGACGAATCCTGCCACTAACGAAGTTATAAAAGCTGTAAGTTTGTTGAACAGGGAAAGCATTGTGAAGATAATGACACAGATGGTGAATAATTTTGCCTCTTTCCCGCCTCTTGGACTCGTTCTCGTTGTCATGATGGGAGTTGGTGTTGCAGAATACAGCGGGCTGATGAGCGCTTTGCTTCGCAGGTTGCTAATAGGCGCTCCCTCATCGGTAATCGTCCCTGCGGTGCTCTTCACCGGAATATTGGGCAACGCAGCCGGTGATTCGGCGCTTATAGTAATGCCTCCTTTGGCCGCAATGATATTCGTTAGCGTGGGTAAGCATCCCCTTGCAGGAATTGCTGCGGCTTATGCGGGTGTGGCCGCGGGATTTAGCGCCAATTTATTCGTAAATATGCTGGATGTGCTGCTGGCCGGTTTTACGGAAAAGGCGGCTCAGATTATAGACCCCAAATACGTGGCAAATCCTGCGATGAACTATTATTTTCTAGTCGTTTCTACCGTAATTTTAACTTTTGTTGGAACTTACGTTACGGTTAAGATTGTAGAGCCGCGATTGGGAGTCTATCGTGGAAATGCCGAAAAATTTGAGCCCCTTAACGAAACCGAAAAAAGAGCGCTGAGGGTTGCAGGGCTGGTTGCGTTAGCATATGTAGCAGTCATTGCATTGATGACCCTGCCGCCGAACGCGATTTTAAGGAATCCGGAAAATGGCTCCCTTATAATTTCGCCTTTTATGAATAGCTTGGTTCCCATTATGACCGGACTTTTCATGTTTCCGGGTATAGGCTACGGCATAGCTGCCGGAACCATCAAGTCCGATAAGGACCTGGCCGCAATGATGGCGAAAGCCATGAGCACCATGGGTTCTTATATAGTTTTGGCTTTTCTCGCGGCTCAATTTATGGCGTTCTTCAACTGGAGCAACATCGGAACCATTTTGGCAATAAGGGGTGCGGAATTTTTAAAGAATATCGGGTTTACTGGATTGCCGCTGTTGATTGGCATAATTATATTGTCCACTATGATAAATCTTTTAGTAGCCAGCGCTTCTGCCAAGTGGGCGGTCCTGGGCCCGGTCTTCGTTCCGATGCTGATGCTTTTAGGATATTCCCCTGCTTTTACCCAATTGGCGTACAGAATAGGTGACTCCATAACGAATCCCATAACTCCCTTGCTGGCATATTTTCCGATAGTCCTTTCCCACGCGAGGAAGTACGACGAAAAGTTAGGGATGGGGACTTTGATATCAAGCCTTCTTCCTTATTCGATATATTTTGCGGTCGTATGGATATTGCAGCTTGCAGTTTGGTACCTGCTGGGTTTGCCCTTGGGGCCTGGCAGCACAATAAGGTTGTAAAAAATTATCCTCAACCGTTTAGGTTGAGGATAATTTTTTACCTTGGAACCCTTGAAAAAAACTGCCGTTTTGAGAGAATATAAAGTGAGCTACAACCATTCTTGGGAGGTAACTAAATTGCCCACAAAAGTTCCGTATAGGAAGGCAAAACAATTGATTATTATTATGCTTGCCGCGCTTACCTTTGCGAGTTTTAATTTTTCTACGGTTGCAGCATTTCCTGCGGATGTAGGCGAGCGTTCGCATATAATAGCCCTGGTTTATCACCACATCGTGTCCGATAATGTTTCGGGAGCTCCCCAAAATTCGGCGGTCATCGAGCTTTCCGAATTTGAAGCTCAGATGGATTTTCTTCACAAGAACGGCTATTATACCGCTTCTCTAGAGGATGTTAAGGATTTTTTATACGGGAAAAAAGAACTGCCCGAGAGGACCGTCCTTATTACCTTTGACGACGGCTACGAGTCTAATTATACATATGCGTTCCCGGTTCTTAAAAAATACGGGTTCAAAGCCGTAATTTTCCTGATAGGAAAGGACGTAGTTGGGAAGGGGCGATGGAACGTACCGCATCTGTCTGAAGACCAGATAAAGGAAATGATGGAAAGCGGACTTATAGAATTTGGGTCCCATACTTTCGACGCGCACTATTATTTGAAAGACAGGCCGGCAGCTATTGTTATGTCGGAAAATGAGCTACAACGGGATTTCGAGAAGATAAAAAGCGCCTTCAAGGAAAAAGGTCTTATGGAACCTTATGCCATTTCCTACCCCTACGGAAAATACGATGAAGAAATGCTAAAGGTGGTTAAGAAGTTTTATAAAATGGGATTCACGATAAAAAAAGGCGTTATATATCAGGATTCGGACCCTTATAAGCTCAGCCGCAACATAGTGATGCCTGGAATGGGTATTGAAAACTTTAAAAAGCTTTTGAGTCACCAGGACTATGACGCAAATGGCATATTTTTAAAAATAGATTCGCGAAATGCGCGCATTAAAGGAAGGAACGTAACCCTTCCTGCTTCACCGATAGTCAAAAATAAAAGAGCCTTGATTCCGGTTAGGCTGGCGGCTGAAGCTTTAGGCCTCGATGTAAATTGGGATTTTAAAAAACGGCTCTTGATAGTTTCCCGGGGCAGGACCAGCGCCATGTTGAAATTAGATTCTCCCAAGGTAGTGCTGTCTTCTGGTAAATTGGTTGATTTAGAAGTAGAGCCAATAGTAAAAGATGGCCTGCTTTTCGGGCCGGTAAGGTTATTTGCGGAGCTGGGATTTCAGGTAAGGTGGGATTCGAAACTTAATACGATAGAAATATTTTAATGAATGAGCTTAATTTTTGCTCCATTCCTCCCGGATGCTTTTTGATTTTCTCTTCCGGGAGGTCACAACAGTTGAAAATAATAGTGCAAAAAGGCCTAATTTTGATTAGGTGAGCATTCCTGTAATAAATTGAAATAACCTTTGCAAACTAAAAACCCTCCTGGTAAAAAAGTAATTGGAAAAACCAATCAACCAGGAGGGCGAAAGACAT
>JASUSP010000029.1 GCA_030446005.1 Tepidanaerobacteraceae bacterium | reverse complement strand
ATGACCATCTTCTCATAAGGTCTAATACTTCTTGTTTATCTTCTTCACTGTCAAAAACAAGTTTAGCTTGGATTGTTAGCATGTTTTTTAGCACCTCTTAACTTTATGCACACTTAGCAACATTCATCATTACCTAATTGGTATTATACTGTTTTGCATTATCATTTCCAACTGTTGGGACCTCCTCTACAAATAAGTTTCTGTCAACAATTTATATCAGAATTAGAAAGTAGTCAATTTAATCTTCAGAAAATATTTATCCGGCCAATCTTCGATTTATTATCTCCAACACCTTGTTTACCACGGTATCGTAAGGGTTAACCGCACCTTTTGATTCCGGGTTGTTTTTTTCCCATTCGAGATATTTTAAAAAATCCTCATAAGTTAACTCCGCAAAGATATCCGGCTCCGTGCCGAATTCGGCGTTTGCACTTCCGTCGGGATTCAGGGCCATACCGTTTTGAAACATTATGACGAGGCGGCTGTTCGGCAGTATGATCGCAGGTTTCTCAGAGCCCATGCCGTCCCCGCCCGTTCTTGTCCCTACTATTGTCGCCCATTTCGTGGCTTTTGCAAAAGTCACAAAAGTTTTCGCAGTGGAAAAAACTTCTTCGTCAACAAGGATATAAATTTCTCCTTTGAACCCGATCGAATCGACCTCGGAAATATGATAACCAACAGTAGTAAAATACGTAAAATGCCGGCTGACTTCAGGAGGACAGGTGAGGTTTTCCGGAAGCGCCGAGATGCTTTTCAGCTCCGGCAGGCCGGATAAAAATTTCTTCGTATACTCGCTTCCGCGAAACACCTTATAGAACGTGGCGGAAAGGTATCTATTGGTCAAAGGCGGAATAATATTATACTTCCAGTAATCCGAATTGCCTCCTGTATTTCCCCGCACATCTATAATGAGAAAGGGATAATTCCTTATACTTTGAAAGAATTCGAGAATCTCATCCCTATCCGCTTCAGGGTCAGTTGTGTTGAAGGAGTTGAATTTTATGTATGCAACGGTCCCTTCTTTCAGAATTGAAGTTTCAAACATCCGGCCGGAGGACGGCCTAATAAGTTTGCTGGGATCCACAGCAATGGGTTTTACTTTAACCTCAATGGGATTGCCCTCGGGCGTAACAAACTCAAGAATATATTCTTTTTTATAAAGTGCAGGAAAAATGGGACCTTTTAACCTGATTTTACGGCGACGTTCGTCGTAGTCCAGAGAGCTTTCATCCGCTAAAGATTTTACATATTCATCTACATCAACGGAGTCTATTTTCGTAAGGTAAGATCCGTCCGGCACCTGAGGGACGTAATCCGATGATGTGTCATCAACCTTTACATATTTACCCTCAACATATTTAAAGACAAAGGGGAGTATATGGCTCCGGTTATTTAACTTCTTTTTCCACTTCCTGTAGCTTTCGCTGATCTTTTCATCTTTAGTTATTTGTTTCCATAATCCGCTACCGATGCCCTTTAAATTTGAATAATACTCTTTCATAAAATCATACGCTTCCGGCGAAATTAAATAAGTGTGGCCGTTCTGGAGCAACCGAATCATTCTCGATAGTTCCTTATAAAATTCAGCATCGTTTTTCGTCGAGAGGATTCTTTTTTCAAATTCCTTTCTTCTGCCGAGGTAATCGATTCCGAATTTTCTTTGAATTACCCAGAAATAAGGATAATTTTGCTCTAGAATATCGAACATATAGTTAAAGTCCTCAAGTTTTTGCTGCACTGTTAAAGTGTTTTGTTTTCCCGAATGCTTAAATACTAGGTATAGCGAAATAGTAGCAATAAACATAAATAATAAAATCCACTTTCTCAAAAATATCTCACCCCAAAGATAAAATTAAGTTAACGGTCGGCAGACGAAATCGCAACGATAAACGGGATAATCCTGTATCACCTTGAATGTAATTTAGATTTAATATAATGTTATTAAAATTAATGAAACAAGGCAAGAGTATTTTTGATAATACGAGAAATATCCCAAACTTACAGTAATTCTCTCCGAGTACAATACATAAAGCCCTCTAAAGAGGGCTTTCGCTTTAACTGCGGTTATTCACTTTCACTCCAAGGTATGATTCCTTTACTCCCGGGTCATTTAGGAGGTCTAAAGCCCTGCCTTCTTTCACTATCCTTCCCTGTTCGAGCACGTACGCCCTATCGGCAGTGGCCAGGGCTTTATAGGCGTTTTGCTCCACCAGCAGGATGGTCTTTCCCATGCTCTTGATGTCCGTTATAACCTTGAATATGGTCTGGACCATCATGGGCGCAAGGCCCAAAGAAGGCTCATCCAGGAGCACAAGTTCCGGATTGCTCATAAGTCCCCTGCCTATAGCCAGCATCTGCTGCTCACCGCCGGAGAGAGTCCCCGCCATCTGCCTTTCCCTTTCTTTAAGGCGGGGGAAGAGCTCGTACACCATTTCCAGGTCCTGCTTTATCCCTTCAACGTCATTCCTCAGGTAGGCCCCCAGCATGAGGTTGTCCTTCACCGTAAGATTTGCGAAAATCAACCTTCCCTCGGGCACCTGGACGATACCCCTCTTGACGATGAGGTGGGGCAATTTGGGCAGGGTTTCTCCCTTGAACAATATGCTGCCTTCCCTGTACCTCACGATTCCCGATACGGCGTTCAAAAGCGTGGATTTTCCCGCACCGTTTGCGCCTATTATTGTGACTATTTCACTCTTTTCCACCGATATGCTGACGCCTTTAAGGGCATGTATGCCGCCGTAATATACGTGTAGGCCTTTGATTTCAAGCAACCGACATTCCCCCTTCGCCAAGGTACGCCTCTATCACTTTCGGGTCTTGCTGTATTTTTTCCGGAGGCCCTTCCGCCAGTTTCTCGCCGAAGTTGAGCACTACGATGTTTTCGCAGATCCCCATTATCAAGTCCATGTGGTGCTCTATGACGAGTATAGTGCAGCCGAATTCGTCCCTTATCCTTCGGATGAGGTTCATGAGCTGCAGCGTCTCGTCGGGGTTCATGCCCGCGGCGGGCTCATCCAGTAAGAGTAGCTTGGGCTTCAACGCCAGGGCCCTTGCGATTTCCAGCCTCCGCTGGAGTCCGTACGGAAGGGAATTGGCCACCTTGTCCTTCCAGTCTGAAAGCTCCATGAGCTCCAGCAGCCGCCCGGCAATTTCTCTTATTTCCCTCTCCTGCCGCCGGAATTTATTTAACCTCAAAGCCGCGTCAATTATGCCGTAATCGGCGTTGTTGTGGCAGGCGGTCAGCACGTTCTGGTAAACCGTAAGGTTTTTGAAAAGCCTTATATTCTGAAAGGTCCTTGTAATTCCCATTCTGGCAATTACGTGGGGCTCTTTGTCATGGATTGGGGTATTCTGAAAATATATGGAGCCGCTTGTGACCTTGTAAATTCCCGTTATAAGGTTGAAAACGGTCGTCTTGCCCGCTCCATTCGGCCCTATTAGCCCCGATATGGACCCTTCTCTGACGGCAAAGCTCACATCTTTCACGGCGGTAAGGCCTCCGAAGGTTTTGGTAAGGTTTTCAATTCTTAATAGCTCCATCCTATACCTCGTATATCCCGCCCAGATTAAAGGGCTGTGACGGAAAAATCTGAGGATAGGTCCGGAAGGTCGGGCCGATGGTGGCTATCACGAAGTTTTCCATGAACATCGAAGCCCCCATCGCGGAAATCATAAAATACAAAAAGGGCGCATTCCTTGCCCTTAGAGGTTTATAGGCCACCCGCTCCACCAGCACCGCAACGAGCATGGAACATATCCCTGCCCCGAAAAAAGCAACCCAAAACGGCATCCCGTAAAGGGTCACGAAGAAAAAGCCGAAATACGCCCCCAGCATTATCACGCCGCCGTGGGCGAAATTGCTGAAATTCATTATGCTGTAGACCAACGAATAACCCACCGCCATGAGGGCGTATACGCTGCCTATTGAAAGGCCGTTAATCAGCTGTTGCAAAATCTGGTTCATAGAATCCCCCTTATTCGCGGTGGGTCCTGCGCTAATAAAGCGCAGGACCCGTATTTTTTACTCAGCCACAGCGTACTTCTGCTGGAATTTGTACTTGCCGCCTTCTATTTTGATTATGGCTGCTTCCTTCCCTTCGGGATTGTGGGTATCCTTACCTATCTTTATCCTGCCGGTAATACCCTGGATATCCACCGTCTCTAATGCATCCCTTATGGCCACCGGGTCGAAGCTGTTGGCGCGCTTTATGGCATCCACCAGCATGAAGAAAGCGTCGTAGGCGAGATATCCGTTAAGCTCGGGCATTTTGCCGTACTTGGCGTTGTACTTCTGCTTGAATTCCTGCACCGCAGGGTCGTCGAAATCCAGGTGGTTTACAAAGTAGCTCCCTTCAACAGCGTCGGCAGCCATTTCCAGCAAGGTATCCAAAGGCCATCCGTCGCCGCCCATCAGCACGCTATTTATGCCGAGGTCCCTGGCCTGCTTTGCGCTGAGGGCCACTTCCTTGAAGAAGTAAGGCATGAAGATTACGTCAGGGTTGGCGGCTTTGATTTTTGAAAGCTGCGGTCTGAAATCGGTATCTCCGCTCTTGAAGGCTTCCTTCGCCACTATCTTTTCGCCCTTTTCCTCGAAGGTCTTTATGAAGAACTCGGCAAGACCCTGGGAGTACTCGTCGGTTACATCGTAAAGAACCGCCGCTTTTTTAAATCCCAATACGTCGTACGCATAACCTGCCGCAACGGCTCCCTGATACGGGTCTATAAAGCATACCCTGAAGTTGAAGGGTTTTACCTTCCCGTCCAAAACCGTTACCTTAGGATTGGTGGCAACGGTGGCTATGTCGGGCACCTTAAACTCTTCCAATATTTCCGAAATGGCCATCGCAGAGCTGCTGGTATTGGGACCTATGATGGCGATTACCTTATCCTGGGAAATCAGCCTTTTTACAGCGTTTACAGCTTCAGTGGCATCGCCGCGGGTGTCATAACCCACAATTTCTATTTTCTTGCCCAAAAGTCCGCCCGAATTGTTGAGTTCCTCGGCGAGCATCTTCAGCGTATTTAGCTCGCTCTGTCCCCATACCGCCTGGTCCCCGGTGAGAGAACCTATCCACCCGATTTTCACCACATCGCCGGCCGTGCTCTGGTTCTTTTGTCCACATCTAGCGGCAAAAGCTGTTATGAGAAGGACCGAAAGGATTAATACAGCAACCTTTTTCAGCATTGTCGTACCTCCCTTATTTTTATAATTATAAATTTTTCGATAATCGAACCCTCTCTTCTTTCGCCTCCCTTTTGAATTGATATTCTCCCAGTGGGATTCGCTAACCGTTAAGATCGAGAAAGTAACTTATTCATAAATATGAACTATTATTCATATTTAAGCTACTTTATGCCGTCCCCGACAAAATGCGCGATACTTTTATTAAACATAACATTCCGTGACGTCAACGGAATTTTATTTCCTCTTCTCCTTGTATCATGTACACAAAAAAGAGCCCCATGGGCTCGTTTTAATTTGCATAAATTTACATTTTCTCATTTGAAAAACTTCGCCACAAAACGGACGTCACAGCTATGCCTATCGCTGCACCGATTAGGGCTGTGATAAGCTGCGGCAAAGTAAAGGTCTGGACGACCGGCGGCGGCACTTTTATGCTGAACCACTTTAAAATGTAGAGGACCGAAACCGAAAGCCACGCGTACTTCGCCAAGGACGGCAGTGCTATCCTTAATATCGCGTTCCTTTGTGTGGAATAAAGGTAGACGTAAAGGGCGTTTCCCGCCATTATGAAGGGAACCATGGGCGGGAACTTGAGTATGCCCACCAAAAAGGCAATAACAGGAGTTAAGAAGCCTATGGTTATGCCGGAAAGCGTACCCACCGTTCCCCCGGCGATAATCAGCATGGCGTTTACCAGCGAGCCGGTCAGGAGCTGCGGCATTTTCATGTACTGCACAATCAACGTTATACCCAGTAAAAGGGCCGTCCTGGTTAAAAATCTTGTATCTTTTTTCATCAAAAATTCCCCCTTCGCTCAGGACATCCCTCACGTCAGGTTGAGAAAGTCTTCACATTCCATTTTACACCATCAAGCGCAAAAGTCAACGGCATTTTAAAAATTTTTCTACCAAATTATCTGCGGGGCAGTGGTACCAGTCCTATCCTATCGTACACCTCTTTTAAGGTCTCTGAAGCAATATTTTCCGCCCTAGCAGCTCCGTTTTTTATTACGCTTTCAAGGTAACCCTTATCGGCCATAAGCTCTTCGTATTTTTCCCTGATGGGCTTTAAGCCTTCTATGACGGCCTCGGCCACGGCTTTTTTGAAAGCCCCGTAACCCTGACCTTCAAATTCCCGCTCGATTTCCTCGAAAGACCGTCCGGTCATGGCAGCATATATGTTCATCAGGTTGCTTATGCCGGGCTTCGCCGCTTCATCGTAACGCACGACGGCTTCGGAATCAGTAACCGCCTTTTTAAACTTTTTCATTATCAAATCAGGGGAATCGAGCACCAGTATATAGCTGTTTTCGTTTTCATCGCTCTTTGACATCTTTTTCGTCGGCTCCTGCAGGCTCATTATCCTGGCACCGACTTTCGGGATGTACGCTTCTGGTATTTTAAATACCTCACCGTAGAGGTTGTTGAACCTGACGGCGATGTCACGGGTGAGCTCGATATGCTGTTTTTGGTCCTCTCCCACGGGCACCAGGTCCGTCTTAAAAAGCAGGATGTCCGCCGCCATCAGCACCGGATAGGTGAAAAGTCCGGCGTTTATGTTGTCTTTATGTTTCCGTGCCTTTTCTTTAAACTGGGTCATCCTGCTCAGTTCTCCAACGTAAGTGTAGCAGTTCAAAATCCACGCCAGTTCGGCGTGGGCGCTGATGTGCGACTGGAAATATATTACGTTTTTTTCCGGGTCCAGCCCGCACGCCAGGTACTGGGCTAAAAAGGAATAGCATCTTTCCCTAAAAACTTGCGGGTCCTGCCTTACCGTAAGCGCATGAAGGTCCACGATGCAGTATATGCAATCGTATTCTTCCTGAAGTTCAACCCAGTTTTTTATAGCTCCGAGATAGTTTCCCAGGGTTACGTAGCCTGAAGGCTGCGCACCGCTGAATATCCTTTTTTTGCTAGTCATATTTCCCCATCCCATCCTGTATTTTATTTTTTATTTATTTTACAATGGAAAGGCATAATATACAAGCTATGTCAAATTTATATAGCCCCGGTTTTTTGCCTCCCAAAGATAAAGCGATGCAGCGGTTCTGTACGGCTTCCAAGGCTGACTTATACGCATAAGCGTTTTTTTATCCGGCCAATCAGAAAGTCCATAGAGCCCTTTTACGGCCAGCTGCAGTCCAAAATCCTGAAGTGAAAAAATATCGGGTCTTCCCAGCGAAAAAATCAGGAACATTTCGGCAGTCCATCGCCCGATACCTTTGACTTGAACTAGAGTCCTAATCACTTCTTCATCATCCATAGAATCCAATTTTTCAAGGTCTACTGCTCCCGACATCACTTTTTCCGATAGGTCCTTTATATATTCTATTTTTTTCTTTGAAAGCCCGGCACTCTTTAGTTCGTTTTCACTTAAACTTAAGATCCTATCCGGTGTTACCTGGCCGCAAAGGTTTTCGAGCCTTGCGAAGATAGTCTCAGCCGCTTTTATGGAAAGCTGCTGTCCCACGATGGACTGGACAAGGGCTTTGAAGAAATCCCTCTCCAGCTCCAACGTATAATCTCCAATCAACCGAATAAGATAATTAATTTTTTCGTCGGCCTTCGAAAGAGCCTGCAGCACCTCGTCATTTTTTTGGAATCGCAAAATTTTCTTAACCCCGCTCATTTCCTGCTCCTTTCGTACTGCTCCGGCCATTTGATGTCATCTCCAAGCTCCTTCGCCGCAGCCAAGGGCCAGTAGGGGTTTCTAAGAAGCTCTCTGCCTAAGTATACCATGTCGGCCCTGTCGTTTTGCAGGATTTCCTCGGCCATTTCGGGCGCCGTAACAAGCCCTCCGGCTATGACGAAAAGTCCGGTCATCTTTTTAATGGTCTCGGCAAACCTCACCTGGTATCCGGGGTAGGCGTTAATCTTTGCCGGGACCACCGCCCCGGAACTGACATCGATTACATCCACGCCTTCTTCTTTCACCAGGTTTATAATCTGCGCCACGTCCGCGTCGTGATTCCCACCTTCGGCGTACTCCTCCGCGGAAACCCTGACCATGAGCGGTTTTTCCTCGGGCCACACTTCCCTTACCGCCTTTATGACCTCTTTTAAAAATCTCGCCCTGTTTTCGATATTCCCGCCGTACTCATCGGTCCGCTTATTTGTAAGCGGAGAGAGAAATTCGTTTATGAGATAGCCGTGGGCAGCGTGGATTTCTATTATATCGAATCCCGCCTTTAAAGCCCTATAAGCTCCCGCCTTAAACGCGCTTACCACCTCTTTTATATCCTCTTTTGTCATCTCACGGGGCACGCCGTAGGTTTCGTCAAAGGCTATGGGGCTCGGGGCAATTAAATCTTCGCCCGGCGCACCGCACTTTCTTCCGGCATGGGCAAGCTGTATGCCTATGCTGGCGCCGTGTTTTTTAACTTCGGCCACTATCTCTGCAAGCCCTTCTACATGCGAGTCGTCCCATATGCCGAGATCCCTGGCGGATATCCTTCCTCTTTTTTCCACGGCTGTAGCCTCCATGATGATCAGGCCTGCCCCGCCGATAGCCCTAGTGGCGTAGTGTATCAGATGCCAGGAGTTTGGAAAGCCCCCGTCATCGGAGCTGTACATGCACATCGGCGGCATGACAATTCGGTTTCTCGCTTCCATATCCTTTATTTTTATTTTGGAAAAAAGCTTGGACATAAGATGACCTCCTTTTTTAGAAGATCAATGACTACCGACCAGGCCGCTTTTACGGACGAGCCTTGCAAAATATGAGAACACTAAAAGACCGGCTGCAAGGTAAATTAAAGATGTGAAGGCCAGATTAAGCCAGAGCTTTGCCTGCACGAACTCCCCAACCATTCTTAGCCTCGCGATATGCATGCCGTGGGTAATGGAAGCTGTAATTGTCCCCCGGCGATTTAATTATCGATGGACTCCAAGAAGGATTCCGCCTTTGCTGCGTATGATGGAGAAAGTTCTGTTATCAGCACACCGGCGAGTATCAGTGCATAGCCTATCAAGGCCCTTAAGGTCAAGGCCTCGCCCCAGAATAGGAATGAGAAAGCCGCAGCAAACACGGCCTCCATGCACATGATAACCGCCGCATGGGTGGAAGTGGTATATTTTTGCGCCACGTTTTGGACGAAAAAAGCACCGGCAGTACAGCATATTACCGCATACAGTATTGCAACCCACATCGAAAAATCAAGAGTTGCAGGCACGGGCTCCGTCAAAGCCCCCGCTACAAGCGACAGCATGCCCGTGACACCCGTCTCGAGGATTGCGAGGTTAACCGGATTGCCCCGCCTTGCGTAGCGTTCGGTGGTAACTATCTGCAGGGCAAAAAACACGGCGCAAAGCAGGGTAAGAAAATCTCCCACATTAATGCTGAAACCGCCGTCTAGCGATATGACGCCAAGCCCGGTAAAAGTTACAGCAGCACCCAAAACCTTATACCATCCGGGAAATTTTTTATTCACAAAATATGCAAGAAATGGGACCATAACCACATTGCTCCCGGTTATGAATCCGGATTTGGCAGGAGTCGTATATATAAGCCCCAGTGCCTGGGTTGCAAAGCCCAAAAAGAGAAAAAAACCTATGACGGTGCCCCCTACGATATCCTCTTTGTCCATCGTCTTCAGATTTTCTTTAAAGATGGCCGCAAGGATGAGAAATGCCAGCATGAATCTCACGGCAAGGTACATAAAGGGCGTTATCCTCTGAAGGGCGTTCTTCATCACTACGAAATTGAGCCCCCAGACCATGGCTACAAGGAGCAGAGCCCCGTCAGCCAAAAGGCTTTTTTTGATTTTCATACATTTTACCTCCGCTTCAATTATCGCATAATTCTATTTCAACCCCTTTAAGTACTGCCACATTACATCCCTGGCTATAGGCGCGGCGTTTGTCCCTCCGGAGCCGGCATTCTCCACGACGACGGCCACCGCTATTTTAGGGTCGTCGGCCGGCGCAAATCCCACAAACCAGGCGTGAGGCTTTCCGTGGGGGTTTTCGGCACTGCCGGTCTTGCCGGCCACCTTTATACCTTTTATCCCGGCTGCCCGGCCTGTCCCGTGCTCGACCACATCCACCATATACTCACTTATCTTATTCGCCGTCATTATATCGATTGGTTCCTTTAAAAATACCGGACTGGAGAAATTTTTAACCTCACCTAAAGGAGTAACAACTTTCTGAACGATATAAGGCTTTATAATTCGCCCGCCGTTGGCCACCGCCGAAGCCACTAAAGCCATCTGGAGCGGAGTTGCCAGGATTTTCCCCTGACCTATGGAAGCTTCGGCAAGTTCTACATCGTCGCCCATCAAAGAAAACCGCGGGAACCGGCTAGTCGACACGGGAAGTTCGAAGGAAATCCTCTCATTAAATCCAAAATCTTCTGCTTTGGCATAAAGCCTTTCCTTTCCTACTTCAAGTCCTACCTTTACGAAAACCGAGTTGCTCGAAAGGCTGAAAGCCTTTTTTATGTCATACTTACCCGGCCTAAAACCCTCATAATCCCTTATGACTCTGCCGTTTACCACCACCTGTCCCGGCGTCTCGTAGGTCCTGCTCTCTATATCTGGGATGCTCTCAAAGGCTGCCGCAAGGGTAACTATTTTAAACGTGGAACCCGGTGGATAAAGTCCCTGAATGGCTCGGTTGAGCAGGGGACTTTTTTCATCCTTCGAAAGCAACTCCCACCTTTGTTCTATCGAGTTGGAGTCGTAACCGGGCGAGCTTACCAGGGCCAGGACCGCACCGGTCTTCGGGTCAAGGGCGACCAAAGCTCCCCGCCTGCCCGAAAAAAGCTGGTAGGCTCTGTTTTGCAACTCGGAGTCTACCGTCAAATACACATCGTTTCCCCTGGAAACCCCCAAAACTTTTTGCCGCAAAACCATCATGGGGTCCTGCTGGGAAATTCCCAAAAGTTCTCCGTTCAACGCTTGTTCCAAATTGGCCCTTCCCAGTTTCTTGCTGGAATACCCAATCAGCGGTCCGAAAGCTTCCCCGCCGGGATAAATCCGCTTCTTTGCACCATTTTCCTCTACGGTTTTTGCCAGCACCCTGCCCTTCGCATCGTATATGGTCCCCCTCGTTACAGCTTCTTCCTGCTCCCAAAGCCTGCGATTATACGAGCTTTCTATAAGCTTTTGGCGCTCGTATACCTGAAAATAGGTGAGGTACCCGAGAAGGCTGAGAAAAAGTCCGCAAAACAGCACGAATACAAATCTCACATTCCTTTTAATCCTCGTCATCGTCTTCACCTTCCAAGGCGCTCTGCCACAGTCCGTTCAGTATTCCGAGGGACGCGAAACTCATGACCATTGAACTTCCTCCGTAACTCATGAAAGGAAGTGTAACACCGGTCACCGGTATGAGCTTTATCACACCGCCTATAATGGTAAAAATCTGCATTCCGAACATCACCGTATGTCCTACCGCCAGCAGAATCTCAAAGTTTCTTTGCAGCCTCAAAGCAATCCTTATGCCCCTGTACACTAGCAGAAAGTACATCAGCACCACCGCGGCAGCTCCCAGAAAGCCGAACTCCTCTGCAAAAGCGGAAAAAATAAAGTCCGTCGCTACCGCAGGGATAAAATCCGGCCTTCCCAGGCCCAGGCCGGTACCGAAATATCCTCCTTCGGCTATGGCAAAGAGCGACTGCGCTATCTGATAACCCCTGCCGGGCACATCCTTCCAGGGATTAAGCCAGGCTTCTATCCTTACCCTTACATGGTCGAAAAGGTAGTATCCCGAAACCCCGAGGATTGCGGCGGAAAAACATCCCACCGCCATTATATCCGGTCTTGAAGTCGCCACGAAAATTACAATCAGGGCGGTAAAATAAAACAGCATCGCTCCTCCCAAATCCTTGGATATGGCCAAAAGTCCCACCACTGTGAGGATTTCCGTTGCCATCCTGGGAAAGGAATCTATCCTGCCGTTTTTTAAAACACCTGCCAGGTAAAACGCAAAGGTGATCTTCGCAAGTTCGGAGGGCTGAAACGTAAATCCGTCAAAAACAAGCCAGTTTTTTGCTCCCCCTTTTTCTACTCCAAATAAGAGTGGAAGCAAAAGCAAAACCACGGTCACCGCCCAGTAAAAAAAAGGCGCAAGTTCAAGCCTGAGTAAATATTTCGTAAAGAAACTAATCAAAATAAAAAATCCCACGCCTAATGCAAAAAACACGACCTGCCTTTTAAAAAGCTCTGGGTTAATCCGGCACAGCATTATGAGTCCGAGCTGGGCCAAAAAAGAAGAAAGCAGGAATAAAAATTTGTCTGAATTGGGTAATACCCAGCCCGTGAAAAAATATCCTAAAAATACTACGGTCAAAAACGCCAGGGCTCCGTAAAAGGGCAAAAAGGTAACGGGCTTCCTGTATGCGGAAAGAAGCAAAAAAGATAAAAAACCCACCAGGGCCATGGCGGTAAGCGACCTGTTATATATCGCTTCCTCTCTCGAGTCCACGGGCCTCCCTCCTCAAAAAGGTGAATTTCCGGCTGCCCATTGTTATGACATCCTTCTCCCTCAACGCCACCGCTTTTTTAATCCGCCTGCCGTTGATATACGTGCCGTTGGTGCTCTTCAGGTCCTGAATTATAAGTCTTCTTCCTCTCTTGTAAATCATTGCGTGCTTACTGGAAAGATAGGGGTCGTCTATCACGATATCCGAGTCCTTAGCCCTTCCTATGGTGGTCACCTTGCGGAGGGGAAATTCCCTCCCATCTTCGCATTTTAAGTAATAATCGGTTTCATCCGACGACTTTCTTTCTTCGTAAAGGTCGAGGACCATCAACTTTAGAAAATTATACAAAAAATAATATATAAGCCCGATTAGCAGAAATTTCATGACCTGAGCCAGAAGCTCATACACTAAAAACCACCTCTAGTATATTATAACACAATAAAAAATACCAAAACTCTATTTTGCCGGATAAACAATCCCGGAGATTCTGGCAAAGGCCCTGAATAGCAAAATATTGACGCCCGTCGGGTTTAAAAGCGGCCTGTAAAGCCCCGTTTTCACCAGTTTGTTTACCAGCCTTTCCATTTTATCAAAGCCCAGTCTCCCCCACATCCGCGATGCGGCCGATTCAATTTCAAGTCTAGGTAAAAGCAGTTTGCGCAGATTTCTTTCGTAATAGTTTCCGCCCAGGGCAATGCTCTTTGCGGCGTGCATCCCGCTCAAAATAGCCATGTCTATGCCGCCGCCATGAAGCGGCGAGGTGAGACCTGCGGCATCTCCCACAAGCAGTATATTGTCGTAAGTAAGCCGGGGCAACATCCTAACGGGGCATATTCCTCCAAGTTCCCTTACCACGCGGTATCCCGAAAGCCCTTCCCTCTCCAGCACTTCTCCCAGTAAATTCCATAGTTTCACGGGTTCTCTTCCGAAATTTCCCACTCCAACATTTGCCGCATTTCGGTCTTTCGGAAATATCCAGTAGTAGCCGAACAATCCCGGAAGCAAACCTACCTTAAAATTGTTCCCTATGTGCGAAAAATCCCCCTCCATTACTAGCTGCACCGTTTTCCCGCAATTTTGCTTGTAAAAGTCAGAAAAACCGTAAGCCCTCGAGGTTACGGAAGGTGCTCCGCTGGCATCTATTATGAAGTCGTAGTCCTTTTTGAGAACATCGAGGTCTTTTGGAAGAACCGGGCAGTTTTCTTCGATGAGCACGCCTTTTTCCAAAGCCACCGCGGCCAGGCTCTTTTGCCACTCTTTTCTATCGAGCATCCAGAGGTTCAGGTTTTTTACATCTATTTCGTAAGTGCTCTGAATTCTTACGATGAGTTTTTCAACCTTAAACTTAACCCCCGCCGAAGGTTTTCCAAGTTTTTTTAGCACATCGAAGAATCCCTCGGCGCACCTTATGTTTTCGCCGATCCCGTCTTTTTCAACGAGCCTTACCCGGTGACCCATTTGGGCAGCATATATCGCTGCCGAAAGGCCGCCCGGTCCGCCACCTATGACAAGCACCCTAGCCAAACCCATCTCCCCTTCCCTTTAATTTTTGGCTCTTCAAAGCCAGCGGTCTATGTTCTGCCTTTCTTCCAGGACGCCCTTAAAAAGGTCTCCCATTTTTTTCAGCCTCTCGGGCATGCTTTTTATGGTAAACATGGAAGGAACAGCGCAACTTTCCAGTTCATCCCATGTAACCGGCGCGGAAACGGGTGCGCCTCCGAGAGGCCTTGGACTGTAAGGGGCGATTAACGTTTTCCCTTTTACGTTTTGCAGGTAGTCCAGATAAACCCTACCCTTTCTCTTTTTTACGTTCCTTTCAGTCGTAGCCTTTTCAGGGAAAGTTTTTTCCAGCACCCTGCAGAAAAACTCCGCAAAGGTCCTTACCTGCCTGTAGGTATAGCGGGCTTCAATCGGCACGTAAACCTGAATTCCTGTGGCTCCGGAGGTCTTCGGAAAACCTTTTAGCCCCTCCATTTCAAGCAGCCTTTTCAACGCAAGGGCCAGGAATCTCGCATCTTCAAAATCGGTGTTTTCCATCGGGTCCAGGTCGAACACAGCAAAGTCCGGATGGTCTACGCTGCCGATTCGCGAAAGCCACGGGTGCATTTCGAGGCTAGCCTGATTCGCGGCCCAAACAAGGCTTTTTAAATCGTCTATGAGGACGTAGCGTATCTCCTTTTTTTGCCCGTCTGAAAAACTTACGACGGTATAGGTCTTCAGCCATCCGGGGGCATAATCGGGCGCGTTCTTCTGGTAAAAACTTTCACCGTGTATGCCGTCTGGATAGCGCGTAAAGACTACGGGCCGGTCCTTTAAATGGGGCAGCAAGTAGGGGGCTATCTGAACGAAGTAGTTTATAAAATCCGCTTTTGTTATGCCATCTTCGGGCCACATTAATTTCGAAAGGTTGCTGAGCTTTAGCCTTTTTCCCTCCACCATCACCAGCGGCATTTTTCCCACCTTTCCCCTCATAATTTTATATTTAGATTTTCACAGCCGGTTTCCCTCTTATGCAAAAATTTTTTAAAAAAGGAGAAAATATATAGGGTGGTTGACAATGATAAAGCCCGGTATTCCATTCATCCCTATGGAACCTGTATCCCACCCCGAAGCCTTCGATGACGAAAGCTACGGCTTTCAGGTAAAATGGGACGGGACTAGAATTTTAGCGCACATAGGCGGCGGGGTTGAGCTTTTCAACAGGAAGATGAATAAACGCACAAAACAGTATCCCGAAGTGGTTGGGGCTCTTTCCCGATTTTTCAGTGGCAAAAGCGCGGTGCTTGACGGTGAGATGATTGCCTTACTCGGTGGAAAACCCGATTTTCAGAACCTCATGAGGCGGGACATGGCTGTGGATGAGGCTACCGTAAAATATCTCACTTTAAAAATCCCGGTGACATACGTGGTTTTCGACATCCTTTACCTTAATGGAAAGTGCCTGGTAGACCTCCCATTCTCCGAACGGTACAGCATGCTGCGGACCTGCCTTTCATCCTCCGACCCGGTGGTGGTGACGGATACCTTTCCCGGCATGGGAGTTGCCCTTTTCGAGGCGGTGAAGGAAAAAGGCCTCGAAGGTATAGTGGCGAAAAAACTTGACAGCCTATACGAAATCGGAAAAAAGAGCAAAAAATGGCTCAAAATCAAAAACCGCCGCACGATACATTGTCTTATAGGCGGATTTTTGGTCGATGGAAGGAAGCTAAAGTCAGTTATTGTCGGCCGCATGATGGAGGGTGAGTTAATTTATTTGGGAAGGGTTTTTATAGGGCTTGACGAAGAAAAAAGAAAGCTCCTTTACGATGTGCTCTCCAGATTGGAAAGAAAAGATTGTCCTTTCGCCAAGCTTCCGCCCCTTGAAAAAAGAGAAAAACCCGTATGGGTCGTGCCTTGTATCACCGCCGAGGTGGAATTTCTGGATTATACCAGCGAAGGTTATCTCAGGCAGCCGGTCTTCAGGCGCATAGAAAATATATTATGAGGTTGACGCTTTCTTTTTCTTTGTTTTTTCCTTTTCCACCATGGCAAGGCTGGCCTTCAATGCCTCCATCAGGTCGACTACTTTCTCTTCCCTGCCAGCAGGAACTTTTATATCCTTTCCTTCGATTTTAGCCTTTATAATGTCGAGCATAGCCTTCCTGTACTCGTCGGTGTATTTTTCGGGCCTGAAGTCGGCGGAAAGAGAGTCAATCAGCTGCACCGCCATTTTGACTTCGTTTTCGTGAAGCTTTACTCCCGGAGAAAGCGGTATCTCCCCCGCATCCCGCACTTCGTCTGGATAAAACATGGTCTCCATCACAAGGTGGTTTTCACCGTAAGGCCGAACGCATGAAAGGTGCTGCTTTGACCTTATCATTACCTTTGCTATAGCGATTTTCCCCGTTTTTTTAAGCGCTTCGAAAAGCAAAAGGTACGCTTTCTGCCCCGTTTCCTCGGGCCCGAGAAAATACGAGCGGTCAAAATAAACCGGATCTATTTCGGCAAGGTCCACGAAGTCCACTATATCAATCGTGCGGGTGGTTTCATCCGGGATGGACTCCAGGTCCTTTTCTTCTATTACCACAAATTTTCCCTTTTCGTATTCGTATCCCCGCGCAATCTCATCGTCCTCAACCTTGCGGTTGCACAAGGGACAAACTTTTTCATACCGTATCGGAGTGCCGCAGGTTTTATGGATTTGCCTGAAGCTCAAACTTTTTCGTTCCGTTGCGGCGTACATTTTGACCGGCACGTTCACAAGTCCGAAACTTATCGAGCCCCTCCACAAAGCTCGCATCCTATCACCTCCCGGTTATAATGTTCCACGTTAAAAAGCATGTTATCCCTGGCAATGCTTCCAAGAATATATAGTAATACAGCAAGTTTTTCGGGAAAAAATAAGAATGCCTGCAGGTGGCTAGCGAGGTACCGTATCCCAATGGGTATCGATAGTTAGTCACCGGCAGGCTTTCTATTTTTATTATTTTTGTCTGTGTGGTATAATTTCTTGTAGTTTAAGAGTATTCCGGCGGATTTTTGTAGAATAAAAATATTAAAAGGGGTTTTACAATGAAGATAATATTTTTTATAGACTTTGACGGCACCATCACCGACAGGGATACCTGCGTCGCCATGACCGGAGCTTTCGCCCGGGGCAACTGGGAAGAGCTGGAGTTAAAGTGGCAAAAGGGGGAAATATCCACCGAGGAATGCGCCCGGGAAACTTTCAAGCTTTTCAACGCCACCGGAGAGGACCTAAAAAAATTTCTGGTTGAAAACGTTAAAATCGACGACTATTTCATTGATTTTGCGGAGTTTTGCCGCCAAAAGGGTCACGAAATTTACATATTGAGCGATGGCTATGACTTTAACATTGAAACTATCCTTGAAAATTACGGCATAAAAGGGATACCCTACTTTGCCAACAAGCTCATCATTGATGGGCGCAGATTTGATATTGAATGCACTTACTCATCGAGCACCTGTAAACAGTGCGGCACATGCAAAGCAGAACTCATAGAAAAATTAAAGCCCGAAAATGCATTAGCGGTCTACGTGGGGGACGGTTACTCCGATATTTGCGCAGCCAGAAAGGCGGACGTAATTTTTGCAAAAGGGGTTCTTCTTTCCCACCTGCGCCAAAACGGCATAGCCGCCATCGCTTACAATGATTTTTCGGATATATTAAAATGGGTCAATCGTCGATGACTTTCCACTTGTTGCACCTATCCCCCCATCGGGCGATTACCTTCCCTTCCATCCGGATGTTCACCACCTCGCAGTGATTGGAGCAACCCTGGCATTCAAAACTGCCGGCGGTAAATTCAATGTCGCTTGCGTCAAACCCCCTGAATTTCGTCTTTTTAACATTGGCATCTTTTGCCAGTAGCGCTGCACCGATTGCCCCCATGACGTTGTGGTATTTGGGAACGTACACCTCCATCCCCAGGGCTTCCTCGAAAGCCGCTTTCATCCCCACATTGGCCGCCATTCCCCCCTGGAAAACAACCCTCGGCAGGATTTCCTTACCTTTTCCCACGTTGTTGAGGTAATTTCGCACCAGTGCCTGGCACAGACCTCTTATAATATCCTCCACCTTGTACCCCAGCTGCTGCTTGTGAATCATGTCGGATTCGGCGAAAACCGCACACCTTCCCGCAATTCGCACGGGATTTTTGGACCTGAGGGCATAAGAGCCGAATTCCTCTATGGGTATGCCGAGCCTGTTAGCCTGCTGGTCCAGAAAAGACCCCGTCCCTGCGGCGCATACGGTGTTCATGGCAAAATCGGTAACAACGCCGTCACGCAGGATTATAATCTTCGAGTCCTGCCCGCCTATCTCTATCACTGTGCGCACGTCGGGAATCTCTTTCAAAGCCGCCACCGCGTGGGCGGTTATCTCGTTTTTTACAACATCCGCACCTGCTATCACTGCCGCCAGTTGTCTTCCGCTGCCCGTAGTTCCGACTCCCTTTATGTCCCAGCTTTTATCTTTTGTTGAGAGAATCCTGAGCCCTTCCTGGATTGCTTTTATCGGCTGGCCTTGAGTGCGTATGTATATGGCCTCTTTTATTTCTCCATCTTCATCCAGTATCACCAGGTTTGTACTCACGGACCCAACGTCAATGCCCAAGTAATGTGCCATAAGCTACATCTCCTTTTTTGTTCATAAGTTTATTTTTCCGCTTGGCAGCCAGCAGGTCCACGAAGGCCTCCACGCGGGTCCTAAGCCCTTCCTTGCCTGTCTGCTCATCCAGGGTTATAGATAGAAACCCAATATCGTATTCGGCGCAGACTTTGGGCAGTATGCTCTTGGCTACGATCTCGGGTATGCATGTAAAAGGCGAAAGCTGTATTACCCCGTCAAATCCCCTTTTGGCAAAGAGGATGGCGTTCCCTACCGATTCTCGTCCGTGCCCTCCGCACATCTCCTTGAAGTACGGAGAGGCAAGCTTTTTTACGTCGCGCTCGCCGGGCATCCTGAAAAGGTCCATAACGGCGTTGTAGAAAGTATAGGAGGCCAAAAACATGGACCTTTCCGCATATACTCCGAGGTCTCCGAGCATTTCTTCGATTTCCAGGTTAGCCGCCGGTTCTATCACCACGTATATTTCCCCGACAATACCTATTTTCAAAGGGTCGTAATCCTTTTTTTCTATCCTTTCATAGAGAAGTTCTATCTCCCTTTCAATTTCCAGAAGGTCCCGGTAATCTTTTGCCTGGGCTATAAGTTCTGTACATTTTCTATAAGTCTTTGTGGTTTCACCCTTTTTGACTTCCAGGGGCCTTATCTTGTGAGAAAGCCTTTCCGCTTTGTCCAAAAGCTGAAGTTCCTTCCACACAAACCGTATGATTCTGTAATAGTCGGCAAAGGTGAGCCTGCGGTTTACCAGCTTTTTTATGCTGGCGACAAGTTCCCTCAGGTGCCTGCCCGGAGGTTCAAGGGTTATCATCTCAAAATCGTAGCCCAGACTCTTTAAAATCTTTTCGTGCAAAGTAGTATAGAGCCCTGCCCTGCACGGCCCCACACCGCCGGTGGAAACCAGGGTGTCGGCCCCCGCTTCCAGCGCCTCTATATACGTTCCCAGGACTATTTTAAAAGGCAGGCACGCAAATTCCGGTGCGTATTTCGTGCCGAGACTCAGCGTTTCCTCCGTGGGACGCCTCGGCAGCACCACCTCGTTTCCGAAGGTGTTCATTAGCTTTTTGAACGTTATTGTGGCATTTCCGACGTACGGGAATGACACCTTTCTCATACAACTATCGCCTCTTTTATTTTTCTTCTTCTAAGCATATCCACGAAAGCCTCAAGCCGGGTATTTATGCCCTCCTGACCGGTGTGCTCGTCGAAGGCAATGGTCAAAAAGGGCATCTTTCTTTCTTTGGCTTCCAGCTCTATTATCTTATCGACAATAAAGTCAGGTCCGCAACCGAAAGCCGTTACGTGGATTATGCCGTCGACGCATTTTGTTTCCAAAAAATGAAAAGCCGTCCTTAGGACGTTGTTGCTGAAGGTCCAAAAAAGGGTCTTTTTCAGTTTTACGGCGTACTTCCTTTTTTCCTTTTCCGGCACCATCTCAGGGGTAATAACATAAGCACCCATTTTTATCAACTTATTAATAATGTCGAAACTGACGTACGGGTCGTATAGTAAATACGGATATCCCACGATTCCCAGCCTTACATCGGCATTATTCACCTGAACGTTAATTCCAAGAGGAGGAATACTCCCTTTTAGAAATTCGAACTTGAAGTTTTTCAAACTCTCCTTTGCCTTCCTGTAAGCACACCAAGCTTTAAAAAAGCTCTTTTTAAATTTTCTTGCCACCGAAAGGCACAGGAAAAAAAGCTGCTTTTTGCTTTTGCCGATGTCGATTCTCACTTCCAGCATATTGGTGAAGTTTTCCAAAGAAAAGACGAGCATGTCCGGAAGACCAAGAAATTTTGGGCAGAACGTGGCTTCTTTGTTAACCCTCACGAGCCTTGGAACAAATATGTAATCAACCCGCCCCATCAGGTTTTTCACGTGACCGTGGAAAAGTTTAACCGGCACGCAAGCATCCGCCACGGCATCCTCAACCCCGGCATCGATAATTTTTTTCGAAGTGGGGTCGGAAACGACAACTTCCAGGCCCAGTTCCTCAAAGAAGGTGTTTATAAAGGGATAATACGCGTAGTAAGCTAGGGCTCTTGGTACTCCTATTTTCAATCAGGGTCTCTCCTTTGTTTATTGTCAAATTAATATATAATTCAACGCCTAGCATAAAATTCCTTCAAGACGCCAGGCCCCATTTTGTTAAACATCAGTGAATAAATGACCAAAATTAAGGAGGACCTGCATCACCGGGATGCAGGTCCTATTTTTACCTCGCTACGCCTTCCTCTTTCATTTTTACGGCAAAAGTTCTGTCGAGCGCCCACGGCATTTTGGGAGTCCTGAAGGCCGGTCCTTGGGCTTTTTCCGGCAGTTTTGCCTTTCCGCCTTCGTAGTTAAATCCCTCGCGATACAGCACGGGAGTTCCGAAGGCGTCTTTAGTGCCAGCCGGCCAGAATACGCCATCCCGGCCCAGTAACTTTCTCCTTATACCGCGGTACTCCGGAACGTTCCGGGATATAGCATCCAGCACGTCCTCTGCCGACTTAAATCCAAGGCGGTATCCCGTAGCACCGGCAAGGTCTTTTATCACCTGCCAGTTTTCCCTGGCAAATAGCGCCGGAATTGCCCTTTCGAACCACTGCACCCTGCGCTCGCAGCTGGTGTATGAACCCCTGGATTCGGAAAAGGCCGAAAGCGGCAGGACCACGTCGGCAAGGCGGCCGGTGTCGGTCAGGAAAAGGTCCTGCACCGCCAGGAAATCGAGTTTCTTCAGGACTTCGGCCAGGGCAGGCTCTTCGCCTACCGGGTCTTCCCCGAAGATGAATGCGCCCTTTACCCTGCCCTGCTCTATCAATTTTACTATTTCTTCCGCGCTTTTTGTGACTCCCATATCCACCAGGCCCTGAGCGTTATTTTTACCCCTCAGCATGATTATGCCATTCCTGGGCTTTCCTATGTGGTCCGACACCACTGCAATGGAAGCTATAAGCCTTTCGGCGTCTTTCGTCATCCTTTCGTGGTCGAAAACTACCATGGCGTTTTTGGCCTGTCCATAAATGCAGGCAATTTCCCTGATGTCGTCGGGGACGGTTACGCCAGAAAGCGCTTCTTTCATTTGCTCGAAACCTTCTGCTTTTGCAGCTCCCGCGGTAAATCCTTCCTCTATAAGGGCCTTGAGCAGGGCCTTCAGGAAGTCCACGCTGTTTTCCGGCCTTATCACTTTAAAGGCCTCTTCATCCATGGAAGAAGGTTCGGGGTTTATGACGACCAGTTTTGCTCCTTTTTTCAAGGCTTGCCTTATCTTCAACCCGGCGACGGTGTAATCCTCCATCGCCCGGCATCCAAAGAGCAGCACCACATCGGTCGAAGACAGCTCCTCTAGAGAATTGGTGGATGCGTCGTAGCCCAACACGTCTTTCAGGCCGCTTTCGGTATTGCCGAAGGATGAAACGTATGGTGTTCCCAAAGCCTTTGCAAACTCCACCGCGGTGAAAATCTCTTCGTTGGTAAGGCCGGGCGACACAAATACCGCAAGGCTTTCCGGCCCGTACAGGGCGTTTATACCCCTTGCCTTTCTTGCAGCATAAAGCAGCGCTTCCTCATACGCGGCTTTATCTAACTTTCCGTCCTTCTTCAACAGGGGCTCTACAAGCCTTTCTTTCATGAATAGTGCTCCGAAACCGAACCGTCCTTTGACGCACAGGTGTCCTCCGTCTACGGGGCTTCCCTTGTCCGGCAAAGCCCTCAAAATCATATCTCCCCTGGTATCGAGATTAATGTTGCAGCCCACGCTGCAGAAGGAACATACCGTCCTTTTTTGCTCGGTTTTAAGCGGCACGGGTTTTGCCACAGGCGGCCTTTCCTGCAGGGCTCCTGTGGGACATACGGCCACGCACTGTCCGCAGGAAATGCAGCCGGTTTCCTTTAAAGGCAGCTCGAACTCGGGCTTTACAACCGTCACAAAGCCCCTATTCACGAGCCCCAGCGCGGTAATACCCATCACCTCATCGCATATCCTCACGCACAGCCCGCAAAGGATGCACTTTTGCGGGTCCCTGACTATGAACGGATGGTCATCTTTGTAATCGTACCGGTTTACTTCGCCAGAGAACCTTTCCGGATTTACGCCGTATTCGTTGGCGTATTTTATGAGCTTGCATTCAAAGTAGTCCTTGCATCCGCATTCCAGGCAGCGCATCGCTTCTTTTCTGGCTTCTTCTTCGCCGTATCCAAGGACAATCTCCCGGAAATTGGTCTTCCTTTCTTCAGGGGTAAGGTGCGCCATCGGGACTCTTTGGATTTTTTCCCTGTCGGCGAAATCTTCCTCCGTCAGGTCATCGCGCCGCACCAGGTACGGTTCTTTGTAAGGGATGATGTTACCCTCAAGGTAACTTATAATCACTTCGGCCGCCCTTTTGCCGTCGGCCACAGCTTCTATAGCTATTCCCGGACCTTCGTTTATAGCATCGCCGCCGGCAAAAACCCCCGGAATGCTGGTAGCGAAGGTGCCCTCTGCAGCGGAAATGGTACCTTTTCTTGTGAGATTTACGCCATCCAGGCCCGATGCATCTACTTCCTGCCCTATGGCAGCGATGACGGTGTCCACTTCCAGCAACATCTCCTCGCCCGGGATGGGTTCCGGCTTTCTCCTGCCGGAAGCATCGGGTTCGCCCAGCCTCATCTTCTGAAGCCTGATAGCCGCTACCCGACCGTTCTTTTCGATAACTTCCAGCGGTGCCACGAGGAATATGAATTTTACCCCTTCTTCTTCGGCTTCTCTTATTTCAACTTCGTTGGCCGGCATTTCGTTCCTGGTGCGGCGGTAAAGGACGTAAACTTCCTCGGCCCCAAGACGGACCGCAGTGCGGCAGGCATCCATGGCAGTGTTTCCTCCGCCCACCACCGCCACTTTTTTGCCCATATTCACAGGCTCGCCTTTCGCCACCGCCCTTAAAAAGTCGATACCTCCCATGACCCCCGGAAGTTCCTCGCCCGGGCAGCGCAATTTGGAACTTTTCCACGCGCCTATTGCCAAAAACACCGCATCGTGTTTTGACCTGAGATACTCCAGGCTCACGTCCTTTCCTACCTTACAGCCCGTTACGAATTCCACGCCCATTTTTTCTATCAGTTCAATTTCCCTGTCAAGAACTTCTTTCGGCAGCCTGTACTGGGGTATGCCGTATCTCAGCATGCCGCCGGGCTTTTCCATAGCTTCGTAGACCACGACCTTGTGTCCTTCTTTGGCAAGATAGTACGCCGCGGTGAGACCCGCTGGTCCGCTTCCCACAACGGCCACCGATTTGCCGGTGGGCGGTTTTATATCGGGCATGTATGGATGTTCCGACGCCAGGTCCACATCTCCCACGAAGCTTTTCAGCCACGCGATGGCAATGGGCTCTTCTACCAGACTTCTCCTGCACGCATCCTCGCAGGGGTGCGGACATATCCTTCCTATGCTGGCAGGCAGCGGCAGGTTTTCCTTAATGAGTTTTACCGCTTCCTGGTACTTTCCGTTAGCTATCAATCCCACGTAACCCTGGCAGTCGGTGTTGGTTGGACACGCCTGGCGACATGGAGGCCTGCAGTCGCCGACATGGTTCGACAAAAGAAGTTCCAGAGCCATTTTCCGTGCATTCCGGACTTTTTTTGTATCTGTAAAAACCACCATTCCCTCGCTGATTTCTGTAGCACACGCCCGCAGGGGTTTCGGAGCGCCCTGGACTTCCACCAGGCAAAGTCCGCAGGAACCGTATATCTTAACCCTCTCGTCATAACACAGGGTGGGGATATCTATCCCGTTTTCCCTTGCAACTTCCAGGATGGTCTGCCCCTTATAGCCCTTTACTTCGCGTCCGTTTATATTAAGCCTTATTTCCTCCATGTTTTCCCCTCCCTCACCTTTATTTGTAATGTCAAATTAAGACCCTAAATTCACATGCTTGCTGCCTTAAAACCATTGAAACTAAAAGTTTTCTCGGAAAAAAGGAGGATTCCCTCCCCTTGG
>JASUSP010000028.1 GCA_030446005.1 Tepidanaerobacteraceae bacterium | reverse complement strand
GGGCAACAGGTGAACGGTATCCAATTTAAGGTTCTTCATCAACCGGACGAACTCTGATACGGTATCCCGGTCATCATTATATCCCGGGATAACGGGGATGCGGATAATAGGTTTGAAGCCAATTTTTACAAGTCTTTGCAGATTTCCCATGATCAATGTGTTTGAAACCCCAGTCATTGCTTCATGTCTTTCAGAGTCAACATGCTTCAGGTCGTATAGAATATAGTCAGCAAAACCTGCTATTTCCTGCAAAACTTCCCATTCAGCATGTCCAGTCGTTTCGATGGCGGTATTTATACCCATTTTCTTTGAAGTTCTTAAAAGTTCCAGGGTAAATTCCTTTTGAGTTAAACACTCCCCTCCCGAAAGGGTTATTCCACCCCCCGAATACTCGTAAAAAATCCTATCTTTTTCTACCTCTTTCATCACCTCCTCCACAGATTTTAAATAACCAAATCGCCTCAGAGCTCCTGTGGGGCATGCCTCTTGGCATTTGAAGCAGCGAGTACATCGTTGTCTGTCTATTTTAACCCCCGTTTCAGTTAGCTCGATGCATTTTTTTGGACAGACTTTTACGCATGTCCCACAGCCCAAGCAGTTTCCTACATTGTATCCCAGTTCGTATCCTGCAACCTGCGTTTCAGGATTGCTGCACCATTTGCAGCGCAGGGGGCAGCCTTTCAAAAATACAACAGTGCGTATTCCCGGACCGTCGTGGACGCAGTAGTGCTGGATGTCGGTAACAATGCCTTTATATACCATGTTCAGTCCTCCTGATGATATCTTCTTGAATCGCTTTGTCAAGTTCCGTGAAAAAGGCGCTGTAACCCGCAACTCTTACAACTAAACTCCTGTACTCGTCTGGATTTCTTTGAGCATCCCTTAGAGTCTCGGCTGAGATAACGTTGAACTGTACATGAATTATCTTAAGTGCTGAAAAAGCTTTAAGATAAGCTACAAATTTTTCTATCCCCTCCTCGCCCTCCAACGCCGACGGGTGAAATTTCTGGTTCAAAAGACTACCGTTGGAGAGTAGGTAGGAATCTAGTTTGCCTACCGATTTAAGGACGGCGGTGGGACCCTTTCTATCCCGCCCGACCATGGGTGACAAACCACCGTCTGCAAGCTGTTCCCCGGCATTTCTCCCGTCTGGTGTAGCACCTACATCGGCGCCTAGGGGTATGTGGGCCGACACGGTATAGGCACCAGGCTGGAAATATCCGCCGCGTATATTTTTATATTTTTCAACCTCTTTACAGTAAAATCGTAGAACTTCAGATGCTAACATATCTACTTCATCGTTGTCATTGCCGTATTTCTCTACCCTGTTAATGAAAAAGTTTTGCCATGTCTCATACCCTCTGTAATCAGCCTTCAGCATTTCCTTCAATTTGCTAAAGTCGAGCTTTTGTTCCTCAAAAACTACTTTCTTAACAACCTGAAGTGAATCGGCTACATTGGCTATGCCTATCCCTTGAACCCCTGAAAAGTTGTACCTTGCTCCACCTTCTGTAACATCTAGCCCCCTTTCAAGGCAATCATCGATGAAGAGCGAGAGAAACGGGGTAGGAGCAACTTCCCTGTGGGCTCTGTCGACAGCGTTACTGCCTTCCACCATCAGCTTTACACCTTCGGCGATCCTCTTTTTATAATTTTCCATCAACTCGTCAAAGGAATTGAAATCATCGGAGAGGGTCTCCTCGAGCACTTTAACTAGGTTAAAAAGTGCTATGTCGTGAAGGCCGTAGGTTTTACCTGGTATGGATAATTCCACACATCCAACAACGGCGTAGTTTCTAGCATCCTCTAGCGGAACTCCTCGGTTCAGGTAAGCAGGTATTACTACCTCGTCGTTAAATACTTGGGGCATACCGATGCCTATTTTTATAACTTCCGCTGCTCTTCGCAAAAAATCGTGAGGTGATTTAGAATGGATTCTTATGCCGATATTGGGCTGTGGAAGCCGCACTTCTTTGGTAGCCTTTAAACACAGGTAGGATAGTTCATTTGTGACATCTCGACCCTCTTCATTGACTCCACCAAGTACGATATTGTAGCCTATAGGAAACCCTGCAAAATGCTTGGCACTTTCCGCACTTCTGAGGGCAACTACCTCATTAAACTTGATCCAAAGGCATTCTAAAAGTTCCAGAGCCCTCTCTTGTGTCAATCTACCGGACCTTACATCGCGCTCGTAGAAAGAATACATGTACTGGTCAAAACGTCCGGGTGATATGGAACTGGCGTTGGATTCGCACTGGAAAACTACGTTTAACAGCCAGAATAGTTGCAGAGCTTCGTGAAATGTGTCCGGGGGTTCTGTGGAAATTTTTCGGCAGATCTCAGCTATTTCTCCTAATTCCCGGCGTCTCTCAGGTGAATCCGCTTCCCTGGAAAGTTCCAGGGCCAAATCCGCATATCGGAGGATGAATTTCTGGGTTGCTTTTAGCGTAATTAGAGCTGCTTTATAAAAATCCGACCCGGCGCTATCGGCTATACTCAATTTCTTTTCTACTTCACCCGCCAAGCCACTCAGGCCTATTTTCAGCACTCTTTCATAACCAGGGATAATGTGTCCCTGTCCCTTGTCGGTCTGGTTCAATTTGAATACTTTCCTCGGAAGTTCTTTCAAAACATGTTCGGGTAACAGCTCTCTAACCTTGTCTTTTAAAGTCCTCCCCTTCCAGTACGGGTAAAGTTCTCTTTTGAAAATTAACTTATCTTGCTCGGTTATTTCAAACCTGTCCTGGGGCCTGGTCGAAATAGTATCCAGTTCTTCGTAAAACCATTCTACATCCATCTCGGGCGAAACCACGCCCATCCGTGGTTTTGGTGAACGTCCGCCAACTATCAATTCTCCGTCGTATATGGCGATTTCCATTTTGGACAGAATGTTTTCGAGGGCCTTTGCCCGCCTGATGATCACAGGTTCACCTTCGGTCTTTTCATAAGCTTCCTTATAAAGGAGGGCCCTCTCAAGGTATATTTCCCTGGGCTTTTCAAAGAGGTGTTTTTTCAATTTCTCTATGCGGAACATAATTTAACCCCCTTTGAAGATCGAATGAAGCATCGATAAGAGCTGAATTTTGTCTTTCGCAGCCATCAGTCCTTTGCGAAAGTCATCGTGCATCAATTTTCTCGAGAGCATGGCAAGAAGTTGCAGGTGCTGGTTACCTGCGCCAGATTCAGGAACCGCCAGTAGAAAAACCATGTGGACCGGATTCCCGTCCATGGAATCCCATGAAATACCCGAAGAAGATCTTCCAAAAGCTACTGCGGGCTTAATTACACTGCCGCATTTACCGTGGGGAATGGCTATTCCCATCCCGATAGCGGTTGTACAAAGGCTTTCCCTCTTTTTCACTTCTTCTATAAAATCTGCTTTTGAACAGATGACGCCATTTTTATACAGCAAATCCGTCAATTCAGAGACAACTTCCTCTCTGGTTGAGCCATCCAAACTGAGTTTTATGAGGTTTTCGTTTATTATGTCATGCAAAATAAGACTTTCCATCAGAAGTTTCCTCCTTTAAAAGCTAGTATCCTCTTGATCTCCTCAGGGCTTTTCGCTTGCCTGATCATATCCAGGATCTCTGGGCTGTCTAGCATATCGTAAAACTCCTTGAAAAAAGCTTTTGTATACTCACTCGTATCGAACCGAAGGGCGAGGTAAAATACCAGGTTTACCTGTTTTCCCCACCATTCGACGGGTGTTTCAAGGGTTATCACAGCAACCGTTGGCTTGATGACAAAACGGTCTTCACCGTGGGGTATAGCTACACCTCTGCCTATATAGGTAGAGGTTATCTTTTCCCTTTCCTGGACCGCTTTCACAAAATCAGGTTCTACATAGCCCCGTGCGACAAGAATTTTGCCGATCTCTTCGATGATTTGCTCTTTTGAATCAAAGGTCTTTTTGCAAAAGACCAGGTCTTCGGGAATTAATTCGTATACAAGGCTTCCTTCAAAATCCCTTCGATTGAGTTTTAGTTTCATACTGCTCGTTTTTCCGATTAATTCCCTGATTTTCGCTATATCCCCTTCGGTCAAAAGTGGGGATACTAATATTACGGGTATATCCTTTAATTCCATGGGAACCGTAGAAATTATGAAATCTACCTTTTTGCATTTCAGGACTTCATCCACATTGGGCACCGATATGACATCATCAATCAATATTTCCGGAAATTTCTTTTTTAGCCTGGAGGCAAGCATCTGGGCTGTCCCTATACCACTAGAACAGATAACAAGCGCTTTTTTCGGAGCCGTTGCCCTCTCAATGGCTGCACCCAGGTGCATTGCCAGATACCCTACCTCTTCTTCCCCCACCTTTATACCCAAACGTTTTTCGATTATCCCCGCGGTTATCCAGGCAATACCATATATTGAAGTATAATTCTCTTTAATCTGAGCCAATATTGGGTTGTGGAGGTTCATACCGTATCTAATTCTGTTGATAACCGGCCTTAGGTGTAAAGCTAGTCCCGCGACCAGGAATTTATCATTGGAGAGTTTTACATCTAGGGTATTTTCAACAACGCTGATCATGTCATAGACTATTTCAAGAATTTCCTTTTCAAAATCCTTTAACATCTCATCTACACTCTCTTCTTTCAAAGGCAATCTTTTTTCTATTTTAGCTCCCAGGATATGCAGCGAAATATATACAATCTCGTTTTCAGGGATCTTAATGCCAAATTCATTCTCCAACCTGCCGGCGATAAATTTGGCTATCCGGTATTCCTCACTCTCCTTTAAATTTGCTAACCTCAACGGTTGTAACTTAATATCCTTTTTATCCTGAAGGCGCTTGATCATTATCGCCAGGTGCACTATAAGAGCGGTATAACTCTCATCGATAAAACGCAAACGCATTATCTCTTCTGCCTCATGGATTATTCTCTCTAGTTTGCGCACATCAATTTTTGGAAACATTCTTACCAGTTGTGTGAAATTTGCCGGGCTCAATCTCCTGTCGAGCGGATGGATAAAAGGCTCCTGAACCAGCTTCTTCAATCTGTGCTTTTCTACGGTATTTACTAAAAAATCCGAAAAAGCTTTTCTGAAATTTTCTTCACTCCCGGCTATTTCAATGCCGTAATTGGGTTTGCGGATGAGTTTTAAATCATGCCTAGCCAGCCATTTTTCCACATTGTCCAAATCCTTGTATATCGTCACTTTGCTGACGAAAAGTTCGTCTGCCAGCTGCTGGGTAGTCAGGTTTTTATCCGACTGCAGCAGCCTGAATATTATATATTTCTCTCTTTCCTGGGGACTGTAAGGTTCTCGGTAATAGGAATCCGACTGTGAAATTTGATCTAGCAGCACAGCCTTTTTCTCATTCGTACCGTCGAGGTAAACTCCTGTCCTGGGCTTTTTCACTATCCTTATGTCGAAAGTGTCGAGAAACTCCTGGAGTCTTTTGAGGTCATGACGTATCGTTCTGGAAGAGACCTTTAATTTCCGAGCAACATCTTTTGTCGTGATGGGGCCGTTACTGTTTATGAGAATTTTAAGGATCTCCCTAAACCGTGTTTCAAGAACCATCAGCTCCCACCTTCAGCTAAAAACTCGGGTTTTTCCTCTTAAATAATTGTGGAAAAAGTTTATTAATGCGGAAAATGTTTATTTTTTTTGATTTAATTATAACACATCAATATCTTTTAAAAAGAAGAATATATTTCCTCTTTTTTGTGGAAATTCTTTAGCAATTTTGCGGCATTCTTTCATGTCATACTCTGGATGTTTAGCCACCACAATTAGTAACAAATTAGCACATAAAAAAAGAGCCCTAAGGCTCTTACATCTTCTCTTTCCATGTCACATAAGCAACTTCATGAATCATTGTTTTTCAGGTAAACACGTGACATAGCAAAATTCTAAGGTTTTGATATGATTAGCGTCCTTGCAGCCTCCGCTATGTCTTCTGCCGCAAGGCCATAGGCTTTCATCAGTTCTTCGGGTTTGCCGGACATGCCGAAAACATCTTTGATTCCTATCCTCTTTATGGGAACGGGCTTTTTCTCGGAAAGCACTTCCGCCACCGCGCTGCCCAAGCCCCCAATTATGCTGTGCTCCTCGGCGGTGACGATGGCTCCGCATTCGGCAGCTTTTAAGATGACTTCTTCATCAATCGGCTTTATGGTGTGGATGTTGACGACCATGGCATTTATGCCGTCCTTTTCCAGGATTTCTGCTGCTTTCAGAGCTTCGGCTACCATGACGCCGGTGGCTATGATCGCCACGTCCCTTCCTTCCCTCAATATAACCCCTTTGCCCGGCTTAAATTCGTATCCTTCGCCGAATATGGTCTCTACAGGATGCCGGCCCAGCCTTAAGTACACGGGGCCCTTCATCTGTGCCGCCGCCCTTACCGCTTTTTTGGTCTCCGTTGCATCGGCGGGATTTATCACCGTCATGTTGGGCAGTGCTCTCATGAGCGCAATATCTTCAATAGATTGGTGGGTGGCTCCGTCTTCTCCTACGGTGATGCCGGCATGAGTTGCGGCTATTTTCACGTTCAGGTTCGGGTAGCAGATGGAATTTCTTATCTGTTCGAAGGCCCTGCCGGTGGCAAATATGGCAAAGGTGCTGGCAAAGGGTATCTTGCCGCAGGTGGCAAGACCCGCTGCCGTTCCCATCAGGTTTTGTTCCGCTATGCCCATGTTAAAGAAACGCTCGGGAAATTTTTTGGCAAAAACACTGGTCTTTGTGGACTTGGATAGGTCGGCATCCAGAACAACTATGTCTTTTATCTCTTCGCCCAGTTCGGCAAGGGCTTCGCCGTAGGCTTCTCTAGTCGCTATCTTTGGCATTGTCTTTACCTCCGTTTCCTTTCTTTTTATTTTCTTTGCTAGCCCTCAAGAGCCTTCAGCGCTTCTTCTGCTTGCTCTCTTGACGGAGCTTTGCCGTGCCAGTCCACCTGGTTTTCCATGTAGGGCACTCCCTTTCCCTTTACGGTCCGGGCCACTATTACCGTCGGCCTGCCTTTCGTGCTTTTGGCCTCTTCAATAGCTTGCAATATGTCTTCAAAATCGTGGCCGTCTACATCTATTACGTGCCAGCCGAAGGCCCTGAACTTGTCCTGGATTATTTCCGGCGACATCACCTGGTTTATCGGGCCGTCTATCTGAAGACCGTTATGGTCCACAAAAGCCGTGAGGTTGTCGAGTTTATAATGGGCTGCGGCCATGGCAGCTTCCCAAACCTGTCCTTCTTCAAGCTCTCCATCGCCCAGGAGGACATAGACTCTGTAGCTTTTGCCGTCCAGTTTTCCGGCCAGAGCCATGCCGTTTGCCGCCGAAAGCCCCTGCCCCAGGGAGCCGGTGGTCATGTCCACTCCAGGTGTCTTTTTCATGTCAGGATGCCCCTGGAGTATTGAGTTAATTTTACGCAAAGTCTTCAGTTCCTCTTTCGGGAAATAACCCTTTTCGGCCAGCACGGCGTAAAGGGTTGGTGCCGCATGACCTTTTGAAAGCACGAACCTGTCCCTGTCGGGCCAATTGGGATTCTTGGGGTCTATCTTCATTTCATGAAAATAAAGAGCGACCAAAATATCGGCACAGGATAGCGACCCTCCCGGATGGCCAGAGCCCGCTTCGGCGGTCATCTCTATGATGTGCCGCCTAACTCTACGGGCTGCTTTTGTCAATTCTTCAAGCTTTTCTTTGGATACTGGCATTTTCAATCACCTCGTCATTTATTATTTAATTTGTGAGTATCGTCCTGACTAATATATGTAAACCCTTCTCCCAGAACTTCATGCACGTCGTGAACAATTATAAAAGCCTTAGGGTCTATGTCCCAGATAATCCGCTTTAATTTTGGAAGTTCTATTCTCGTTACGGCACACATTACGACCTTCCTGTTTTCCCCCGTATAGCCGCCTTTTGCCTCAAAAAGCGTGATTCCCCGCCCCAAGTCTTCCAAAATCCTCTTTTGTATTTCATCGTTTCTATCGGAAATTATGTAAACTGCTTTCGCATAATTGATGCCTTCCTGAACTATATCTATCACTTTACTGCTGACATAGAGGGCTATCCATGAATACATCGCAATTTCCCAGTTAAAGGAAATGCCGTTTAGAGCAATGACGAAAAAATCTATGAGCAGTATCCCCTGGCCAATGCTGACAATCGGTGCGAAGTGATGAATCAGCATGGCCGCTATGTCGGAGCCGCCGGTGGTAGCCCTGGTTTTGAAGACCAGCCCCAGCCCGAGTCCTAGAATGATGCCGCCGTATACGCTGGAAAGCAGCAAATCCCGCGTAATCACCGGAAAATTTTTCGTCATTTCCGTAAAAACCGAAAGAAGTATGGTGCCGACTATGGTTTTCGCACCGAAAACTGGGCCAAGAAAAATTATTCCGGCAATAAAAAGAGGAATGTTAAAGGCCAGCATCGTCCATCCTACGGGCAGGCCGAACAGGTAATGTAGAACCGTGGCAAGACCGCTGACTCCACCTGCAGCTATTTTGTTAGGGACAAGAAACATGGTAAGGCCTAAAGCTGCGATAAAAGAACCCGTTGTTATCAAAAAGTAGTCATACATTGACGATTTTGCCTTCATCAATTATCACTTCCTGTGAAAAATTACCTTCAGTAGAAACAGCGGAAGAACGCTCATGCGCCTAAACCTCGATGGCTGGGTAATTAGCCTGTAAAGCCACTCAAGTCCCGCATTCTGCATGATTTTAGGAGCACGACGCACTTTTCCCGAAAGCACATCAAGACTTCCACCTACTCCCATTGCTACTTTACAGCGAAGCTTTCTTCGATTTCTTGTCATGAAAAGCTCCTGCTTCGGAGCTCCCATGGCCACAAATAATATGTCAGGAGATGCTTCATTAATCATTCCTATAACTTCGTTCTCTTCTGATTCATCAAAATATCCATGGTGAACACCGGCAATTTCAATTCCAGGAAACTTCTTTTTTATATTTTCAGCCGCACCTTCCGCCACTCCCGGCTTTCCGCCCAGCAAAAATATGGAGAGCCCTTCATCCCTTGCCTTTTCTAAAATCATCATCATCAGGTCAAAACCGGTCGTCCTTTGCTCAAGAGGCTTTCCTAGAATTTTAGATGCCAGCACAACTCCTATTCCATCGGGGAGCGAAAGGTCGGCACTATTTATGGCATCCTTGAGTTTTTTGTCTTTTTGGGCTGCCATTATAATCTCCGCATTAGGGGTTACTATTATTTTTAAGCCGTCACTTTTTGTGAATTCAATCACTTTTTTTATTGCTATTTCGTAATTTACGCTGTTCAAATAAACTCCCAGTATAGCTATTCTCTCGTCTGACCGCTGCATACCTATTCCTCCGAAAACAACACGTCATTTAGGCATCTTACCGCAAGTTTCGATGTGCTCAGAGCCCTGCACCTAAGTTCGGCTATCTTTAAACGTTCATTGGAAGTAAGCCCCTGCTTTATCCTGGACTTTATCAGAGAATAAAGTTTTTCTGCACTGACATCTTCGCAGTTCATCGCCGGAACGTCGCTGATCATTCGCAAAAAACGTTCTACTTTCGGATCGTAAGAGATGCCTAAAACGGGTTTTTCCACCACTGACGCCATTATGAGAGAGTGGAGCCTCATTCCCACTATTAAAGTGAGATTGGATATAAGCGAAATCATTTCATCGGGAGTGAGCTGCTCTTCGATAAGGACTGCCCCTTTTCTTTTCATCTTTTGAAGGATTGCCCTTGAAACTTCCAGGTCGTCAGGCATATGAAACGGTATAAATACCGGAAGTACTCCATCATCCAACAAACGGTCTGCACAATCCGCCACAGAAGCAAGATACGATTCTTCTTTTTTCCACCGGCGAAGAGCGAATCCCACCAATGGACGGTTGATCTCAGTGCCGACTTGCTCAAGCACCGATGCTCCAAGCTTTTTTTCAATATGAGAAACATCCAATCCCATCACCGGATCCGCCGTAACGACGATAGGTGGTCTTTTTACTCCCAGGCTTTTTAGTTCTTCGGCCGAATCCTCGTCGCGCAACGTAATGAATTCCACCCGCTGAAGCAAATTTTTTGTCAGTACCCGGGCCCACTTTCTTTTAACAGGCCCGAATCCCTGAGCGTAAATGAAAACCTTCTTGCGTAAAGCTTTAGCAAGGAAAATTACCCCCAAGTAGTACAGCAGCGAAGCAGGACTTGTTACGTCCTGAAGCAGACTCCCTCCACCGCTTATAAGCATATCTGCCTTTTTTATCGAGGATAATATCTCTATTAAGTTCCAACGACTGACCGACTTTATGCCGTGCAATTCTTCGGTTTTTGTCGGGTTATTGGAAAGAACAGTTATTTCAATACCCGGTGCTTCTTGCCTTAATGCGGAAATTATCGCGTGCAGTACCGCTTCGTCTCCAAGATTGTCAAAACCGTAGTACCCCGAAATAACAACATTAGGCATCGTGCCACCTCTTCCCAAACACCTCTAAAACGCGCATCGCAAAAACTACAAAATACCCTATTATTATACCAAGAATAAGACCATTAACGCTGCGTATCAAAGATACGACAAAAGGCGTATGAATGTGAGCGAAGGTATTGACCATGGAAACCTGACCAATGCTTGCTAAAGCTAAAACGGGGAGATACCTGTTATCATTATAGCCCCAACAAAAAAGAGCGAACATGAGAGGATGGCCGATTAAAAATTCCTTGGTCCTAGGTCTTATTCCCATCACCTGGTCGAGCAATGCCCTGAACTTCAACTCTATGGCAGACACACCTACAGCCGCATCATTTCCCGTTCTTGTTATGTAGATAAGACCAATTCCCGCAAATAAAAGCGCAAGGAGCAAGTATTTTACCAAAACCGGATGGTCCAGCAACTTATTTATTCTTTCCTTAAGCGTGCCTTCTCCATGCAAGACGAAAAAGGCTAACACCGTTAGTAGAACCGGAATCGAATAGGCCGCTTTTACGCCGCTGAATTGCTCTATCTTTAACATGAAGGAAGTATCGGAAAGGACACCCGACATTATCAATGCTCCCACCAGTGAAAACGCCGTCATTTCCAGCATCTTTATCGTTGCCTTAAAACGCGAAAAACCCTTTTTAGGCACTGAATGCAGCATAGACAAAACGGGGAATATTATCACTGAAGATAAGGCGACCACCTTGCGATAAAATAGAGGCATTACAAAAAATCCCGCTACAGCTCCAAGCATCGCAAATGCCGCCACAAGAATAATCCATAAATTTCGCCTTACTCCCAGTTTTTCCAGTAGGAGCATGCCGCCTCCGACCGGCCCCAAACCCATCAATAAAAACCACAGGGGATTTATGGCAAAGGGTTCAAAAGGTCGCGGCTTGCCGCTTTCCTTTTCCTTGAAATATAACCCTTCTTTTTCAAGCCTTGATACAACTTTTTTCATATATCCAACGTTTTTATTTAATCGCTGTTCGACATCGTTAGCAGGCAAAAATTTCAAAAATAAAATCCGTATATTCCTCTCCGTCGCAGCAAGAGTCAGGCGGTCCACCAGGGTATTAGGGTCGATATTCTGCATTTCCTCATCGGCTACGCTGTGCATCCTTAGCACGCGGTTGTTTACGAGCTTTGCCAGTTGCCCAAAGCCTTTTTGATTATAAAATTCTACTTCTCCGAGCGGGAGATTATATTTATTCATCTCCTCTGCCAGCACCCACAAGTAATCGGGATAACCCAATATATCCTTTTTCTCGAACAATACTGCCGTTATATTTTCACCCGTTTCCACGATATCTCTTATTGCAAATCTAATTCCTTCCTCGTTTACATTTGGCCAATCTTTTAGCATAAATATGGAATGAAAACCTAAATTTTCCAACTTTTTTACATCTTCGCGGTTAAACCCAACTCCTATACCGTACAAAAGCGACGGGTGCATGTTAACCGCAACGGCGTAAAATCCATCTTTTTCAGGAAGATTAGCGAGCCTTAACTCGCCCAGTTTTGCAGCAAGATGGCGTCTTACCCGTTCCATCACCGTTTTATCGGCGCTTACTATGTAAGTTTCACTGCCGTTAAAAGGCAAATTCTCCTTCCAACCAAACATCACCATTTGCTGCCGGTTGGCAACAAAAAGATTTCCATTATCCGAGAGGTCTTTTATGGTTTCCTCCTTATACAAGATGGCATTGACCCCGGCATTTTCTTTAAACGAACGGGCTATCGCATCAATTGTAGTTTGCCTGTCCTGCGCTAAAGTTTTCAAATCGGTATAGGAAAGAGCGCCATCAATGAGGTTATTTTGGTTTTCCGCTTTAAGTCGCGGAATCAAAGCTGTAAAAGACGATATAACGGACAATATAATGAAAAAGATAGCCGTCGTTTTCATCCATTTAACCAAAAAAATCTCCTCCTAAATGAGCGAAAATGCTAAAAAAAGTATAACACCATTGAATAACATTGTAAAGTTTACTCGGCAACCGCATATTTGCCCCTTATCACGACAACCACACTGGTTTGAGCTAAAATTCCCCTTCCGTCTGCCCTGGGAACGAGAAGCAAATGATTCGTCGGTACCATTTCTCCTGCTTTCATATCTTTTCCTTCTGTAACGTCTGCCAACCCTCCACCTTTACCTTCAATTACCGATGCTTTTCCGCTGCGCAATATAATCTCCGTGCCCATATCTCCTATGAGCCGCTGCCCTTGAACCAGGTTTACCACTTCCAATTTTGAAGTACCATCATTTTCTATGCTTAAATCTCGCTTTAAACTGGAAAACAAATTATCCACGTAGCTTTTTGTAACCAATGGATCGGTTTCAGAACCGGGCTCGCCGATGTCTGCATTTACTCTCAAAGCAAATCCTATCGCTGCTATAAGCAGCAGAAAAAATAAAGTATACTTCTTTGATTTCACGTCCTAATTCCCCCTTTTATTTTTTGACGCACAGATAATATATTTCGACAGAACCGGAAATTGTCCTTTTTACCCGCATAAAAAATGAGCCGTCGCAACGGCTCTTAGACACTCAAAATCTAACTGGCTTTACTATTCATTTTCAAATAAGCGTTAATAAACACATCAATCTCCCCGTCCATCACGGCCTCTACATTACCCACTTCGACGCCGGTCCTGTGGTCCTTCACCAGGCTGTAGGGGTGGAACACATAAGACCTTATCTGGTTTCCCCAGGCGATTTCCTTTTGTTCGCCGCGAAGTTCGTTTATCTTTTTCTGCTGTTCTTCCATATATAAGTTAAACAGCTTTGCCTTCAGTATTTTTAAAGCAGTATTTTTGTTGCTCTGCTGGGAACGCTCGTTCTGGCAGCTCACCACTATTCCGGTGGGGATGTGGGTGATCCTTACCGCCGACTCGGTCTTGTTTACATACTGGCCGCCGGCTCCACCGGCTCTGAACGTCTCTATCTTCAAATCCTCCGGCTTTATCTCGATCTCAATATCGTCGTCGATTTCCGGAATCACGTCAACCGACGCAAAAGACGTATGCCGCCTTCCCGCCGCATCAAAGGGCGAAATCCTGACGAGCCTGTGCACGCCCTGTTCCGCCTTGAGGTAACCGTACGCATAGGGGCCCTCTACCAGCACGGTGACGCTCTTTATGCCCGCTTCTTCGCCAGGGAGTATATCCATGACCTTGACCCTGTACCCTTTATCCTCGGCCCATCGGGTATACATTCGAAAAAGCATTTGAACCCAGTCCTGTGCCTCCGTTCCCCCTGCTCCGGCGTGGAGAGAAAGTATGGCGTTATTTTTATCGTACTTGCCCCTTAGCAAAGTCTGGATTCTCTTTTTTTCGAACTCTTTTTTGAACTTTTCCGCTTCATAAGTTATTTCGTCTAAAATCTCTTGGTCATTTGACTCGAGGCCCAGTTCTATTAGGGTAATCAAGTCTTCCCAGTTTTTTTGCAAAGTTTCAAATTCTTCTATAGTATCCTTCAATTGGTTCAGATTTTGAAGGATTTTCTGGGCTTCCTGCGGGTCGTCCCAAAAGTTGGGGGCTAGAGTTTTTTCTTCAAGCTTTTTTATATCGACCTTAATTTTTTCTATTTCAAAGAGCATCCCTCATCTCTTTAATTTGGGGCTCTAATGCCTCAATTTCGCTTTTTAGCTCTTCCAACATTTCCATCTCCTCCGTTCTTTATGAGTTTAATTTTTTTAAACGGTGTCAAACAGCCCTGCCGCAGCATTTCTTGTATTTTTTGCCGCTTCCACAGGGGCAAGGGTCGTTTCTCCCGATTTTTTCGCCCTTTTTAACCGGCTGTTGTTTTTCGCCGCCGCCGTGGGAGTAAGAAAGATTTCGAGCCATCTCTCTTCTTTGTGGTGCGGCTTTCACCTGAACCCTGAAAAGGTATCTGAGAGTATCTTCCTGGATGCTCTTTATCATTTCCTGGAACATCTCGTAACCTTCTATCTTGTATTCCACGAGAGGGTCCCTCTGGCCATATGCCCGAAGTCCTATGCCCTCACGAAGCTGGTCCATGGCGTCAATGTGGTCCATCCATTTCTGGTCGACGACCCTGAGCATAATCACCCTTTCCAGTTCCCGCATCGTTTCTTCGCCGATTTCAGTTTCCTTTTGCTCGTATGCCTCAAAAGCCCGCTCGACCAGCATTTTCCGGATTTCTTCCCTGGTTACGTCTTCCTTTACTGCCGCACCAAGCACATCTTTAATCGTAAATATATCAGCGTAATACTCGGAAAGTCCTTTCAAGTCCCAATCCTCAGGGTGCATTTCTTTGCTTGCGTATACGTCGAGCAAACGGTCAACCACATCTTCTATCATCTGCTTTACGCTGTCCTTCAGGTTCTCCTGCTCAAGGACCTTCCTCCTCTGGGAATAAATAACTTCCCTCTGGGTATTCATGACATCATCGAACTCAAGGACATGCTTTCTTATATCGAAGTTCCTGGCTTCCACCTTCTTCTGGGCGTTTTCTATGGCCTTTGTTATGAGCGGGTGTTCTATGGGCTGGTCATCCTCAAGCCCCAGGCGGTCCATGAGTCCCCGAATGCTATCGGAGCCAAAGAGCCTCATCAAGTCATCTTCCAGAGAAACGTAAAACCTGGAGGAACCTGGGTCCCCCTGGCGCCCGGAGCGGCCTCGCAGCTGGTTATCGATTCGCCGGGCCTCGTGCCGCTCGGTGCCGATTACGTGCAGCCCTCCAAGTTCGGCTACCCCTTCTCCCAGGACGATATCCGTACCGCGTCCGGCCATGTTGGTGGCTATCGTCACGGCCCCCCGCTGGCCTGCCTTCGCTATTATTTCGGCTTCTTTCTCGTGGTACTTGGCATTCAACACCTGGTGAGGGATGCCCTTCTTTTTCAGCATCTCGCTCAACATTTCAGATTTTTCAATGGATACGGTACCGACCAGGACCGGCTGACCCCTTCGATAGCAGTCCTCGATTTCGCGGACCACCGCCTCGAACTTGGCCTTTTCGGTCTTATAGACCACGTCCGGGTAGTCCACCCTTATCATCGGCTTGTTGGTGGGTATCACCACCACGTCCATGCCGTAAATCTTCCTGAACTCTTCTTCTTCCGTGGCTGCGGTGCCCGTCATTCCGGCAAGTTTTTTGTACATCCTGAAATAGTTCTGGAAGGTTATGGTGGCAAGAGTTTTGCTCTCCCGCTCAACCTTTACCCCTTCTTTTGCCTCTATCGCCTGGTGAAGCCCTTCGCTGTATCTACGGCCGTACATCAGCCTGCCCGTGAATTCGTCCACTATTATAACCTGGCCGTCCTTTACCACGTAATCCCTGTCCCTCTTCATGAGCGCATGGGCTTTAAGGGCCTGGTGGAAATGGTGCAAAAGTTCTATATTTTCTTCATCGTAAAGGTTTTTTACCCCCAGGAAATCTTCGGCTTTTTTAATTCCCTTTTCGGTGGGTATCACGCTGTGGGCCTTTTCATCAACTATATAGTCTTCCCCGGCTTTTAACCTCGGTACAAAACGAGCAAACCTGTAGTAAATATCAGTGGACTCCTCGGCCTGTCCCGAAATTATAAGCGGTGTGCGGGCTTCGTCTATGAGTATGCTGTCCACCTCATCGATTATCGCGTAGTTGAGCTCCCTTTGAACGATGTGTTCCTTGTAAAGCACCATGTTGTCCCTTAGGTAATCAAATCCAAATTCATTGTTGGTACCGTAAGTTATATCCGCGTTGTACGCCTTTTTCCTCTCTTGAAAATCAAGGCCGTGCACAATAAGACCTACCTCAAGCCCCAGAAATTTGTAAACTACCCCCATCCACTCGCTGTCGCGCCGGGCGAGGTAGTCGTTGACGGTAACCACGTGCACTCCCTTTCCTGTCAGAGCATTAAGATAGGCCGGCATGGTAGCTACCAAAGTCTTGCCTTCTCCCGTTTTCATTTCTGCAATCCTGCCCTGATGGAGCACTATTGCCCCCATAACCTGAACGTCAAAGGGCCTCATGCCCAAAGTTCTCTTGGCTGCTTCCCTTACTACTGCAAAAGCTTCGGGCAGGAGGTCGTCCAATGTTTCTCCCGCCTGCAATCTATTTTTAAATTCGTTAGTTTTCTCCCGGAGTTGGCTGTCCGACAGCACCTTTATCCTGGATTCCCAGTCGTTGACTTTTTCCACTATAGGCATCAGTTTTTTTATTTCCTTCTCATTCGGGTCGCCGAATATTTTTTTCAATATCCCGAACATGTTATCACCTCAAAAATTTCCAAAAAAATTTATAAGGAACCTTTTTATAGGTTCCTTTTCAATTTCCTTTTACTTATTTTATCACTCGCTGATTTCTTTTTCAACATAGCCTCCTGGATTAACGAAAAAACGCCGACGCCCATCAAAACATCCCCCAGGCTGAACACCTTGGGATTGGGATAGGGTTTTGGCAGCGGGAAAATATCTCCAAAAATCTTAAACCTGGTCTCCGGCGTCATGGCGGTGTGATAAGGATAAAGGGGACTAAAGAGGTCCTGTTTAAAATCACCCAGTCCCGCAACATCAACGGCCCAGAGAGATACCGGCATCTTGCCTCCATTTGCGATTATTGCGAGGAAATTCAGCAAAACCCCCAAAGTCACAATTCTCAGAGGCTTTAAATGCCAGTTGGAAAGAAGGCTGTACAGCAGAAGCCCGTACGAAATAAAGGATATAGCCAAAATGTAGTCGGCTACGTATCCCTTTAAAGGACCTTTTAAAAACAAGGGAAAATAGCGGATTACGAAAGATAAAAATATAATTTCAAGTTTCTTTATGGGGATTTCACCGAGTTTTTTCAAACTTCCCTTCCTTAAAAACCCAACGATTATCGACAAAAGCATAAAATCAACGAGCAACATATTCCCCTGATTTCTCCTTTTCCAGTATTCTCTTTAAAGCTCTAACCACATCCGGCCTGAAATCCACGCCGGAAGCCTGTTCAATCTCCTTCAACGCCTCCTCGAAGGTCATGGCCTTCCGATAGGGCCTGTCCGTAGTAAGGGCATCAAATACGTCCGCAACCGCAATTATCTGTGCTCCCAGCGGAATTTCTTCTCCCTTTAGACCTTCCGGATACCCGCTCCCGCTCAATCTCTCGTGATGGTATCTTATAAAAAAAGAGGCCTGCAAGAGAAAATCAACCTTTTTGACTATGTTGGCCCCCAGCTCAGGATGAACTTTTATTTTCGCAAACTCTTCCTCCGACAATTTGCAGGGTTTGTTCAGAATAGGTTCGGGTATCCCTATCTTTCCTATGTCGTGAAGCAGTGCCGCATAGTGCAGGTTGCTTATCAAATCGTTGTCCATCTTCAGCTCTTCCGCTATAGCAACTGCCAATTTAGCAACCCGCTCGGAATGTCCCTTCGTATAAGGGTCCTTAGCCTCGATTGCGCTTGCCAGAGCCTGAATCGTCTCCAGATACACCTTTTTCATATCCATGTACAACTTAAAGGAATGGCGGGCGATAAGCAGCGGGATTAAAAACAAAAGCAGCCCCAGTGCTCCTATGTTGACATAGATAACCGCAAGCAAGATACCCAGAGGCGCGAGGGCGATGTAGCTGGGGAGGGTTTCTATAAAAGTAGCTTTAAAGATATTTCTAATAGATTTTTTATATAAAATTTTTAATGCAAAAACCATTAAACCCACGTTAATTAAAAAATAAGTAATAACTAAAGCAATAAAACGAATTACATCTTTTTGCAAATTAATGTAACCTGGAATTCCTCCTAATATCTGATAAATATAGCCAGAACTCCCAACCATTAAAATATAAAGACCTATATTAAAACTTTTCTTAAAAAAAGCATTTCCTGATACTTTATGTCTTATCTGTGATAAAAGAGCAGAAATAAAAGCGACCCAAATACTAGCTTTATATCCAAGAACTAATATTGAACCTATATACACAGCAAAACCTACTGTAACCTCTGCATCATTTGCTAATTTAACTGGCAAAAGTTCAGCTAATAAAGCTAGTAAAGTAAATATTAGAAGAGTTTTTAAATCAAATTGAGAAATACTATTGTAAGTGTTAACTAAAAAGAAAGAAGCAACTAGAGGAATTAAAAAAAGAAATTTTTCTTTATCCACAATAGTACCCACCTTTTATCAAGAGGCATATTAAAAATTAAAACTAATAAAGGGCCGACAAAAATTTAATTAATATTAACCCAATCTATAATTAGCACCGCCGGCAAGGACAAGAGCCATCAATGCCAGCAAAATCTTTAAAAGGGTAGCATTGATTTTCATAAGTTGCAGCCTCCCCCCTGTCTACGGTGCTCTGCCCCACCGCTACTAGAGCAGGCCACTAAAAACCGCTTCGCTTCGTCGGCCCTTTTTTAGCTAATCTGTTTTTTCTTTTATCAGAAAGCTTATACGCCGGTTCACGGCGTTAAGCACCGCAACGATTACACTCTCCCCTTTATCTTCTCTGAAAAGGGTCGTCCCCAAAAAGGACTCTTCACCCCCATCGGTCAGGATGGACACGAGTACCGCAATAGCCTCTTTTTCACCAATTCTAAAGGTATTGATATCCTCCAGAGTAATTAAAAAATTCTTCCCCGCATACTGCTGAATGGCATCAATGGTCGCCTGGGCAACCAGTTTTAAATAATATTTAAAAGTACCTGAGCCCGACGCCCGCCCTTCGTATATCTTATCCTCGGCATCCCGCAGAGCCACAGCTACTTCGTAATTGTACTTGCTCTTCTTTACGGTCAGGCCATCTATCCTCAAACGGGACTCCGTAGTAAAAATTTCCTCTTTATTCAACTGAGCCACACTAATCTTTTTATGGTCTATTTCAGATCCGAAAGTTGCAACAAGCGCTGATTCGATATCTCTCACTATCTGCTTCGGATTCCTGTTGGAGTTGGCGAGCACGTGAATCTCCGATATCTTGCCGTCAGGTGTTGTTATAATTTTTGCAGAAACCACATCTTTAATCCTTTTTATGATTTCCTCGTAATGGCTTATTACTTCCTCTTTATTATTAAGATTTTCTCCCATATCATCCCTCCGCCTCATCCCAATATATACAATTCGACCATAATCTGTTAATTCCTGCTGGCATCCTCAAAATTTCATAAAAAAAAGCCAATAAAATGGCTTTTTTCACATGCCCATATAGGCCTTTTTAACTAGTTCGCTTTCTAAAAGTTCCTTTCCGCTTCCTTCGGCTACTATCCTTCCAGTCTGCAACACGTATCCCCTGTCAGCCACCTCGAGGGCTTCCTGAACTTTCTGTTCCACCAACAGGATGGTCATACCCCTTCGGCTTATTTCTTTTAATATTTCCAATACCTTGTCAACGAAAATAGGCATTAATCCGAGGGACATTTCGTCCACCATCAGAAGCTTTGGTTTGGACATTAAACCTCGCGCTATGGCGAGCATCTGTTGTTCTCCGCCCGACAATGTCTCGGCCTTCTGGTTTTCTCTTTCTTTAAGCCTGGGGAAAATTTCGTAGACCTCTTCGAGGGTCTTTTTTACTTCATCATCGTTTTTCAATGTATACGCACCTATGAGAAGATTATCTCGAACGGTCATCTTCCCGAAAACATGCCTTCCTTCTGGGACATGGGCAATGCCGAGTTTGACAATCTCGTGAGGTGGCAACATATCTATCCTTTTCCCCAAAAACTCAATTTCACCGGCAAAGGGTTTTATCAACCCCGATACTGCCCTCAATATGGTGGTTTTACCGGCACCGTTGGAACCTATTATTGATACCATTTCGCCTTCATTGATTTCGAAAGAAACGTCAAAAATCACCGGCACATTGTCATATCCTGCACTAAGATTTTTTACCTTTAGCATGATATCTTTCCCCCAAATAAGCTTTAATTACCTCTTCATTATTGGTCACTTCTTCAGGAGAACCTTCGGCTATTTTCTTACCGGCGTTTAAAACGACCACCCTATCGGATATTGGCATTATGGCTTCCATTATGTGTTCAACGATTAATAAGGTAATTCCTCTATCCCTTAAATTCAGACAAAGCTCCATGGCCTCTTTTATTTCAGTTTGATTTAGTCCTGCCATGGCCTCGTCAAGCATTATCATTTCTGGTTTCGTCGCAAGGACCCTTGCTATCTCCAGCCTCTTTTTGTCTGCAATTGTTAGACTACCGGCAAGATAATCTTTTTTTCCGTAGAGCCCCGTCATTTCCAGCACTTCTTCGGCGACTTTTTCGGCTTCTTTCTTCGTAGGCATTCTCAAAAAAGCGCCAGTAAGGACGTTTTCCTTTACTGTCATCTCCTTCAAAGGCTTTACTATCTGAAACGTCCTGGTTAGGCCCATAGCGGTAATCCTGTGGGTTGGCAGTCCCGTTATATCTTTACCTTTAAAAAATACTCTGCCGGCATAAGGTTTGTAAAATCCCGTTATGCAGTTAAAAAGCGTAGTTTTCCCAGCACCGTTCGGGCCTATCAAACTGACTATTTCCCCTTTTTTGACTAAAAAACTGACATTTTCGTTCGCAACCAGGCTTCCGAATTTCATCGTGACGTTTTGAACATCAAGCATCGGTTCTTGCATATAGACCTCTCCTTTTGCCCACTCCTTTTTTGAGGAGTCCCAGGATTCCGTTCGGTTCAAAACATGCAACAAGAATTATCAACGCTCCAAAAATTATGAGGTCGACGCCTTTTCCAGTACCTCCCAGGTATACCCGGGTGTACTCTGAAAGCGGAATAAGTATCGCCGCACCTATGAGAGGACCGTATATATTTCCCAACCCGCCGAGCACTGAAAGAAGCACGATTTTCATCGAAACTTCCATGGTAAAAACCATGAAAGGGTCTATATAGAGTATATATTGAGCATAAAGGGTCCCGAAAGTTGCAGACAGGGCAGCACTCACCATCATGGCATACAGTTTATACCGGGTGGTGTTTATGCCCAGCGCTTCCGCAGCTTCGTGGCTCTCCCTTATGGCCTTGAGATAATATCCCATCCTGCTGTTTTCTATATAGCGTGCCGTCAGGACGGTAATTATAAAAAGTCCGAACGCAATTAAAAAATATGGCATTTTTGAAGAATGAAATTGCATCGCTGCAAGGCTTTCTTCCACTATGGGTATTGAAATCCCTGTAGCTCCCTCGACGTAATCCCAGCTTATGAAAATTTGTTTTATAATTTCCGCAACCGCCAGGGTGGCAATGGCAAAATAGTGTCCTTTGAGCCTGAAACACGGATAACTCACGATGGCAGAGATGACCGTGGATATGATTATCCCCACTAGCATCCCCAACCACGGTGAAACTCCGAATTTATAAAATAATATGGTAGAAGAATATGCACCTATGCCAAAAAAAGCTGCGTGCCCGAATGATGTCTGTCCGCCAAAGCCCGTGATAATGTTCCAAGCTTCCCCCAGTCCTGCATAAATCAAAAATATTATCATCACGTGATGGAAATTGGCATTTGAACTCAAAAAAGGAAGGATGAAAATTACCGCAAAGATATAGACGAGAGCATCGAACTTTAGTTTTTTTACATCCATGAATACCACCTCACCAACCAAAAAGCCCTTTCGGCTTGAACTGCAGCACTAACAAGTATATTAAAAAAACCACGGCATATTTGAACTGGGTTCCCAGAAAATATCCTCCCAAAGCCTCGGACAGGCCTATCAACACCCCACCGTAAAGTGCGCCGGCTATGTTGCCGAACCCCCCTAAAGCAACTATTACAAACGCAAGCAAACTGTAAAGGGCTCCCGACTCGGGGTAAATCGGAAAAAAGGTAGCAAGCAGAGCTCCCGCCACTCCGACACATGCCCCCGATATGCCGAAAGTTAGGGCGTAAATCTTTTCCGTATTTACCCCCATGAGTTTCGCCGTGTCCCTGTCCAGAGACGTGGCCTGAATGGCCCTACCCGTCTTGGTATACTTTAAAAAATAAAAAACTGCCACGGTCATTATTATGCTTCCAACGGCTGCCACCAGCTGCGGCATCCCTATTATCACACCCGCCAATTCCAGTTTTTTATCAGCCACCAGCGAAGTCGGGATAAATCGGTAGTTAGGCGTCCACAAATATTGGGCAAGATTCCTTATGAAGAGGCTCAAACCGAATGTCGCAAGCAGCGCCGTTAAACCCGGGGCATTTATAACCCGCTTAATAATTAATTTGTAAGTTAAAAAACTCAGTAAGAAGACAAGACCGGTTGCAACAGGCAATGATACTAGAGGGTCTAATTTCAAGAGGGTGTACAGCCAAAAAACCGTATACATCGAAATGGTGAGGAAGTCCCCGTGGGCGAAATTTATCACGTCCATAACGCCCCAAATCAGCGTCAATCCCACAGCCACCAGGGAATAGACAAAGCCCACGAGAATCCCGCTGAAAATCACCTGTAGCAGCATATTCATCTCCTTTCTCGCTGCGATTTTTGAAAAGGGGGCAAAAGCCCCCTTTTATATTTTTACTTGTTACCTTTTGTCCCAAGCCGGAAAAGCCGGAATAGGCTCTTTGGTCTGGTAAGTTTCGGGCCATACGGCCTCGTAGACGCCGTTTTGGATTTGGGTCATTACGGAAGCCGAATAGACGTTTTGGCCATCTTCGCCAAACTTTATTTTCCCCGACACAAAGTAGGGGGCCGCGAATTCATTGGTCTTAAGAACTTCCAGAACTTTTGCCGGTTCGGTGCTGTCGGCTTTGTTTATCGCTTCGGCAATCACCATCGCCGATGCGAATTCTTCCAGGGTCGGTCCGTCAATATCAACCCCTGCCTTGGCTTTGTAAATTTCGTTTATCTTAGCCAAAACCGGCATCTTCTCGAACAAAGCCGAAGTGGTGGCATTGGGACCGGCGAAATAATCGGCATCTTTGCCCAGGTTTTCAACAAACTGCGGGTCCTGATAACCTCCGCAGTAAGACAACACGACTTTTGGCACGACATTCATTTCCTTGTATTTTTTGACAAACATGGTCATGTCGCCTATATATGAGGCGTGAAATATCGCATCCGGGGAAGCAGCTTTAATCTTCTGGACTTCAGTATCTACGTTGGAAACATTTGCGGGATATTTAACGTCTGCCACAAGCTCAAAACCGTCAGCTTTGTAGTTCTCGATTTCCTTTTGCACCATCTGGTAGGCATGCACGCCGTATTCATTGTCGATGTAAACTACAGCTATCTTCTTTATTCCAGCATTATACTTTTGATTTAAATATTTAAGATAGTCGAAGAAGAATTTGGTCTCCATGCCGTCGTGGGGCGCTATCCTTGTAAACCATTTCAACCCCCTCTCTGTGAGGGCCGCCGAGCTGGACGAGCCGGCCACAAAGGGAATGCCGAATCTTTCGGCTACCTGGCTTGCGGGCTTGGTAGCGGAACTGTGATAACATCCGATAAGCGCTGCTACTTTCTCGTTTTGTATGAGTCTTTCCGCTTCAGATTTTGCAATTTCCGGATTTGCCTGGTGGTCCGCAAAGACGAACTTGACCTTTGCTCCGTTCAAATTAGGCAACCCCGCCGTCTTGGCCAGTTCCAGGTCTATATCCGGATGCTCTCCATTTATTATTTCTTCCGCAGTTTCTATGGCGTATTTGAGCTTAACTCCGGTAGCTGCAGCAGGTCCCGTAAGGGGAAGGATTGCTCCAATTTTAATTACGTTTTCAGTTTTGTTTTCCGCCGGCTGACCTTGCTTCTGGCCGCAACCAGCAACAAAGACTGCTGCCACCATGGAAAGTACCAGTAAAATTGGAATAAACTTTTTCACCTCACTCTTCCCTCCCTTTTCCGTATAAAATATTCGTTTATTTATAAACGATTTTATTTTATTTATTCTATAAAAGTTTTTAATTACCTCCCGCTTTTCAAAAAAAATTTTTATTCTTCCAAAAAAAAAAGGAAGCGACTTGAGTCCGCTTCCTATTTCCCACCTTCATGAAAGGTAGTTTTGTTCTTCGTCTTTTTTGATAAACCGGTAAAATACAAACCTTACCGCAAGCAGGCTTATCACCAATTCTGGCAGCAGGTATGCACCGTTGTACAGGGCGGAATAAACGGCCGCATTCATCCCTTCCGGAGCATAGGACCCAAAGAAGATGACGCCGGAAAGAAAGTGAGAGAAAAACCTGCCCAGTATTCCGACGGTTATCCCTGCCCAAACCTTTTTATTAAACAATCCGGAAAGGCCCAGCAATCCGAATGCCAGCGGTTGACTTCCTCCCGCCCCCTAAAGGAGGCGGGATTCCTTCAGGCGACTCAGTTCACCATCCGGCTACCGCTCGCCGCATGCAGCGTACCGGCGGTAGAT
>JASUSP010000027.1 GCA_030446005.1 Tepidanaerobacteraceae bacterium | reverse complement strand
ATGACCATCTTCTCATAAGGTCTAATACTTCTTGTTTATCTTCTTCACTGTCAAAAACAAGTTTAGCTTGGATTGTTAGCATGTTTTTTAGCACCTCTTCGCCCGTAAATCCTCCTTCTAAAGGGGCAGTTCCAGTTCTATCTCGTCCCGCAACGGGATGCCGTCAATTCCTATCAGAGATATTTGAGGCTTCAGCCTGCGAGCTTGTTCCAGGGCGTTTCTATGAATAGCTACCAGCAAGAAACCTCTTTTTTGGTAAAATTTCAGGGCCCTCATATTGTCGTTGGTGGTAATGAGCCAGAGCCTCCTGCATCCGGAGGAAACAGCGACTTTTTTGACGGCTTCTACCAGCGCCGACCCTATGCCCCTGTTCTCGGCCATACTTTCAAGTACCACTATCTCGCACTGGTCACCCTCAATATTGTAAATAATGACACCCAGCGGATTTCCTTCCTCTACAGCAAGAAAGCCCGGAAGATTAGAAGCGTCATGAACCCGGTTTCTGCTGACTATTTTTGTCGAACCCCAGTTTTTTTCTAAGAACCGTGCTAGCCATTCCCGGTCATCCGCTGTTATTTCTCTGACGGTAAGGTCTCCCATAAACTCTTCCCCTTTTCAACAAATTTAATAAATAAAAATAAAATGAAACGTTCTTCAATACGAAACGACAGTATGTCCTACATTTCCCGGGAAATAGACATGAAGTTGTGTCGCATTTTCGAATCACATCACCACAGAAATTTCAGAGCCACACTTTCCGCATTTGCCGTCGCGCACCCCTACCTGCACCCTGTAGCCATGCCGCCTTATTACGGCCTCCCCGCACCGGGGGCAGTAAGTGTTGCTGCCTACCTCATCGGCGATGTTACCGGTGTAAACGTAGTCCAGGTACTTCATGGCTATCTCCCTGGCCCTCTTCAGGGTGCTGACGGGAGTGGGAGGCAGGTTCAGCTTGTAATTGGGAAAATACCGCGTGAGGTGAAGCGGAATATCGCGGCGGATTGAAGAGAGCCAGCAAGCCAGGGCTTCTATTTCTTCATCTCGATCGTTGAGCCCGGGGATTAGCAGGGTGGTTATCTCCACGTGGCAGTCCTTATGTGCCCGCTCCACGGTTCGCTTGACCGATGAAAGTCTTCCCGCCGTGAGGTCCCTGTAGAAATCTTCGGTGTAAGCCTTGACGTCTATGTTCATGGCATCTACATAGGGAAGCAGTTGCTCCAACGGCTCCATCTCTATGAACCCGTTGGTGACGAGCACGTTTTTAAGCCCCTCTCCTTTTGCTAGCCGGGCACACTCGATCACGTACTCGTACCATATCGACGGCTCGTTGTACGTGTAGGCTATCCCGATGTTTCCCGGCTGGCTCTTTGCTATTTTTACCAGCCGTTCGGCTGGGACGTACTCGGTAGGAACTTCGGCAATCTGCGCTATCTGCCAGTTCTGGCAGAATTTGCAGCGGAAGTTGCATCCGAAACTGCCCACCGAAAAGATTATGCTCCCGGGGTAAAAGTGATAGAGGGGTTTTTTCTCTATAGGGTCCATGCCCAAGGAGGATATCCTGCCGTAATTGGTGGAATACAGCCTGCCGTCGATATTTTTTCTCACCCTGCATGTGCCCGACCTTCCAGGCGAAATTGCGCATCGATGTGGGCACAGAAGACAGCGGACGAGTTCGCCTTCCTCTTTTTCGTAAAACATTGCTTCTTTAATTGGCATTTTTCCCGCATCTTGCAAGGATTGACACCCCTCTCCCCTCTAGTGGTGTCTCACTACCTCGAACCTGAAAATTTCGTAGTCCTCGTCGGGCCGTATACCTGCCTTCCTCAAGGCGATTTCCAGCTGCTTTTCCACGGTATCCACTCCTTCTAGATCCGGCAGCAGGAGCCCCGTCCTCGCTCCTTTCTTTACTATAACGCCGTACTTTTTTGGGTCCAGCTTATCTTTGGAATCCACGGGCTCCGGCGCGGTGAGAACGTCCACGGAATATACGAGTTCGGGAAGTTCTTCGGCTTCAACCGGTGAAAATCTCGGGTCCTCGCATCCCGCGCTTATAGCGTTTCTTATTATTTCTTCGGCTATATTCTTTTTTGTAGGCATAAAGGTGCCTATGCACCCGCGAAGCTGGCCGCGCTTTTTTATCGAAACGAAAACTCCCGCCCTTTTCTTCAGCATTTCCTCCGGGAGGTCATCGGGCACTTTTAAGACCTTTCCCGTCCTGACGTAAGTCTCCAGACTTTCGCGCGCCAGTTTCACGTAAGGGTCCTCGTTTTCCCGATACCTTTTAATCTCCTCGGCCCTCCTTTTTGATAGCCTTTCCAGCCACCTTTCGGTTTTCCCTTCGGGATGGAACGCGGCCACGCAGTACCCTACTCCGAAGGGCCCTTCGTAAGAAAGGACTTCGGCTTTTACCTCACGGCCGTCCAGTGTCCCGAGCATTATCCAGATGGACCGGAGGCCGCATTCGCCCGCCCTTTCTATGAGGTCCTGGTCCAGGTCGTATAAAGCATCCAAGTCGAAGCGCTCCAAAATAGAAACCAGTTCCCGGTCGAAAACCTTTCCTTTGGGATCAAACCCCGCCGGTGCTCCGGGAAGGAGCCGGTGGGATAAATCGCCGCTCGCCACCACCACCACTTTTTTATCCAGAGATTCAGCCGCTTCCCCGATGGCCTTCCCGAAAGCATAAAGGTCCTCGTAGGGAAGCATCCCGAAGGCCAGCGGCACCAGCTTGAAGTCCGCAGTGTGGCGGGTTATGAAATAAAGGGGCACCATAACCCCGTGGTCCAGCTCTTCCATAATACCGTATCGAGAAAGGTTCATACTGCTGGACTTAACCGCAGGGATTCTAGTTTTGCCGGCCCTTTTTATAATCTCCTCTTTGAGGTCTTCATCGGGCTCAAATTCCAGCTTTAGCTTTGGCGCTCCGAAGGAAGCGAAACTACCTCTTAGAGGAAAATCATAAATGCATACCGCATCCTGAAAGACAGGTCCGTGGGGCGATACGAGCACTATAGTATCCGGTTTTAATTTTTGGATTTCCATTCCCACTTTATGTGCGGCCTCGATGGAAGCGTTGACTTTCCGTGCTTCATCCCCGCCTACCTCCGGAACCATTATTGGGGGATGGGGCATAAGGTAACAGCCAACAATACCCATGGCAGGCTCCTGGCCCGGGCGTTCAACCCGGGGCTGGGGTATTTTTATTCCGCCCTTACCATTGGGGGTCCCCAGCAGGCGGATTTTCCCCCGTCTTCGGCAGAATATCTTTAACGAAAAATAGCAAGAAGTCTCCACCTTCTATAAGTTGGAGATGAATTGCTTGGTTCGTGGATCAACCCATTCTCACGAGGCAAAATTACTCTGTATAACAACTACCCCTTCGTTACGAAGTACACGCCTGCAATCCTGCGGATCAACATACGGTTTTCCGACTATTTCCTTCAGTTGTAGCGAATACAGATAATTTTGAGCTATCACACTTGTAGCCACAAATCTCCTGCCTGTCGGTATGTGGACCCAGACATCGCCCGCAATGGTCGGCATTTTGCTTCGCTGTGGATTAAGAATCTTCGTGCCGGGATAAACCTTGAGCCTTCTTTGAATTTCCGGCGGTATCGGTGATATGTCCATAAAGGACGGCTCCTTTTGATCCGTCTTTTTTTGCCTGTTCCTTGCGATAATCCTGCCGTCAATTTTGTAAAGCCTGTCCCTTACGGCGTGTATCCGTGCCCTGTTGTGCCTTCTAATCTTGACCAGCGATAGTTTTATCGACTGCGTTGTGTCAATTTCTTCGGCATTGCAGAAAACCGCCGCTGTTGCCACTGCCTCATTTGCATGACCCTTTTTAAGCCCCAGTTTTTTCCTTAAGTGCCACGTCCGATGCGGGTATAAATTTCAGCCACGGTATTCCCCGCAGTTTCCCTATTATTGCGTTCATTGTCACTAATGCACGCCACTGCTTTATGCCTTTTATGGGGATATATACCCTCCCGGCGTGTACGTCTTCGTGACAGTCCTTGCAGAGATAGACCAGATTTTCGTTGACGTCTGTCCCGTCGTCTTTACGCTGTATTATATGGTGTCTGTGCAAGTTTTCTTTCGTCCCGCATATTAAGCACCGCTTTTCAGTCTTCGCCCTTGGCGACTTCTGGTATCCAATCTCGTATGTTTTACCCCAGGTCATTGCCCTGACGTCAAAGACGTTGTCTTCCATGACAAAAATGACCTGATGTTCAGGAAATGGGAAAAACTTCAACAGCTTGCTGTAAAGATTGATGTGCGTTTTCACGCCGTGCTTGAGCGTGGCAGTGCTTCTGTCTTTTCCCCTTACGTTTCTCGGTGCCTTAAACTTTGTCAAGACCCTGCCCTGTTGGTCGGATAAACGCCTTTTCTTGTATCGTGCGTAATATCTCCTGCTCCTTCGATGCATCCTTCTTTCCGTCATCAGCCCTTTGATTTCAGGGATTCTCGTTTCAAGGACACCTTTGCAGTATACGGTTAACTTCCCGCTTTCTGATTCGCAGATGGCAAAACCTATATACCTGTATCCCGGGTCGAGTGCTATGACAAGTTGCCTTCCTATTGTTTTGGAGTAGTCGAATTCCCTGTCCAGGAACACTACTACCGGCGGTTTGCCGGAAGTACCCCCGCCGACGATTTTTACCCTGCCTTGCTTTTTGAGCTTCCTTATCATGTCGAACCTTCTCGTCGGATGTCCGGGTCTGCCGTATTTGTCAACGGTAAACAGCATCATCTTGTTTTTCCTCCTTTTTCAGGAGCCCTATGATCCGGGCACCTTTCTTTGAAAGGTGGTAGGTCTCCCTGAGGCGTGCGGCAACACCATGGGTAAGGCCACGGGATTTCACCGCTGTCTCCCGGGACTGGGAGTGTCGTCCCGGAACGTCAGTTCCCGCTGCTGCACACCCACGTTCAACTACCCTGTCAGCAGACCCGCCAGCAGTACTCCCCCTGCTGGCAAGCCCCCGCTTCTATAAGCGGGGTGTAGTTGACTGTCTCATATCAAGTATTTCCATAATATGCCCCGTCAATAATAATAAAGGTGCCGTAAAATTATTATACCATTTTTTCTGGCTGGTGTTCCTCTTTCACATTAGTCTATTTACAACCAGGTTAATTTATAATATAATAAAATCAGATTGTTACATTTTTCACAATTAGGAGGTCATAATTATGTGGGAAACCAGAATCAACCCTTACAGAGTTTTCGAGCTCCGGTGCAAGAATACCACATACTTCGGGATTGGGGCAATACAGAAGATCACTGACATATTAGGCGAATTGAAGAAAAAAGGCATAAACAAGGTACTTCTGGTAACCGGAAAAAACTCGTATAAAACCAGCGGCGCCTGGGACATCGTCAAACCGGAGCTGGAAAGGGCGGGATTTGAGTATTTAATCTACGACAGGGTTGGACCCAATCCCACCGTAGACATGATCGACGAGGCCGCTGAAATGGGCAAAGAACTTGGAGCCCAGGCTGTTATAGGTATAGGAGGCGGTAGCCCCATCGATACCGCCAAAGGCGTGGCAATCCTGCTGGAGTACAGAGATAAAAAGGGTAGGGAGCTGTACGAGCAGAAGTTCATACCGGAAAAGGCTGTACCCATCATAGCTGTAAACCTGACCCACGGCACCGGCACCGAAGTAGACAGGTTCGCTGTGGCCACGATACCCGAAAAGAACCACAAACCCGCCATAGCTTACGACTGCATCTATCCTATGTTCGCCATCGACGATCCTCAGCTCATGACCAAACTCGACAGGACCCAGACTGTATCGGTCACCGTGGACGCTCTGAACCATATAACCGAAGCCGCCACTACCCTGAGCGCTTCTCCGTACAGCATCCTGACCGCTAAGGAAACGGTAAGGCTTATAGCCCGGTACCTGCCAGTTGCCATAAATGAGCCGGAAAACCTCATAGCCCGCTATTATCTGCTTTACGCTTCGGCTCTGGCCGGTATTTCCTTCGACAACGGCCTGCTGCACCTCACTCACGCCCTGGAGCACCCCTTGAGCGCGGTAAAACCCGAACTTCCCCACGGTCTCGGGCTGGGAGCCCTTCTCCCCGCCATCGTCAGGGCCATATATCCGGTATCTGCTGATGTGCTGGCCGACGTGTATGCTCCGATCGTCCCTGACCTGAAAGGTGTGCCCGGCGAAGCCGATTACGCAGCAAAAAAAGTGGAAGAATGGCTCTTTACTGTAGGCTGCACGCAGAAACTCTCCGACTTCGGCTTTACCGAAGCCGATATCCCCGAACTCGTTGACCTGGCAATGACCACTCCGTCGCTAGGGCTTTTGCTTTCCCTCTCTCCCGTAGAGGCCACGAAAGAGCTCATCGGGCGGATATACCGGGAATCGCTTCATCCTATGAATTAAAACGGGGCGCCCTTTTCGGCGCCCATTTTTATATGTCCTTGCTGCCGCACTTCGCCAGACTTTTTCTGGCGTTTTCCTTTATCCTCTCGATTTGCTCCTCGGTCACCGGCCGCTCGAAGCTCCTGAATCCCGCCAGTTTAAAGCCGTGCTTTTTGGCAAGCCGCGATATCTCTTCCACCTGCTCCACTGTCAAATCTCTGCCGAGAGTAAAGCACTCGTATCGCCGCTCCAGCGCGAGTATCATGGTCTCGGCCATGCAGGCATAGCACGTCTTCGGCTCGAATCCGAAATTGAAATTGAAGTTTACATCGCCGGGCACTTCCACCACGCCGCCTTCGATGATCAGGACGTCGTCGCGCTTTTCGGCCACTTCCTTAGAAACATCTCTCGGCCGCGCCACATCGCATACTACAGCGCCGGGCTTCAAGTCTTCCGCATCAATTACGGTATCCACACTGCTGGTTACGGTAATCACCACATCGGCTTTCTTTAAAGCATTTTTAACGTTAGAGGTAATTCGCACCGAAAGTCCCGTTTCGCGCAGGATTTTCTCGGCGATGCCCTCCAGCCTTTCCGTATTTCTTCCAACGAGCGTCAGATACCGGGCGTCTTTCGCCAGGATTTCCGCGCATACTTTCCCGATAGAACCCGTGGCACCTATTACCACCACCTCGGCATCCTTTATATTTTTACCCATCAGCTCCGCCGCTTTCACGGCCCCCTCAACGGCAGTCGCCACGGTATAGCTGTTGCCCGTCGTAACGGGTATGTTCAGGTTCTTCGATATGGTAATTCCAGCATCCCCCACTACCGAGGTAAAGGCCCCCAAGCCCACTATCTTCGCGCCCAGTTTTTCGGCAAGCTTTCCCGCTTTTATTATCTTTTTTATCACGAAATCTTCGGGGAGAGTCATCATCTGCTGGGTAGTGAGGGGACAGCCTACGAACCAACCCTCCACCTCGTTGTACGGTGATTTTACTCCCGTAATGTGGGAAACCTTCACCGGCGGAAGGTGCTTTATAATTCCTTCTATGACCTTTTCCGGCCACGACCTCATGAATTTGAATTTTCTTGTCGCGTCGTAAGTATCTATGGGATGGATTATAAATGCGAAATTGTCCATTGCCAACACCTCGCCGTTTTAGTTTAATTTCTCTATACGCGGCAGAAAGCCGATTTTTTCCAAAAGTTCCTCGTAATCCTGCGGGGTCAATTCTTTATACGGTTTTTCCGCAAGGGAAACCAGGACCGCTTCCATTACGTTGGTGCCGAAAGACCTGCCTTCCAGCTCCGGCGTGGTCGTAACGAGCATCTTAACGCCCTTTTCTTTGAGCATCTCTACGTCTTCGGCGGTTACGGTATTTGTTATTATCACCTTTCCCGGAAGCTTTGATGGCATATACCTTTTTATGTAGTGAAAATCCCCTGCAATAATATCCGCCTCCTCGAAAAACTTGCCGTACCTGGATTTGTTTACTTCCTGCTTTTCGCCCGTAGGGTAAAGCATCTCGAAGGGCAATCTTGACAGTATCGGCACCAGTATCCTTGCCAAAAAATCTATAACCTTTAACGAGTGAAGGGGAATCGGGATGCCGAGGGCGAATATTAAATCGCCGTAGGTCATCAACGCACCCATCTTTTCCAGAGCTTCAGCCATACCGAACCGGTCGGTGGCCGAAACCAAGAGCACTTTTTTCCCTTGAAAATCCAAGATGTTTTCCCTCTTCAGGTATTCTATTACCTTTCTTTCCAGGGTATTTTTAAGCCCCGAGCCGTCCACCACGGGCGATATTCTGGCACTTGACGCCAGTTTTGCTGCATCTTTTATCACGTAGCGCTTTTTCCCGGCATAAAGGTAAAGGTCGATGCCCCCGAGGCCAAAGGCGCTAACCTTGCCATCGTACTGCCTTATGATTTCCGCTGCCTTTTGCTTGTCCCCATCGGTACCCACCCGCTCTATAAGAAATTCCTCTCCCAATATGTTCACTTTTACCTTGTGGTTTCTCTTCGACGAACCTAGGCTCACACTCATCACGTGTTTCACGGTCCATCACTCCCTTATCTTCCTTATAATTTCCCTCAGGTACTCGGGCTCCACGTAAACATCTTCCTTCATCGGAGACCGCCCTATCTCTACTGCAACCACCTCGTTATCGAGGAGCGCCCTGAAAAGCTTTATCCGCTGGTCGGAGCCCAAAATAATCACCACGTCGTGCTGCCTCACCTTGTAAATCAGACCCATAATTTCGTTTACCAACTCTATCCCGGATTTTTTATAGACGAAATCCCACCGCTCTCTGTCGGTCATGAGGAGGATGAAATCAACGCCCTCCTCCTGGGCAACCCTTTCTATTTCGGCGGTATTTTTAAGCGGAAAACCCACCAGGGCGATGCTCTTTCCTTTTCTTATTTCGCCCAAATTTTCGATTCTCGAAATGAAAGACCTGTCGATACCGAATCTTTTCGCCACCTCAGCCTGGGACAGCCCCTTTTGCCGGAGAGCCAGCATTTCCTCCAGCGCAGCGATTATTTTCGTCATGCTTATCAGTTTGTCTCCTATGCGTATGAGGTCCATGCTCTCACCTGCTGTGCACAATTTTGTGCTCATTTTTTATTCTACATCATATAAGATGGAAAATCAACAAAAATAAAAAAACCCATGTCAGTGCCATGGGTCTTGCGGAAATCTCATAAGAATTTTTTTTAGATTTCTCATCTCAACCGGAGAGTCGTCGTGAAACATGCCCTTTTTAAGCCCCTGAAGCGCCCTTACTCCTCTTTCCGTGGAAATATCAAGGTCCTGCGTAATCCTGGATAATGTCTTTCTTCTTGCTTCGCTCAAGGATTCAAAGATATTAAGGCCTTTTTTCAACTGTTTTCTCAATTCCTCCCCGAGGTAAATCGAGGTCATCCGGGTCATGGGATTGCCGCAAACGCCGCTTCCCGTTACCCCAAATACTTCGGGAAGTTTGTGCGCGATTCCTACTTCCACCGACCACTTCAGCTCTTCGGCTTCCCTCTGCATGCAGACCCTCAGAGTTTTAGGAGTGCAGAGGGCGTAATTTTTTAAAGACCTGATAATGGCATGCTCAACTGTGTGCGCCTGCTGGGGCTCTATTTCCTCCCGGCTCAGGCGGCCCACGATGGCCACCTTTTTGCCCGTCTCGTATTCCCACCCGTAAATTGTTATCTCCAGGCTTTTTCTGTCAGAACCGAAAGTGGTATAGCCACCTGCAGGTCGCCACCCCGCGCCGCAAATTACGGGATATCCGCTTTCTCTCAGTTCAGTCAGGTCTATTCTTTCCAAGTTGTAAGCCACGAGCCCTTCGTCGTGAAATTCAAAACCTCCCGCTTTGTACCTTTCCATCCCCGATACCCTGGCGAAAAGCCCTACGATGTTTTTGTTAGGCACCACCCGTTGCATCCACAGTTCTTCTATTCTGGCCATAACTCCAACCGGATAAAATTCCCGGTCTTCCAGTGACATCGGAAACAAAAATATTTCCCTTCCCTTTCCCGCCTTCAGGAGCATTTTTGAAAAATAGGGTTCTAAAAAAAGGCCGGTCATATTTCCCCCGGTGATCCGGGGTAAAACGCCATTGGTAATCGGAAGGGCAAAGGTCTCCAATCAAATCACCTCCTGCCCGGCGGCATTTCTCAACCTTACAAAATACTCCTCCAGTAAAGATTTAATTTCGTCGACCTTATTGCTTCTTTGAATTTTTTGCTTTATAGCTGAAGAATGAGGCAACCCCTTCAAGTACCATGCTATGTGCTTTCTCATCTCCAGCAGACCGATTTTTTCACCGTGAAAATTCAGCGCCAAATCAAGGTGCCTGTATATTACGAGCTTTCTTTCCTCCAGGGTGGGTTTCGGAAGTTTTTCGCCCGTCTTCAAATAATGCTTTATTTCCCGAAAGATAAACGGATTTCCCAAGGCCCCGCGCCCCACCATGACGCCGTCGCAACCCGTTTGCTCCAGCATCGATAGAGCGTCTTTAGCCGAAAAAACATCGCCGTTTCCTATGACGGGGACGCTTACAGCCTCCTTTATTCTCCTTATTATATCCCAATCAGCTTTCCCGCTGTAAAACTGCTCCCTGGTCCTTCCGTGGATGATAACCATGGCTGCTCCGCTCTCTTCGGCCATTTTCGAAAATTCAACGGCGTTTACGTGCTCGTCATCCCAGCCCTTTCGGATTTTCACCGTAACCGGCACCCTTGATGCTCTCACCGATTCCCTGATTATCTCCCGGGCAAGTGCCGGTTCCCTCATCAAGGCGCATCCATCGCCGTTTTTCACAATCTTCGGAGTCGGGCATCCCATGTTTACGTTTATGAAATCGAAGGGACGGTCCTTTATCTTCTCGATGGCGTGAAAGAAAAATTCAGGGTCGTTGCCGAACAGCTGAACCCCTATGGGATGTTCGCCGGGGTCCACGGCAAGCAGTGATTCCGTCTTTGGGTCGCCGTAATATATGCCCCGGCTGCTTACCATCTCGGTTATCACCACATCGGCTCCGAACTCCTTGCAAATCAGCCTGAACGGAAGGTCGGTTATTCCCGCCATCGGCGCAAGGAATATCGGCGGAAAGTCAAGATTGGGGAAACCTTTCCAGTTTCCCCAATCAAATTGCATTTTTTTCATATATTATCCTCAACCCCTCGAGGGTCAGCATGCTGTCAACCTTATCTATCGTCCTGGTTCCGGGCGCAATAAGATGCGCAACTCCGCCCGTTGCTACCACAAATATGTCTTCCTCACCCAGTTCTTCCTCCATTTCCTTTTTCATCAATTCCACTATGTTGTCTACCAATCCCGCATACCCGTAAAAGAGGCCCGATTGAATGTTGGTAGCGGTGTTTTTTCCTATAGCCCTTTCGGGCTTTACTATCTCTACCCGGAAAAGCTTTGATGCGCTTTTGAAAAGGGCCTCGGCCGAAATCAAAAGTCCGGGGGCGATAGCGCCCCCGAGGAATTCCATATTGGAGCTTACCGCGTCGAAAGTAGTGGCGGTCCCGAAATCTACAACAATTAGGGGAACTTTATATTTGTGGGTTGCGCCCACCATGTTAACTATCCTGTCTGCTCCCACTTCGCGGGGATTTTCCACCCTTACGTTAATTCCCGTTTTAATGCCCGGCCCGACCAGTAATGGCTTAACTCCGAGATATTTCCCGCACATTTTTTCCAAATAGGGAGTAACGGTGGGAACCACGGACGATATTACGACCCCTTTTATTTGCCCGCAGTCGATACCCGCATCTTCCATCAGGTTCTTTAAAAGGATACCGTATTCGTCTTCCGTCTGTTCCTTGTGGGTCGAAAATCTCCAGTGGGCTGCGAGTTCTTTCCCTTTGAAAACTCCGAAAACTATGTTGGTGTTGCCCACGTCTATGGTGAGAAGCAAAATATCACCTTCTTGCCCTTTTAAGACTCCTATAGACCAGGGCGGTTATCAAAACAGCCACCACTATCTCGGGGATACCGTGGGTAACAGCAACCGCCCATGCTGCGGGAGCTGGTAAATATCCCCTCATGACCGCAAGCCCCAGGACTCCCGCTGTATTGGTGATGGTGCCGAAAGCCGCTGCCAGGGCCACGCTACCGGTAAGCCGGTAGGCGTAGTGCGCCACCACACCAATCATTATCCTGGGCAAAATCGCAATTACTGGGTCGGCAAAAATTGGAGAGCCTACCCTGATGAAGCTGTGAAGGCCGAAAATGAGACCTGCTAAGCCCCCTGTTACCGGTCCTTCCAGCACTCCTCCCAATACGGCCGGGATGTGCATAATCGTAGCATGTCCCGCCGCAGTGGGAACGGGTATGAACCCCAGTGGAGTCATACCTAGGACTATGGAGATAGCCCCCAGAACCCCTGCTACCGCTAGGGTTCTTACCCCGAGTGCCGCTCCCTTCGCCCTGCCGCTGTTCATTTTTTCACCTCCCGTTCCGGCTCCCTCGGGATGCCGGACGAATTACAGTCTTATTTTATCATAACCAACGGAAAAATCAACGCTGCATTATGACATAATAATGTGTGATTTTCAAAGTTGCAATATATAAATTAAGGACAGCCCTTGCGTGTTACCATAACAAATACGGCTATGCCATGAACGTTATCGAACTTGCAGCCTACATGGGCAAAAGGGCAAAAATCTGCTACGAAAACGAGGCTAACGTTTGCCAGCAAGCCGTTAAATAAAATTCAGCAAAAGAGGGAAGCCCTCTTATGCGCTTTCAAGGGCTTCCCTTTTCATTGCAATAAGCAGGTCTTCCAGCTTCGTGAGAAATTCGGCGATAACGCTGCTGCTCAAGCTGTAGTATACGTATTTCCCTTCCTGCCGGCTTTTTATGATTCCGCTTATCTTAAGAAGCCTCAGGTGTCCCGAAATATTCGACTGGCTCGCACCCAGTTCCTGAACCAGTTGACTCACCGTTTTTTCCCTTTCTCTCAAAGCTTCCACTATTCTGAGCCTGGTCTTGTCGGCCAAGCTTTCCAAAAACCTTACTTTCGATTCAACTGAATTCAACGTCAATCGGTTCCCCCCTTGCAGCATTCTCCTTCTTTTACTTTTTTATCATACCAGATTTTGTCCGCTATTTCACCCCATTTTTCGGCATAGGGCTTCAATTTTTCTGCAAATTCCGCTGCTGTCTCGTTGGCAGTAAGCTGCGTGCTGTAGGCCCCGCTTTCCTCCACAATTTCCTTGAGCATTTCCGGATTATCTATGAGGGGACACGGTCTTCTCATGTTCATGTTGAAAGGCTGCCTTTTTTGATAGGCCAGCATCAGCGGCGAACGCAACGCATCTTTGAGGCTCAAATTTTTAATATTGCACGTGGAGTAGTGAACAAAAGCACACGGTTCAACTTCTCCCTGAGCATTTATATGAAGGTATCTCCTGCCTCCGGCTATGCAGCCGTTGGAAGCCTCGCCGTCGTTCCAGAAGTCTATTATTAAAATGGGCTTGGTCTTCCTGTATTCCAAAATCCTGTCGTATATATATGCCCTTTGCTCAGGCGTTGCCATCATCTCAAGGTCCACATCCTTGCCTATGGGTATGTAAGTAAAATACCAGGCGAAGGCCGCCCCTTTATCGACCAGCATATCCACGAACTCCTCGCTGGCAAGTTCCTCGGTATTGTGCCTCGTGTAGGTCACCGATACGCCGTATATGAGCCCCGCTTCTCTCATTTTATCCATGGCGTTCATTACCTTCTTGAAAACCCCTTTGCCCCTTCGCCTGTCCGTCGTTTCCTCAAACCCCTCGATGCTGAAAGCTAAGGTCACGTTGCCGAGCCTCTGCATGTTTTTAACGAGTTCGTCGTCCACTAAAGTCCCGTTTGTGAAAAGGTGAAACACCATTGAGCCGTGCTTTTCCGCGAGCTTCAGTATATCGTCCTTTCTCAGAAGCGGTTCGCCGCCGGACATGACCATGAAGTATATTCCCAGCTCCTGGGCTTCAGTGCAGATCCTGTCCATAAGTTCAAAGCTCAGCTCTTCCCTTCTCTGGTAATCGCCTGCCCAGCAGCCGATGCAGTTTAGGTTGCACCTTTCCGTCGGGTCTACCAGCAGCGCCCACGGCACCGAGCATCCCAGTTTTTTCGCATTTTCCATCTGCCTCGGCACTCCGAGGAAGCTGGCGTTCACGAAAAAGTTTACCGCCATCTTCTGTTTAACGTTGGGATGGGTATTGGTAAGCAGCCGCTCTGCAAACTTGTACCAGTTGGAATCCTTATTTTGGAGGAATTTTTTGACTGAACTCACGTTTCTCCTGTGGTGCTCCGGCATCGGAATTTTTTCTACCCATTCCAGCATCCTTTCCATGTTGTTTATCGGTTCGTTCACCAAAAACCGCACGCCCTGTTCTATTACCTTTTCTCCCAGCAGAGTTCTGGCTAGGTCCATTCCAAACCCCCCATTTAAATTTTTATGCCTTCGCTTCATTATATAATGATATGTTTATTTCATATTATATCTTTCCAGGTAACATTTGTCAACTTTTCCGCACTCAGTTGAGGATTAATTTGGCACCTATGGATAACAGTACAAGGCCGAAAAAGCGCATCCAGGTAAATGGAGCTTTTTCGAGGCCAAAAAATCCAAAATGGTCCAGAAGGCAAGCTGTCAGCACCTGACCCACAATTATGGCGGTGGTTGCCACTGCCGCTCCCAGTTTGGGTATGCTTATCACCACCGCGTACGTAATGAGAACTCCTATAGCGCCTCCGAGATAATCGTACCACGGCACGCTATCGTATTTTTCCCAGGCGGTCCTGCCCGCCCCTGAAAAGATAACCGCCGCCATTACTAAAGTTGCAGTAAGGTGCACGATAAAGGTGGCACCCGAAATTCCTATGGCCCTGCTCACCACCGAATTCATGGACCCCTGCACCGCCATGAGAAGTCCCGCCAGCGCCGCCACGGCAAGGAAAGATAATTCTCCCGAAAGATTCACCAATACCACCTTCCAGCTCTTTTCTTTTTAGGTGCTCGTTATTTTATATTTTCACCCATTCAGATTAATATGCAAAAAAAAAAATAGACCCACCTTATGGTGGGTCTTTCGATGCTTTTTAGGCACTTGCGAAAACCTCCCGGAATTCTTCTTCCGAAAGTTTTTCGCGCTCTAAGAGGGCTTCGGCCACTTTATGAAGTTTATTTATATTTTCGCTCAGCAGAGTCTTTGCCCTGCTGTAGCATTTGTCGATGATGTTCCTCACTTCCTTGTCTATAGCCGCCGCTACTTCTTCGCTGTAATTCCTGCCCCTTGCCAGGTCCCTTCCCAAAAATACTTCTTCCTGCTTGTGCCCCAGTGTCATGGGACCCAAGGTTTCGCTCATTCCGTATTCCATAACCATTCTCCGAGCTATTTCGGTCGCCCGCTCCAAATCGTTCTGCGCGCCGGTACTGACTTCTTTCAGCACCAGCTCCTCCGAAGCCCTGCCTCCCAATAGATGCGTAACGTGGTCGAGAAGCTCGCTTTTACTCATAAAGAACCGGTCTTCCTTCGGCAGGATGAGGGTATATCCTCCGGCCCTGCCCCTCGGGATTATGGAAACCTCATGTACCGGGTCGACGTTAGGCAGGAGTTCTGCCACCACTGCGTGACCCGCCTCATGGTAGGCCACCAGTTTCCTTTCGCGTTCGGTCATTATGCGGCTTTTCTTCTCCGGTCCCGCCACTACACGGGTTATAGCCTCTTCCAGCTCTTCCATTGTTATCTTTTTCTTGTTTCTTCGGGCTGCAAGCAAAGCCGCTTCATTTATAAGGTTTTCCAAATCGGCCCCAGTAAATCCGGGAGTCCTCCTGGCCAGCACTCCCAGGTCCACATCTTCGGCTAGGGGTTTGTTCCTTGCGTGAACCCTTAATATCTCTTCCCTGCCCTTGACGTCCGGCCGGTCCACCACTATCTGGCGGTCGAACCTGCCGGGTCTCAAAAGAGCCGGGTCCAATATATCGGGCCTGTTGGTTGCCGCGATTATTATAATCCCCTCGTTTATGGTAAAACCATCCATTTCCACTAAGAGCTGGTTTAATGTCTGTTCTCGCTCATCGTGGCCGCCGCCCAGTCCAGCTCCCCTTTGCCTGCCAACGGCGTCTATCTCATCTATGAATACTATGCATGGAGCGTTTTTCTTCGCCTGCTCGAACAGGTCGCGCACCCGGGCTGCACCGACGCCCACGAACATCTCCACGAAGTCGGAACCGCTTATGCTGAAAAAGGGGACGCCCGCTTCTCCCGCTACCGCCCGGGCCAGCAGGGTTTTACCCGTGCCCGGAGGGCCTACGAGAAGCACTCCTTTCGGAATTCTCGCTCCCAATTCTATAAATTTTTTCGGGTGTTTTAAAAACTCCACCACTTCCTGGAGCTCTTCTTTAGCTTCATCTACGCCCGCAACGTCTTTAAAAGTCACCTTTTTCTTGTCGTCGGTGTGAAGCCTGGCCCTGCTCCGGCCGAAGCTCATCACCCTGCTGCCCCCGCCCTGGCTCTGCTGCATTATGAAAAACCAGGCGCCAACAAAGAGCAAACCCATCAATATGGAAGGAATTATCTGAGACCACCATGGGACGGTGGGCACTGGCTGGGCAATGAGGGCGAGTTCTCCCCTATCTATTCTCGGCTGAATTCTTTCTATAAACACCGTTTTATCGGGAACGTAACTCGTGAATTTGCGGCCGTCTTTCAAAGTTCCCTCTATATTGTTATCCATCATTTTTATCTCTTTTACCGAGCCGTTATCTATAAGGCGAATTAGGTCGGTGTAGCCTATCTTTGCTTGAATATCGCTCCTTGTGGAGTACCACTGAACCAGAGATAAAAGCAGAATAAATATCAAAAGGTAAAAACTTGCGTTGCGAAGAAAATTGTTCAATATTGTTCCTCCCTTCAAGGGCCGAATAATCCCTTCGATATTCTACCACAATATTATCATATTTTCAAAGCCCTAAAAATCTTTACCTTCAGTTTGCTGATTTTACAGCCTCATCCTTTAAAATACCTATAAAAGGTAGATTCCTGTATTTTTCGTTGTAATCAAGGCCGTACCCCACCACAAAATGGTCTGGAATCTCAAAACCAAGGTAGTCCACCTTAATATTAACCTTTCGCCTGCTGGGCTTATCCAGAAGCGCGCAAATTTTTATGCTGGCAGGCTTTCTGGATTTCAGTATGTTATAAAGGTAGCTCAATGTTAGCCCTGAATCTATTATGTCCTCCACAATTAAAATATTTTTACCCTCTATATTTTCGTCAAGGTCCTTTAATATCCTAACCACGCCCGACGACTCGGTGGATGCGCCGTAGCTGGACACCGCCATGAAATCCACCTGCACCGGCAAATTTATGTGCCTGATAAGGTCGGCAATAAAAAGCACCGCCCCCTTCAAAACTCCGACGAGCAATACGTCTTTTTTGTCCCTGTAGTCTTCGGTTATTTTTTCTCCCAGTTCCTTGAGTTTGTTTTTTATTTCTTCCTCAGTAATTAAAATTTCTTTTATATCTTCCAGCACAACTATTCCTCCTGCATTTTATTTTTTGTTTTCATTTCCAGGACCAATACCTTTTTCGTCTTGTCGGTAACCTTAAACCTTTCATCTATCCTCATGCCGCAAACCCAGAGTATCCGGTCTCCCGAAACGACAAGCGGCACCCTGTCCCTTTCCCTTGCGGGAATTTTGCTGTCTACGAAAAAATCCTGGAGTTTCTTGGAAAATCCGCTTCCAAACGGAATAAATCTATCCCCCGGCCTGCGGTTTCTTACTGCCAGCCGGTCTTTTATCCTGTCATAATCCAGATAAGCTAAGTGAGGACTTTTCTTAAGAGAAAAGCCTTCTTTAACTTCGGCTATTCGGGCTGCGATCACAGCTCCCGCCTCAGGTATTTCAACTTCCCCGGGCACGGGAAGTTCATAATAAAAGCTTTTTGACTCCGGCGGAGCTTTGCCGTAAATATAAAAATACTCGTAGCTTTTTTCACCTACAAGCCCGTGCGGCAAATTTAATTTACTTCCCGTGGGCTTTTCCTTTATAAATTCCACCAGCATTTTTGCGTGCCTGTATTCAAAGTCTTGCAAATTTCCCAGAATTTCCTCCACAGCTTTTCTCACCACCCTGAACTTCAGGGAATCGTGCATTCCTCCGAACTTTTCCAAGTTTATCATTACGCCGCCGGGCATCCTTTTTGCCGTCTTGCCGTAAGCTTCCCGCGAAAGCTCCTCCAGGAAGGACACATCAAGGGAAGCAATTTCGGAAAGCCTTTTTAAAGCTGCCGAAAGGTGCGGACAATAGTCCCTCTTGATGAGCGGAATTAACTCCAGCCTGATCTTATTCCTGAAATAAATGGTCTGAAGATTGGTGCTGTCTATCCGGTAAGGAATACCCTCCTTTCTCAGGTATTCCTCTATGGCATCTCTTTCCACTTCGATTAAAGGGCGGATGTAATGGTTTCTTACCGGCTCAATGCCCACAAGCCCTTCAATCCCGCTTCCCCGGAAGATATTCATGAGTATGGTCTCCTCGCGGTCATTGCTGTTGTGCGCAAGGGCAATCCGACTGGCCTTGATTTTTTCCCTTACGCGCTCAAAAAAGGCATATCTTACCCTTCGGGCCGCATCCTCCGGTGAAAGTCCCGTTTCCCTTATATAAGCCGGGACATCTATTTTTTCCGCATAAAAAGGTAAATCCCATTTTCGGGCAAGGTCTTTTACAAAAGCTTCATCCTCATCCGCTTCCCGACCGCGAAATGAATGATTGAGGTGGGCCACCGCCAAACTGATGCCAAACTCCTCTTTAAAACGGAACAAAAGATGTAGAAGGCACACCGAATCGGGCCCACCTGACACGCCCACCAGTACCCTGTCGCCACTTTTTAGCATTCTGTGTTTTAAAACCGTATTTTTAAATACCTCTATGATATCCATGATTTATCCACCAAAAGACGAATATCCAACATAACTTCATTTTAAATTAAATAATATCAGAAGTGATTCCGAAATACAAGCACAAAAATAAGGCCGTTACGGCCTTTCTCATACGGAACGGGTATATCGCCAGACGCCGCCCACCAATACAGTCATATCGTCTTTTATGGTCTTCCTGTTCTCCCTCACTTTTTGAAGAATCATGTTGGCCAATTCCTGCGGATTTGTGGTACTTGCCTTTTCCAGAAATTTTACCATTGCCGCTTCCTTATCGTCTTCGTCCGAAAAGGAATCCAAAGCCCCATCGCTAAGGAGGACTATCATATCACCGGCTTTAAGATTCTTCTTGACGCTGCTTACCGTTATGCTGTCTATTATACCGACGGGAAGCGCCCCGCCTTTTATAACTTCCACGTTTTTACCTCTTTTGATAAAACTGCTCACCGCCCCGGCTTTCAGAAATTCCGCCTTGCCAGAATAGGTATCTATCAAAACCACATCCAATGTGGAAAAACTGTCTTCGTTTCTCATTAATTGCATTGCGGAATTCAGAATATCAATGGAATTTTGACTGTCATAGCCCGCTTCCAGGAGTTCCTCCAGCATCGAAAGTGTCCTTTCGCTTTCTTTCCTAGCCTTTTCTCCCACTCCCATGCCATCGCTGATTGCCAGCATATAATTGCCGCTTTCCAGTTCCACAAATGAGAAGCTATCTCCCGAAACTTCGGCGCCTTGCTCGGGGAGACTAACTACTCCCACGCTCACCCGGTAACTTCCCTTCGGGATGGCTTTAAGCCTGCATCTTGGACCTCCACTACGAAGAGGACATTCAACCACCTTTACCGCAACTTCTGTTCCGATTGCTTCTGCCACGCCCGCGGGTATTTCTCTCTCGCAAAGGCTGCCTTTTACACACGGACTTTTCACTATATTTACCTGAAGCTTGTCCAAATTTTTAACGGTATATATATAATCGACCCTTATGGCCCTTTCGGATAGCTTGCTTTTTATCTTTTCTTCCATCCCGCAAAAAGTGCCCTCTGGAAACGCGCCATCTGCCAGCGTCCTTATAATTCGGGCGGTACCTTTAAAATTATTGACCACAACTTCTCTTTGCTTTTTAATTATGCTCTCCATTTTCGCTTCAAAATTCCTTCTAATGTTCATGTACCTTGATATTCCCTTAATTTCTTCAATCCTTTCGCAACGGCATTGGAGAAAACTCAATGCTGAACCATGATAAAAACCTTTTTCATCTTTCAAAACTTCGTATAATGCCCTGACCGTCCCCTTGAATTCCTTTTCCCAACACGTCTTGTACATGTTGCATTCAGCACAGATTTCGCTTTTTACTTTATGGTAATACCTTTCAAAAAATCCCTTTTGTTCCTCATTTTCCGAGGGCAATATCAAAGCTCCCGAAAGGTCGTCGAAAAACCTGGCGAGTTCGTAAAGCCTGTCTTTAAAAATCTCCCGTCTTATTGCTAGCTCATCCTCGCCTCCGTCCTCCGTAAAATACGACGCTACTTTCTCCAACAGATTCACAGGTAGCAGCAAAAAGACGAAAAATCCAAAAATGAGTGAAGGAAGTTTAATGGCGGCTTCCCCAACAAAGCCCGCATATAGGTTTAAGATTAGATACCCAAGGGCAAACCCGACGGCAACTCCGTACTTCCCCATCTTTGCAAAAGCTCCGGCGACCATACCAGCAAAAGCCAGCGTTCCCGCCGACCACGGGGCTGCTGAAGATGGATTACCCATAATCCCCAACACCGCTCCCGCAGTGGCTCCCGCTCCCGAACCGGCAGCAGAAGAAATGAGAATCGTCGCTGTACTTAGCGCTTCTTTCAGGTTTATACCGAAAAATTCACAAAATCCTATTAACTTTAAAACACCGCCGGCTATCAATATGAGGCACAGGTTTTTTTCTATTTTTGTCGCGCGGGTTTTAAACACGCCGGGTAAGCCGTACGGAATAACGTGGGCAAAGACAAAAGCAAGCCCGGCTTCCATGAAAATTAAAAGGTAATCGTATAAACTCGCGGTTTTTACCGTGAACATCAAAATTCCAGACACAGCCGATGAAACGAAGATACAACCTCCGACAAGCAAATCATTGTTTTTTACTTTCTTTTGCAGCAAATGGTATAGGATTGCAAAAACCGTTATCGCCACCGCATATTTCACGGCCATCAATTCCCCAGCCGCCGTAAGCGTTCCTAAAAGAGATGCAATTCCCACCGTCAAAAATTTTCCGCGATAATGGGCAGCCGCAGCGGTTGCGGAAATACCAAGGGGATATATCTCCAGTATTGGAACCCTCCCCAGGAAGAAAGCCGCAACATGCAGTATCAATGCGTCAATCGCTACCGACAACTGCAGCGCTGCAAAGTCAGGTTTATGAATTTTGGTTTTATTAATCAATTCAATCACCTACCACAGATTTTTGGTAGGCTTTATTATACACCCGTCTCAAAACAAAATATGTCAATATAATGTTGCTTCATAAAAAAATCGTTAGACAAAAAAAAATAAAAGTCGCAACCTGCGACTTTTTTGTTCATAAATAGAAATGGTGACCCTGAGGGGAGTCGAACCCCTGTTACCGCCTTGAAAGAGCGGTGTCTTAACCACTTGACCACAGGGCCACTTTTGGTAGCGGCGCAGGGATTTGAACCCCGGACACTGCGGGTATGAACCGCATGCTCTAGCCACCTGAGCTACGCCGCCATGTTATTTTTTTTGGTGGCGGGGGCTGGATTTGAACCAGCGACCTTCGGGTTATGAGCCCGACGAGCTACCGGACTGCTCCACCCCGCGACGTCATTTTACAGCGCAGTTTTTATTTTATAACAAAATCTTTTTTTCGTCAAGGGTTTGTTGCATAAAGCCGCGAGCTCGAGCCCGCGGCTTTTTTAAAAGGCGTTGTTATTTTATCTCGACGGTAGCACCGACTTCGGCAAGCTTCGCCTTTATCTGCTCGGCTTCTTCTTTGCTTACCTTTTCTTTGATGGGTTTCGGGGCGTTGTCTACCAGGTCCTTCGCTTCCTTCAAGCCAAGGCCCGTAAGTTCCCTTACCACCTTGATTACCTTGATTTTTTCAGCTCCGGCATTCGCCAAAATTACGTCAAATTCCGTCTGTTCGGGAGCTGCAGCCTCAGCGGCAGCACCAGGAGCAGCAGGACCAGCAGCCACAGCTACCGGTGCGGCAGCCGTCACGCCGAATTTCTCCTGCAAAGCCTTTACCAGTTCCGAAAGCTCAAGAACCGTCATATTTTCTATAGCAGCAATGATTTCGTCCTTTGTCATTTTTTTCATCCTCCCTGTTTTTTTATCCTTATTTGTTTAATTTCAAAGTCAACTGCCACAGGCGGCTATGCCGCCGTAACTACTCTTTTTAAGGTCTTTAGAATCAGGATGCCTTCTTTTCCTGAATGGCCTGGAGAGTATAGACCAGGTCGCGAATCGGGCCCTGGAGCACCCATACGATCCCGAAAAGGGGCGATTGGATTGCTCCCACGGCCTTGGCGATGAGTTCCTCCTTCCGGGGGAGCTTCGCCAACTGCTCCACCGTGGCCTTGTCCGACACCCGTCCCTCAACTATACCGCCTTTTATTTCCAGGTTTTTGTGGTCCTTGGCAAAATCCATCAGAATTTTAGCCGGGGTTACGGGGTCGTCGTAGCCGAAGGCGATCGCAGTCGGTCCCTGCAGGTATTCATCCAGGTTAAAATCCAAGTCCTTGACCGCAATCCTCGTGAGGGTATTTTTGACTACCTTGTATTCGATGCCCTGCTCCCTCAACTTGCTGCGCAGCTCGGTCATCTCGGCCACATTTAGTCCTTTGTAATCGGTCAATATGGCCGCTCTTGCCCTGCTGAACTTATCCTTAAGTTCCGCCACGAGCTTTTGCTTTTCCTCCCTGGCTCCCACCTTCTCACCTCCTTGCACGAGAAAGCTAATAAACTAAAAAGGCCTTCCTGCAGAGGTACAGAAAGGCCTTGTATTCACCCTTATAAATACTTTGCCTTCGCCTCGGTAGGATATTAAGCCTTTCGGCACCTACTTTCTGCAGCGAACGTAATTCTCTATTTAATTTTTTAAAATCCCGTTTTATTTCTTTTCCGTTACTTTTGTCGGATTTATTTTAATTCCGGGACCCATCGTACTTGAGATTGTTATGCTCCTCAAATAAGTTCCCTTAGCAGCCGCAGGTTTTGCTTTGATTATCGATTCAATGAGGGCCATGAAATTATCCATTAGTTTGTCGGGGCCGAAGGACTTCTTGCCGATAGGTGCGTGAACTATTCCCGTTTTGTCCACACGGTATTCTATCTTTCCTGCTTTGATTTCCTTTACGGTTTTTCCCACATCAAAGGTAACGGTCCCCGCTTTGGGGTTTGGCATAAGGCCTCTTGGTCCTAATATGCGGCCTAACTTACCCACCGCACCCATCATGTCTGGAGTCGCCACGGCCACATCGAAGTCCAAAAATCCCTCTTCAATTTTTGCAATCAAATCTTCCGCACCTACGTAGTCGGCTCCTGCTTGCTCGGCTTCGGTGGCTTTATCGCCTTTCGCAAACACCAAGACTTTCGGGGTTTTACCCGTGCCGTGAGGAAGAACCACGGTTCCCCTTACCTGCTGGTCGGCATGCCGCGGGTCGACTCCGAGCCTTACCGCCACCTCGATGGTTTCATCGAACTTTTTGTTGGCCGTCTTCAGGGCAAGCTCGATGGCTTCCCTGGGCTCGTACAATTTTGTTCTGTCCACCAGTTTTAACGCTTCAAGATAACTCTTGCTTCTTTTTGGCATTCCTAACCCTCCCTGTGGTACTATCGGAAATATTCCTCCCACTTTATTTCGTATTTATTTTTACACTAATCAACCACCGTGATACCCATGCTGCGGGCCGTTCCTTCTATCATCCGCATAGCCGCCTCGAGGCTAGCGGCGTTCAGGTCCTTCATCTTCAGTTCTGCGATTTCTCTGATGTCCTTTCTCGTAACCTTGCCAACCTTGTTCTTGTTGGGCTCCCCAGAACCCTTCTCGATTCCGGCAGCTTTTTTAAGCAATACCGACGCCGGCGGCGTCTTGAGGACAAAAGTATAGGACCTGTCTTGATATACGGTAAGTTCCACTGGAATTATTAGCCCCACCTGAGATGCGGTCTTTTCATTGAACTCCTTGCAGAAATTCATTATATTGATACCCGTAGGACCCAGTGCAGGACCTACCGGTGGAGCGGGCGTAGCTTTTCCAGCAGGAATCTGAAGCTTTACCACTGCCACTACTTTTTTGGCCATGCTAGCACCTCCTTGCGATACTATAATTTTTCAATCTGATCGTAATCCAGCTCAATCGGCGTTTCCCTGCCGAACATGGAAATGAGAACTTTTATCTTCTGCTTTTCGTGATTGATTTCCACGACTTTGCCCACGAAGTTTTCAAAAGGTCCCGAAACTACTTTTACGTTTTGATTTATATCAAGTTCAATCTTGGGTTTCGGCTCTTCTATGCCCATCTTTTTTAATATGGCTTTGACCTCCGATTCCTGCAGCGGGATGGGTTTGTTCCCGGTCCCTACAAAACCGGTAACCCCGGGAGTGTTCCTGACTACATGCCACGAATCATCGGTGACTATCATTTCAACCAACACGTATCCCGGAAATATCTTGCGCTGCGTCACCTTTTTCTTGCCGTTTTTTATCTCCACTTCTTCCTCCACGGGAACCAGAACCCGGAAAATTTTATCCTGCATCCCCATGGACTCTACGCGTTTTTCCAGATTTGCCTTTACCTTGTTTTCGTAACCGGAATAAGTATGAATCACGTACCAGTTTTTAGACATATCGCGCAAGGGGTTTTACCCCGCCCTCCCTTACCGGAGAATAAGCTTTAAGACGTTCAACAATATGCTGTCAACTATCCATATAAATCCGCTTACCAAGGCCACTGATACGATAACCACTATGGTGGAAGACACCAGCTCATCTTTCGTAGGCCAGGTCACCTTTTTTAGCTCGGACCTTACTTCTTTTATAAATTTGCTGCTTCTTTTTAAAAAACCTTCGCCGCCGGCTGCCATTAAATATTATCCCCCTCAAAAGGAACAATTTTATTTTGTCTCTCTGTGGAGAGTATGACGCCCGCAGTATTTGCAGAACTTCCTAAGTTCTAACCTATCGGGGTCGTTTTTCTTGTTCTTCTCGGTATGGTAATTCCTGTGCTTGCATTCTGTGCACTCCAGCACTATGTTAACCCTCATCAGGACACCTCCTACCCACCTTTAGTTCGGTACACTCTGCCATACAGGTAGTCACTTAATTCAATTTATCATAATTCGCTTTTATTGTCAATAAAAAGCCAAAAATAAAGGGGAATCTCCCGATTCCCCTTTTTATCTTCCAATTTACTTATTCAATTATCTCGGTCACCACGCCGGCCCCTACTGTCCTGCCACCCTCGCGGATAGCAAAACGAAGGCCTTCTTCCATCGCTATCGGCGCTATCAGC
>JASUSP010000026.1 GCA_030446005.1 Tepidanaerobacteraceae bacterium | reverse complement strand
TAAAGACATAGCCGAATGGCTGGAATTGCTGGGTATAAAGCAGGTAGCCCTGGAAGAGCTGTCCTTTGCCCAGGACCACGACACCAACCGCCTCTTCAATCGGATAACTCACAACTTCTGCAAGAAACTCCTTTTCAACCGGATTGTCGTGGCTTTGAGGAAGAGGGGTATCGCAGTCTTTACCGTATCTGCCAAATTCACTTCCCTTATCGGGTACTTCAAGTATTCGGAAGCCTATGGGCTGTCCGCTCACCAGGCGGCGGCCCTTGTGATAGCCCGCCGGGCATTAGGATTTGCGGAGAGGATGCCCCGGGAACTCTTGAGGAGGCTTTCGCCTAAGGAAGGATGGAAGCCCTTCGGGCTCTGGGGCAAACTCTTTGGTCTTTATAAGGCTGCCCGAAAGCGGGCCATAAGAGAGGACAAGATTTTTCGGGGCTGGGGGCCCACAGAGTGGCTGTCCTTCATGTTAAGCGGGACGGGCTGACGTTTTAGCTTTTAAGCCTGCCGCTCTTCCCTGCCGAACTTCCCGGGAGTCCGGCAACACCCTGTGGTGGGGGTTAAGGGGCGGCAGGCAGGCGGGGTAACTCCCCCTCCCGGTATGTGCCTTAGGGCTAAAGCCCGAGGGACGGAAAACGCCGGGAAGCGGCCTGGCAGCCAGAGGCCTAAAGCCGGGGGAATATGGGTCTCCCCTATTTAATAGGGGTGCTGGGCTGGCCAGACGGTGATGGAGGTAGCCGTCGGCCCCGACAGTATAGTGCTCGTTGGGGTCTGCACAATGAGTACCTAACAAAGTTATAGATTGTTTAGCTTTGTATAGGGAAAATTGACCTCCTTTGTGTATCGAGGTTAAACGCGTTTCAAAACACTATACCCTATGGAAGATCAAGGGGTGGATGCGTCGAGAGCGGCAGGTGATAGAGGCGGTAAAAGACGTCTCTTTTAAAGTGGAACCCGGGCGGGCTCTGGCACTTATTGGGCCCAACGGAGCGGGCAAATCCACAATGATAAAGCTGCTGTGCGGAATCTTAAGCCCGACGCAGGGCAGTATAAGGGTTCTGGGAATGGACCCTTTTAAATACCGAAGCAAATTGGCTTACCATATTTCCTCCGTATTCGGGCAGAGGTCCCAATTATGGTACCACCTGCCTCCCATCGATACCTTTCTTTTGCTGGGAAGGATATACGACATAGACCGGGTAGAGCTGAAAAAGCGAATGAAGGAGCTGGTCGAGCTTTTCGATCTTAGCTCCTTCCTCTACCAACCGGTGCGCAAGCTTTCCCTGGGGCAGCGCATGCGCTGCGAGATTGCCGCAGCTCTCATCCATAATCCCAAGATACTGTTTCTGGACGAACCGACTATCGGCCTGGACGTGGTGGCTAGGTCCATGGTGATAGATATTTTAAGAGACCTAAACAGGCAAAAAAAAGTGACCATAATTCTAACATCCCACGACACCGGTGACATCGAGCGCCTATGCGAGGATGTCATAGTTCTAAACGAGGGCAGAATCGTGCTGGAGTCGAATATCAGGGAGATGAGGAAGAACTTTTTCCACACCAAGATCATCGAAATCGAATTTGCCGGACAACACGCCGATCTGGACCTGCCGCCGGGGGTCAGTGTGATCGAACGAAGCGGGCCGGTGGTCAAACTGGAGGTCAATTTAAAGGTACAGGACGCAAACGAAGTGGTGAGCCGGATAGTTGCGCAAAATTCGGTCCGGGACATAACCATTCAGGATCCACCCCTGGAATCGATAATCCAGCATATCTACCTTTCGGGTGATCCGGCGGGGCGGGAGGCGGAGCAGAATGCTCAAATCGATGGATAAATACTTAGCTGCCGCCGCTTTGAGCGCAAAGAATTACCTGGCGTATACTTCCGAAGTGATTTTCAGGTCGGGGTTCCTGGTGGTTATCCTGTTTGTATTCGTCAATCTATGGACGGTCACCTACAGCCGCTCCGGCGCCGGAGTGATTGGCGGGTTTGACCTTAAACAGATGCTCTGGTACCTGGTATTTACCGAGTCCATCGTTATTTCGCGCCCCAGGGTGCATCAGAAAGTGGAAGAGGATATTCGAACCGGAGCCGTCAGCTATACCCTCGCCCGGCCTTATAACTATCTATTATTTCAGTTGAGCGTAAGCTTCGGGGAACGGATGGTGAGGTTCATATCCACCCTTATGGTGGGTTACGCCGTCATGTCCGTTATGATAGGACCATACCTTCCCGGCTTATCCGCGCTGCCTTTTCTTATGGTAACGGTGGCCCTAGCGATGCTGGCCGACCTGATCGGAATGATCACCGTCGGGTTTCTCGCGTTCTGGGTGGAGGATGTATCACCCTTTTTCCTGGTTTATTCCAGGCTGCAGATGCTGCTTGGAGGAATGATAATACCCATTACTTTGTTTCCGCCTTTTCTCCGCAGGCTGTCGGAGTGGCTTCCCTTCCGGTTTATGGTATACGCCCCTGCCAAATTGTTTGTAGATTGTGACATTACTCAAGTTTGGAGCCTTATGGCGGAACAGATTTTTATATGCATTTTGCTATTCTTTATCGGGATGTCAGTATACCGGATGGGGGTGAAACGCCTGGATGTCAACGGCGGGTAAATACCTAGGGCTGTTTTTGGGTTACTTTCACGTTAACGCTAAAGAGCTTTTGGAATACAGGGTCAGTAGTCTTATAGCCCTGTTCGGCTCCCTCTTAAACAGTGCCATCTGGCTGGTCTTCTGGTGGGTGTTTTTCAGGAGGTTTCCCAATATTTCCGAATGGCAGTTCGTCCATTTATTCACCATTTGGGCCGTTCTGAACGTTGCTTTGGCGTTGGTCAGCGTGTTCTACAATGTTTACAAGGTCCCGGCGATTATCAACGAGGGCAAGCTGGAGTACTACCTTGTAAGACCTAAAAATGCACTCTTTCACCTCTTGATCGCCAGAATGCAGCTTATAGATTTGCTGGAAGCCGCAATATGGTTTATCAGCTTTATAATACTGAAACCGGAACTGCCGGCGGTCATTCTATTCTTAGTAATGTCGGTGATCTCGGCTGCAATCATCCACGGCTTTCTCCTCATCCTGGGTTCACTTGGCTTTTTCCTCAAGTCCGCCGATGGTATCGGCACGGAATTATACAACGCCCTGATCACCTTCAGCACGTACCCGAACTGGATATTCAGGGGAGCGGCCAAATGGATAATATTCACCGTAATCCCGGCGGGTTTCATCTCTTACGTCCCCGTTCAGGTGATTTATAACCGGGTTTATTGGTGGATACTGGGGAGCCTAGGATTCGGGATATTCCTGAACGTTGTCGGGTGTCTTGTTTTTTCGCAGGGCCTCAAATACTTTGAAACTGGCAATACGTTTGTTCTGAGGGCGGATTGATATGACGACTGATGATATCAGAAAAGCTTCTTTTATAAAAGGGCAAATATCGGCGAGATAGTTTGGAAGTTCCGAAGAGATCGAAAAACGATCCGCAAGAGTAAATATATTCAGAAGGACAAGAACATATTTTCAATACAAAAGATATCAACGGCGCAAAAATTGACTGAAAGAATTCACCTTACTTTAGGATTATATAATCGTAAGAGAGGATTTGCAGGAAAAAAGGCTTTTATTTACAAAAATTCGCTATTATGCTAATATGAAACATAATAATAACACATAATAACCTCCACAATTATTTCCTAGGGAATGAGGGCCATGGATGTAAAAAGGACGGAAAAAGAGTACAAAGCTCTGCTGAAAAGTGAACTGGAAAGAATCACAGCAGAACTAAAAAAGCTCGGAGCGGAAAAAATATTGCTCTTCGGGTCTTATGCCCGGGGGCGTGAGGACCTTTTTACCGATCTTGATATTATAGCTATTTTAAAGAGTGATTTGCCCTTTATCGAGCGGATAGGTTTTATCTATAGAAAAGTCGCTCCTAGAGTAGCTGCGGATATACTGGTTTATACGCCTGAAGAATGGCAAACTATAAAGGAAAAGCCTTTTTTCAAAAAGGCCGCTGCCGAGGGGAGGGTGCTGTATGAGAAAGTCGGGGATGGAAGAGGGTAAGAGATGGCTGGAACAAGCAAAAGAAGACTTAAAGTGGGCAAGGATGCTCGCCGAACAAGGCGGCTACCATATCGCTTGCTTTTTAGCTCAGCAGGTGGCCGAAAAGCCATTAAAGCTCTTTTGTATGCTATGGGGGAAACAATCGTCCTGGGCCATTCGGTGAACGTATTAGCCCGGAAGGCCGCCCAATATGATGAAAAGATAGGAGAAAAGTGTGAAAAATGGTCTGTACTAGACGGCTATTACATTCCCACAAGATATCCTAACGGCCTGCCGGACGGTATTCCCGCGAAGGTGTACAATAGGGAAATAGCTACAAAAGCCGTGGAATTGGCCGAGGATGCAGTCAGTACTGTGGAAGAAATAATTAATGATTTAGGGACTTTTTGACCAATAGACAGCGGCAGCGTGCATAAATTGCAGTCCCAAAAGGACTGAGGACGGCATATATCGCCAGATGCTTGTGTGGATAAGGTTTTTGTTGAGAATAAGCGTGAGTGCCTGGGTTTGAAATGCCGATCGTGTGAAAAAGCCAGATGCCCTTGACAAAGCAAGAGCCTGAAGGTAAAATATACAATAAAATTGAGATTACAAAGGCTTTGACGGGGAGGAGTAGGAAGCCCGCCCTTATAAAGAGAGGGAGGCCACCGGCTGAAAGCCTCCTTAAGGGCAGCTTTCGAAGGTCGTCCCTGAGCCGCTTCGGCGAAAAAGTAGCCGGAGCCGGTTTTACCGTTAGATTTTCGAGAGCCCGGAAATGTCCGGGAATTAAGGTGGTACCGCGAAAGGGGCCTTTCGTCCTTAAATCAGGGCGAAAGGCCTTAAGTTTTTCTCGAGTATTGAAAGGAGGAGATGTATCATAATGGCTTTTTCCGATATTCCTTCCGTTTACGACCCTAAGAAGGTAGAAGAAAAATGGTATAAGTTCTGGGAAGAAAACGAGTTTTTCAGGGCGAAGATCGAGCCGGAGAAGGAACCCTTCACCATAGTTATCCCTCCGCCCAACGTGACCGGGAACCTCCACCTCGGACATGCTCTGAACAACACCATCCAGGACATCCTGATAAGGTATAAAAGGATGAAAGGATATCCGACGCTGTGGCTGCCCGGCACCGACCACGCGGGAATTGCTACGGAAGCTAAGGTGAAGGAGCAGCTGGCGGAAGAGGGGCTTTCCAAATACGACCTCGGAAGGGAAAAGTTCCTCGAGAGGGTTTGGGCCTGGAAGGAAAAGTACGGCAACACCATAGTAAACCAGCTGAAAAAACTCGGAGCTTCCTGCGACTGGTCAAGGTTCAGATTTACCCTGGACGAAGGGCTCAGCCGTGCCGTGAGGGAAGTGTTCGTGAGGCTTTACGAAAAGGGCCTGATATACCGGGGCGACTATATCGTAAACTGGTGCCCCACCTGCAAGACCACTCTTTCCGATATAGAGGTGGAACACGAGGAAAGGCAGGATAAGCTCTATTATGTGAAATACCCCTTTAGCGACGGTTCGGGGCACATAACCGTGGCGACCACCAGGCCCGAGACCATCCTGGGCGATACGGCGGTGGCTGTCAATCCCGCCGATGAAAGGTACAGGGCGTATATCGGAAAGACCGTGATACTGCCGCTGGTGGGAAGGGAAATTCCTGTAATCGCCGACGAGTACGTGGATATGGAATTCGGCACCGGTGCCGTGAAGATAACCCCCGGCCATGACCCCAACGACTTTGAAATAGGCCTCAGGCACGAATTGCCGATAATCAAGGTGATGGACGAAGAAGGTCGGATGAACGAAAGCGCAGGAAAGTTTAAAGGATTAGACAGGTACGAGTGCCGGAAGGCTATGGTAGAAGAACTGAAAGAAAAAGGCTTCATGGTAAAGATAGAAGACCTGACCCACAGCGTCGGCAAGTGTTACAGGTGCGATACCGTTGTGGAGCCCATGGTTTCAAAACAATGGTTCGTCAGGATGAAGCCCCTGGCGGAGCCCGCCATAGAGGTAGTAAAGCAGGGAAAGGTGCAGTTCGTACCGGAGAGGTTCACTAAAATATACATCAACTGGCTGGAGAACATTCACGACTGGTGTATCTCAAGGCAGCTCTGGTGGGGTCACAGGATTCCCGCGTGGTACTGCCAGGATTGCGGAGAAACCGTAGTTTCGCGCGAAACCCCTGAAAAGTGCACAAAATGCGGTGGAAGCTCTCTGGAGCAGGACCCCGATGTTCTCGATACTTGGTTCAGTTCGGCGCTATGGCCCTTCTCCACTCTGGGGTGGCCCGACCAGACTGAGGACCTCGAGTATTTTTACCCCACCACGGTGCTGGTCACCGGCTACGATATCATATTCTTCTGGGTGGCCCGCATGATATTCATGGCGATGGAGTTCATGAAAAAAGAACCGTTTAAATACGTCGCGATAACCGGCCTTGTGAGGGACGCTCAGGGGCGCAAGATGAGCAAATCTCTGGGCAACGGCATAGACCCGCTGGAGGTCATAGAAAGATACGGCGCCGATACTCTTAGATTCGCACTTTGCACCGGCAACACTCCGGGAAACGACATAAGGTTTTCGTGGGAGAAAGCGGAGCACAGCAGGAATTTTGCCAACAAGATATGGAACGCTTCCCGCTTCGTTATGATGAACCTGGAAGATTTCGAACCAGGAGAGGTAGAAATTGATAAGCTGTCTCTCAAGGACCGCTGGATTTTGTCAAGGCTCAATGAAGTAACTCGGGAAGTTACGGAGTTTTTAGAAAGATTTGAAGTCGGAATGGCGGCCCAGAAGGTCTACGACTTTTTCTGGAGCGAGTTTTGCGACTGGTACATCGAAATGGCAAAGATAGACCTTTACGGCGAGGACGAATCGGCAAAAATGAGAACCAAGCAGGTGCTTTATACGGTGGTGGAGAGGGTTTTGAGGCTGCTGCACCCATTCATGCCTTTTATCACGGAAGAGATATGGCAGCACCTGCCACATGAGGGAAGGAGCATAATGGTGTCAGCTTGGCCGGAATACAGGGCCGATTGGAGGTTTGAAGACGCGGGGGATATGCAAATCCTCATGGATGCGGTAAGAGGCATCAGAAACATCAGGGCGGAGATGAACGTGCCTCCATCCAAAAAGGCAAAAGCGGTGGTTAGAACTAGTGATGCAAAAACCCACGAGCTGCTTAGGCAAAACATTGAGATAATAAAGGCTCTGGCGAAAGTTTCCGAAGCAGATTTCATCCCTGAAGGAAATCCTGCCCCCGGAAAAGCCATGAGCTGCGTCATAAGGGGTGCGGAAATATTCATCCCCATGGAGGGGCTGGTGGACCTGGAAGCGGAAGTCGCAAGGTTACAAAAGGAAAAGTCGGATTTGGAAAAAGAAATTACGGCAGTCAGGAAAAAACTTTCAAACCACAATTTCCTCGCTAAAGCTCCGAAGGACGTGGTGGAAAAGGAAAAGCAAAAGGAAAAGGACTACATCGATATGCTAAAGCGCATAGAGGCTAGATTGAAAATACTTAGTGGAGGAAGTTGAAAGGAGATATCCTCATGCTGAGTTATAAGGAAGCCCTAGAGTATATTCATGGACTTACAAAATTCGGTATAAGGTTAGGATTGGATAGAATAAAAAAACTGCTAGAAATCCTGGGAAATCCCCAGGAAGGAATCAAAATATTACACGTGGCTGGCACCAACGGCAAGGGTTCTACCTGCGCCATGATAGATTCTATTTTGAGGGCGGCAGGTTACCGGGTAGGACTTTACACCTCGCCCTACCTGGAAGTGTTCAACGAGAGGATAAAGGTTGGCGGCCGAAATATCCCCGACGATGACATCGCAAGGCTCACCGAAAAGGTGAAAAGCGCGGTCGAAGAGATGGAAAAAAAGGGCTGGGGTGTACCCACAGAATTCGAAGTAGTGACGGCTCTCGGTTTTCTTTACTTCAAGGAACAAAAGGTGGATTTCCTGGTGCTGGAAGTTGGTATGGGCGGGAGATTCGATGCGACCAACGTGATAACCCCCTTGGTCAGCGTTATTACTCCCATAAGCTACGACCACCAACAGTATTTGGGTAATACCTTGACCGAAATAGCAAGGGAAAAATGCGGCATAATTAAACCCGGCAGAGTTACGGTAACTGCACCGCAGGATAAGGAAGCCATGATGGTTATTGACGAAACATGTAAAAAGCTGAGCTCGCCGTTGGTAAAGGTTGAAACTGAAGCAAGCTACCGCCTCCTGGAATGGGGAGTGGATGGTCAGACCTTTAACCTGAAAACTTCAAAGCGCGAATACGACCGGCTAAAAATAAGGCTCCTGGGGGACCATCAGTTGGACAACGCGGCCACGGCGGTGGTTGCGGTGGAAGCCCTCCAGAGTTGCGGCATAGATATACCTTCTGAAGTAGTGAGGAAAGGCCTTGCAGAAGCCCGCTGGCCGGGAAGGTTAGAGATATTGAGGCAAAATCCTTATGTGCTCATCGACGGCGCTCACAACCCTGCAGGGGTGAAGGTGCTGAAGGAAGCCATTTTGAAATATTTTCCCGGCAAAAGGATTATACTCGTGATAGGTATTTTGAATGATAAAGATTACATGAATATGCTCGAGGAAATAATACCAATAGCGCAATCGGTGGTCTCGACAAGACCGGACAGTCCCAGGGCATTATCGGCGGCGGAGCTTGCGGAATCTATAAAGCGACTGCCTTTCGAAAGAACACCGGATATATGTAGCAGCGACGATATAAAGGAAGCTGTGGATGCGGCATTGAAAATGGCAACTCCCGATGACGTAGTGGTTTTCGCAGGTTCCCTTTACCTTGTGGGCAAAGTGAGAAGTCTTTTGAAAAATTAATCGAATTTAATTGAAGTTTTGCCCCCTTCCGTGAATATATATGAATTATAGAAGGGGGCTTTTTTATGGCTAAAAATGATAACGGTGCTCGCTTACTGGGAGGCGCCGGATTTATTCTAAAGGAAATTGAGGATGCGAAAAAGGAGCTTCAAATAGCCGAAAAAGCCTTCCAGTGGGCAAAAAACGAACCGGAGGAAATAGATGCCGCCATCGCGAGGCTGGAGGCAGCTATGGCCCGCTACGACGCACTCATCAGAAGAGCAAAAGATATGGGAATAAAGTTAGATAAATTTACAATGTATAATATTTTGTTGAAATAAAGAGATTTGGCCTTAACTATATTGGTACGAAAAAATATTTGATTGAATATTTGAAGGATGTCTATTTATTGATATAATAATGTAGGAAGTTGGAAAAAGGGGGTGGATGCGACAAGAGTTGTCGCCTTTTGCAGATGAGAAGGAAACTAAGAATTTGCATCATCATTTTTGCGGTAATGGTTCTAATCACTTCTTGTAGCCGATCCGAGGACAAGCCCGTAGTAAAAACAAACTTCCAGCTTGATACCCTTATTAAGATTTCGGCATACGGCGATGGGGCGTCAGAAGCAATTGACGCTGCTTTTGAGAGAATTGCTGAAATAGACAAAAGGATGAATGCGAGGACGAGTGACAGCGAAGTCACGGCGATAAATGCAGCGGCCGGTAAAAATCCCGTAAAAGTTAGCGCCGATACCTTTTTCGTGATAAAAAGGGGACTTTACTTTTCGGAGCTCTCGGGTGGAAAATTTGATATAACCGTGGGACCCCTTGTGAATCTGTGGGGGATCGGTACCGATAAAGCCCGCGTGCCCGAGAGAAGAGAGATAGATGAAGCCCTTAAGCTTATAAATTACAGGGATGTTTTGATCGATGAGAACGAAAAAACCGTTATGCTAAAAAGGCCCGGAATGGCGATAGACCTGGGAGGCATAGCCAAAGGGTATGCAGCGGATGAAGTTATAAGGGTGTTAAAGGAAAGGGGAATAAAAAGTGCAGTGGCAGACCTCGGCGGCAACGTATACGTGTTCGGTAAAAAGCCGAACGGCCAGCCCTGGAAGATAGGCATACAGGACCCCTTCAAGCAAAGGGGCGAGATCTTTGCTACCATAGAAGCTGAAGACAAGACCCTGGTCACCTCTGGAGTGTACGAAAGATTTTTCGAGCAGGGAGGAAAAAGATACCACCACTTACTAGATACTTCGACGGGTTATCCTGTAGAAAATGGTCTGGTTAGCGTGACGATAATAGGCAACACTTCCATTGACGCTGATGCGCTTTCTACTACAGTTTTTTCGATGGGTTTACAGCGAGGTATGGAGCTGGTGGAAAGTTTGCCGGATATAGAGGCGATTTTTGTGACGAAAGATAGGGAAGTATACGTTTCTTCAGGCGTGGAAAGTTTTAATTTCAAGATAACCGATGACTCCTTCGTTTTGAAGCGCTGAAGGGCAAGGGGACATTGTTAAAAAATTAACAAATTTGTGATTTTTTTCTCTTTTTATATTGTAAAAATCAGATCATTATGCTAAAATGAATACAAGGAGTGGTTGAGTTTGTTCAAAAAATTTAAAATACCTGAAGCTACCGTCGGAAGACTCACGTCGTACTCGCGTTTTTTGAAAGAAGCTGACGAAAAAGGAATCTCAACCGTCTCTTCCCAGCAGATAGCGAAAGCTACGGGAGTTACTCCAGCTCAGGTGAGGAAAGACCTGGCTTACTTTGGGGAGTTTGGCACAAGAGGCGTGGGATACAATCCCAGGGAGCTTTACAACTACATCATGAAAATCCTCGGGCTTGATAGGCGTTGGCCCGTGATAATAGTGGGTGCGGGGCGACTCGGAGCTGCTCTTTCGATGTACAGGGGATTTGCGGAGAGAGGATTTGACATCGCTGGCATCTTCGATGTGGACCCAGAAAAAATAGGAAGAAAAATAGGCGATATTGAGATAAGACCGGTGGAAGAACTGGCCGAAAGGGTAAAGGAGCATTCAATAAAACTGGGAATAGTGGCGGTGCCGGCAGCTTCAGCACAGGAAGTGGTGGATATCATGGTGGATGCAGGAATAAAGGGAATTATAAATTTTGCGCCGGTAAACGTTTCGGTCCCTGAAGGCGTGGTGTTGAGGAGGGTAGATTTGGCATCACAGCTTGAATACCTGACATTCCATTTGGGTGAATCCAGATGAAACTAAAAAAAATAAAGGAGATTCTGCGGGCCGAAGTTCTAACAGGGGATGATGGAGCTTTAGAGGTTGAAGTGACAAATGCTTGCGGAGCAGACCTAATCAGCGATATACTGGCAGATACGAAAAAAAACGCGGTTTTGCTCACCGGTCTTACCCACAGGCAGATAATACAAACTGCCAGCATGTCCGAATTTGCTGCCATAGTTTTCGTGAGGGGGAAGTGCCCGGCCGGTGATGTAATAGAGATGGCGAGGGAAAATGGCCTTCCCCTTCTTCGCACAGAGTTTCCCCTTTACGAAAGCTGCGGCCGCCTGTATGAGGCAGGGCTTAAGGGGGACTTTGAAGATAGCAAGGGCTTAAAAGAAAGGCAGAGCGAAGAAGAAAAGATAGCGGGGACCATGCGCCTGGTATATGAGGTGTGTGGCGGCGACTTCAACATGGCAGGGAAGGCTACCGAACAGGCCAAAAAGGTTTTGAAGCAACTAGGCGTCAATCCTTCTGCCATGAGAAGGGCTTCCATAGTGGCCTATGAAGCGGAAATGAACATAGTTATTCACGCCTACAAGGGGAAACTCATTTTCGACATAACTCCTTCTCTCATCGAAATCACCGCCGAAGATGAGGGACCGGGGATTGAGGATATAGAGCTGGCAATGCAGGAGGGGTTTTCTACCGCTCCGGAACGCATAAGGGAAATGGGTTTCGGAGCAGGCATGGGTTTGCCAAATATGAAGAAATTTTCGGACGAATTTGAAATAACTTCCGTTGTTGGAAAAGGCACAAAAGTAAAAATGAAAATCTTTTTATAGCGAGGCTTTATTTTTGGAAAGCTGGTGGCACCATTGAATTTTTACCATTCGGTGACGCTGGATATAAAAAAATGCAAAGGGTGTACCAACTGCATAAAAGGGTGTCCTACGGAGGCCATTAGGGTGAGAAATGGCAAGGCCTTTATCATGCAGGAAAAATGCATCGATTGCGGCGAGTGCATAAGAATTTGTCCGAACCAGGCAAAGTTTGCCGTAACCGATGACATTGAAAAGTTAAAGTCGTACAAGTTTACGGTTGCCTTGCCCGCTCCTAGTTTTTACGCTCAATTTAAAGAAGGGACGTCCAAAGAGGCTATAAATGCCGCATTAAGGGTTTTGGGCTTTAATGAAGTCTATGAAGTTCCTTTGGCGGCGGAGGAGGTTACCGCCGCCATAAGGGAATATATAAAGAAAAATAGAGACATTCGCCCCCTGATTTCTTCGTCCTGTCCCGCGGTTGTGCGCCTCATAAGGGTAAGATTTCCTGGACTCATAAGGAATATCGTGCCGGTAAAGGCTCCGGTGGAAATAGCGGCCAAAAGGGCAAAGGAGATTTTAAGCAGACTATACGGATTGGACAACCGGGACATAGGGGCCTTCTTTATAAGTCCCTGTCCTGCAAAGGTAACGTCGGTTAAACAGCCCCTGGGCACCTCTGAATCTTACGTTGACGGGGTACTTTCCATGGGCAGGGTTTACGCGGAAGTGTTGAAAAACATCGGCAAAGGAAAGCACCAATCGATTTTCGGAAGTGCCGGTGGTCTAGGGGTAAGATGGGGCCGCGCGGGCGGAGAAAATGAGGCCTTGGAGTTCGGCAACCGCCTGTCTGTAGACGGTATACACGATTGCATAGAAGTTTTGGAGGAAGTGGAATTGGGAAGGCTTTCTGATATAGATTACCTAGAACTCCAGGCATGCAGCGGCGGATGCGTGGGCGGGGTGCTCGCCCCCGAAAACAGGTTTATCGCCGGCGTGAGATTGAAAAAGCTGGCGGAAAAGCTCGGAAGTGAAACCGGCATAGATGAAGCGTCGGTAAAGGAAGACTTTAAAGAGGGATACTACTTTTTCGAAGAGGAGATAAAACCCGTTCCTGCGATGAAACTGGACGAAGATATGGCAAAGGCCATTAAAAAGATGGAGCTTTTGGAAAGGATTCAAAAAGAATTGCCGGGACTTGACTGCGGAAGCTGCGGTTCGCCTAACTGCAGGGCATTGGCAGAAGACATAGTGCAGGGGAGGGCCAACGAAACCGACTGCGTTTTTAAACTCAGAGAAAAGGTGAGGCAGCTCGTGGAGGAAGTGATGGAACTATCCCAGAAATTGCCCCCTACGATGGAAGGGTGAGTCGAAAAGGAGGTGAGGGTGTTGACTTTAGAGGAGATAAGGAGGGAACTTTCGCTAAACCTTGTGACAAAGGGAACGAATCTTGACAGGGTCGTTGCGGGCGCGTATGCGTCGGACCTCCTAAGCTGGGTGATGGGGCACGCGGCTGAAAATCAGATTTGGATTACGGTGCAGAGTCACCCCAACATAGTGGCTGTGGCCGCCCTCCTAGGCCTTGCAGGGATAATAGTTGCGGAGGGCGTGGAGATAGAAGAAAATACCATAAAAAAGGCTGATGAGGAAAATATACCCATATTTTCTACTGAAAGGTCTGTTTTCGAAATTTGTGGAATACTGTATAATGTTTTGTCCGGGAGCAGGGAAAAATGCTGAAAGAATTTCCGGCAGACCTTCACGTGCACACGTGCCTTTCTCCATGCGCCGAAGATGAGATGGTTCCTCCCAACATTTTAAATATGGCAAGGCTTATGGGTATTGAAATTTTAGGGATAGCTGACCATAATTCTGCAAAAAACTTATCTGCTATGGTGGAAGCATCCTGCGGCTTTGACGGATTGATACTCCCGGGGATTGAAGTGCAAACCAGGGAAGAAGTACACGTCCTTTGCTATTTTGAAAGCCTGAAAGTGGCAATGGAATTCCAGGATTTCATATACGAACACCTTCCGCCTAAGAAAAACGACCCCCGGCGGCTGGGACGCCAGTATGTGGTGGATAAAATGGGGAACGTGACCGGTGAGGAAGAGAGGTTGCTCATTGCATCCGTTGACCTTTCTGTGGATGAGGTGGCGGAAAAAGTCTTTGATTTCGGCGGGATTTTCATACCTGCCCACGTGGATAGGATGAGTTTTGGCATAATCGGGCAGCTGGGTTTCATACCGGCGGACATGAAAGTACACGCCGTGGAATTTTCTAAAAACGTATCGGTTGATGAAGCAAGGTGTAGATTTCCGGATATATTTGCAAAATACCCGGTTGTATTTTCTTCAGACGCCCACTGCCTTCAAGATATGGTATTTAAAAAAACTTACTTTCTTTTAAAAGAGCCGACCTTTGAAGAAGTAAAGAAAGCCTTCAATGGCTTGGATGGAAGGAGGGTTGTCCTTAAGGGCAAATTTTAATAACGAGGCTATGTGAAAGTATAAACAATAACATTAATTAAATGCAGGAGGGTCGATGAACATGAAACTTGCGGCCAAAAAAGATTCGGAATTGGCTGAAAAACTAATGGAAGTCGAAAAGATGCTGGAAAAATACAAAGGGCAAAAGGGTGCACTTTTGCAGGTCCTACAGGAAGCCCAGAAGATTGTGGGGTATCTTCCCATAGAAGTGCAAAAACGGGTGGCTGAAGCGTTAAACGTAACGCTTAGCGAAGTATACAGCACGGTTACCTTTTACTCGTTTTTTAACCTGAAACCCAGGGGCAAGTATCAGATAAGAATCTGTCTGGGCACGGCCTGTTATGTAAAGGGGGCCGACAAGGTTCTTTCTCGACTGGAGCAGGAACTGGGCATAAAGGTAGGGGATACCACCGACGACCTGAAATTTTCATTGGATGCATGCAGGTGCGTTGGTGCCTGCGGGCTCGCACCAGTGGTCATTATAAACGACGATGTATATGGTAGGATGACACCGGACAAAGTACCCGAGATTTTGAAAAATTACGAGTGAGTAAAATGAAAGAATTGTCATTACATGTGCTTGATATTGTGGAAAATTCCCTGAGAGCAGGTGCTACGGAGGTTGAAATAAGGGTCGTTGAAGACTCTAATGAGGACATTTTGTCAATTGAAATAAAAGACAACGGCAGAGGGATGGACGATGAAACGGTAAAAAAAGCAATCGACCCCTTTTTTACGACGAGAACCGAAAGAAAGGTGGGACTCGGTCTTCCGCTGCTAGTGCAGGCGGCAAAGGCTGCGGAAGGAAACGTTGCCATAAAGTCAATCCCCGGGAAGGGAACTACTGTAAAAGCAGTGTTTAAAAAAAGCCACATCGACCTGCAACCCCTGGGGGACATGGCGAAAACGATATCAGCTCTGGTGGCACTTCACCCTGAAGTGGAATTTATATACACTCACGTAAAAGAAGGCAGGAAGTTACGCTTCAGCACAAAAGAGCTCAAAGAAAAACTTCAGGAAGTGCCGATAAACAATCCTTTGGTGATTGACTGGATCTTAAGATTTTTAAAGAAAAGTTTGAATGAGTTAAGCGGAGGTGCGTAAGGTATGGGAGTCATAAAGTCCATAGAAGAACTTGAAAAAATCAGAGACCAGGCACGAGAGCTGATAAACCTGAGGAAGGACAACGAGAATAAAACGCGGATAGTAGTAGGAATGGGAACTTGTGGCATATCGGCAGGTGCAAGGGAAGTGCTGATGGCGATTTTGGACGAGATAAAAAAGAGAAATCTTACGGACGTCGTGGTCACCGAGACCGGATGTATTGGCATGTGCAGGTTTGAACCTTTGGTGGATGTAATAAAGCCCAACCAGCCCAAGGTCACTTACGTCAACGTAAATCCAGAAAAGGCAAGGCAGATAGTGGCAAGGCACGTGGTTAACAACCAGGTCATCGATGAATGGGTAATTCCGAATATATAAAAATATTTTATACACTCGGAGGGGATGGAAATGGAGTTTTACAGGGCGCATGTGCTCGTTTGCAGGGGGACTGGGTGTACCGCCTCGGGAAGCGAACCTGTGATGGAGGCCTTTGAAAAAGAGATAGAAAAAAGAGGGCTTTCCAAAGAGGTCAAGGTGCTTCTTACGGGGTGCTTAGGCCTTTGCGAGCTTGGTCCGAATATAATTATTTATCCTGAAGGCACTTATTACTGCAAAGTAAAGGTGGAAGACGTGCCGGAAATAGTGGAAGAACATTTGGTAAAGGGCAGGATAGTGGAGAGGCTCCTCTACAAAGAGCGTACAGCAGAAGAAAGAATGAGGGCCCTTACCGACATAAACTTTTACAAGAGGCAGAAAAGAATCGCCCTTAGAAACTGCGGCCTTATAAACCCCGAAGTAATAGAAGAATATATAGCAAACGACGGGTACAGGGCGCTAGCCAAGGTCTTAACTGAGATGACGCCCCAGCAGGTTATCGACGAGGTTACAAAATCGGGGCTCAGGGGCAGGGGAGGCGGAGGCTTCCCGACGGGTAAAAAATGGCAGTTTGCGAAGGATGCGCCCGGAGATGTTAAGTACGTCGTATGTAACGGCGATGAAGGCGACCCGGGTGCTTTTATGGACAGGAGCATATTGGAAGGAGATCCCCATACCGTATTGGAAGCAATGGCAATCGCAGGGTACGCCATAGGGGCAAAAGAAGGGTATATATATGTCCGAGCCGAATACCCGCTGGCGGTAAAGAGGCTTGAAATTGCCATTGAACAGGCGAGAGAGAGGGGACTTCTGGGCAAAAACATCCTCGGAACGGGATTCGACTTTGATATTTTCCTGCGGCTGGGGTCCGGAGCCTTCGTGTGCGGTGAAGAGACGGCACTACTGGCATCGATTGAAGGGCGCAGGGGCGAACCAAGACCCAGGCCACCGTTCCCGGCGGTGGAAGGGCTGTGGGGCAAACCGACCTTGATAAACAACGTGGAAACTTTCGCCAACATCCCGCCGATAATACTGAACGGTGCCGAATGGTTTGCCAGCATTGGAACCGAAAGAAGCAAGGGCACGAAGGTGTTTGCAATAGGCGGAAAGATAAACAACACGGGACTTGTGGAAATCCCAATGGGAACAACGCTCCGGGAAGTCATATACGATATCGGCGGTGGCATCCCGAACGGTAAGAAATTCAAGGCGGTTCAGACCGGCGGACCTTCGGGAGGATGCATACCCGCGGAGCTCCTCGATATGCCGATAGAATACGATACTTTGACGCAGGCCGGGTCGATGATGGGTTCCGGCGGTATGATAGTGATGGACGAAGATACGTGCATGGTGGATATAGCCAAGTTCTTCCTCACGTTCACCCAGGACGAGTCCTGCGGCAAGTGCCCGCCCTGCAGGATCGGCACGAAGAGGATGCTCGAAATTCTAGAGAGGATAACCAATGGCGAAGGTCGGGAAGGAGATATCGAGCTTTTGGAGACGTTAGCCAGGAATATAAAGGCTTCGGCGCTATGCGGTTTAGGTCAGACTGCACCGAACCCGGTGCTTTCGACGCTCAGGTATTTCAGGCATGAGTACGAAGCCCATATTAAGGAAAAGAAATGTCCTGCAGGTGCCTGCCGTGCGCTTATAAGCTACGAAATAATAGCGGAAAAATGTAAAGGCTGCGGGCTTTGCGCCAAAGTCTGTCCGGTTGGGGCGATTTCAGGCGAGCGCAGGCAGCCGCACGTAATAGATAAGGAAAAATGCATAAAGTGCAACAGCTGTATAGAAAGATGCCCGTTCGGAGCTATTGTGAAAAAATAAGGGGCAAGGGGGAGGATTAATATGGAAATGGTCAATTTGACGATAGATGGGGAAAAGGTTCAGGTTCCAAAAGGTACAACCATCCTTGAAGCAGCCCGGAAAATCGGCAAAAAAATTCCCACACTCTGTTTTCTTAAAGGCGTAAATGAGATCGGCGCGTGCCGGATGTGCGTGGTGGAAGTGAAGGGTGCAAGGGCCCTTCAGGCTTCCTGCGTTTATCCCGTGTCGGAAGGCATGGAGGTATATACCAACACACCTGCGGTGAGAGAGGCGAGAAAGGTTACGTTGGAACTGCTTTTATCCGACCACAATCTCGAGTGCCCGACCTGCGTGCGCAACCTGAACTGCGAACTCCAAAAGCTGGCGGAGGAACTGGGAATAAAGTCGATACGGTTTACCGGTGAAAAACACAAAGCGAAATACGATGACTTCTCGCCGTCCATTGTAAGGGATACTTCAAAATGCATCCTGTGCCGCCGCTGCGTTAGCACCTGCCACAACGTGCAGGGCGTCGGGGTAATCTCACCCAACCACCGAGGATTTGAGACTATGGTGGCTCCGGTTTACGACATGAGTCTGGCCGAAGTGGCTTGCGTAAACTGCGGGCAGTGCATACTGGCATGCCCCGTGGGAGCGCTAAAGGAAAAGGAGGACACCGACAAAGTCTGGCAGGCTCTGCAGGACCCCGAAAAGCACGTCATAGCGCAGATAGCACCGGCGGTAAGGGTATCTCTGGGCGAGGAATTCGGACTGGGAAGGGGCGCCATTGTAACCAAAAAAATCCCGGCAGCCCTCAGGAGACTCGGTTTCAACAGAGTTTTCGATACGGATTTCGCTGCCGACCTTACCATAATGGAGGAAGGGCACGAGTTTTTGGAGAGGCTGCAGCATGGAGGAAAACTCCCCCTTATTACGTCCTGCAGCCCGGGGTGGATAAAATTCTGCGAGCATTACTACCCCGAGTTTTTGGAGAACCTCTCCACCTGTAAGTCGCCGCAGCAGATGTTTGGTGCCGTCGCAAAAACTTACTACGCTCAGAAGATGGGAATAGATCCCTCCAAAATTTTCGTGGTATCAATCATGCCATGTACCGCCAAAAAGTACGAGTGTCAAAGGCCCGAGATGAGGTCCAGCGGCTACCAGGATGTGGATGCGGTGCTCACCACCCGCGAGATATCCAGAATGCTCAAAGAGGCAGGAATAAACCTTGCGGCTATGCCGGATGAGGAATTCGATGAGCCCCTTGGGATTTCCACGGGAGCGGGAGCTATATTCGGTGCTACCGGCGGTGTGATGGAAGCAGCTCTGAGGACGGTCTACGAAGTCGTAACAGGAAAGGAACTGGAGAACATCGAATTTACCAGCATTCGCGGAGTTGAGGGAATAAAAGAGGCCACCGTTGAAATAAACGGCATGAATGTAAACGTGGCTGTAGCCCACGGACTTGCAAATGCAAGAAAGCTACTGGACAGGGTAAAAAATAAAGAAGCTGAATACCACTTTATCGAAATTATGGCATGTCCCGGAGGATGCGTGGGCGGAGGTGGCCAGCCGATATTGAGCGCCGATGAGCGATTTGAAGTGGACTACCGTGCCGTTCGCGGCAGCGCCATCTACGAAGTAGACCGGAAGATGCCGCTGAGGAAGTCCCACGAAAACCCGGCTGTAAAGCAACTTTACGAGGAATTTCTGGGTAAGCCCTTGGGCGAAAAATCCCACGAGCTTTTGCACACCCACTATACACCAAGGCCGAGATATCCGGAAGCCGAGGAAAAATAGCCCGGTGATTTAACCGGGCTTTTATTTTTCCCCCGAAATTGTCAGTATAAACTTAACAGGCAATAATTATATAATTATTATAGAAAAAAGCGTAATTTTGTTGTATAATTTTGATGAGCGGTTCAGCCTATTTTGTATACTTTGTACACTTTGTGAAAAAATTATTTTTTTTGTGTCAAAAGGGTTTGAGGAAAAAATGTAGAAATATTATTAGGTTTTTCTCATACCGGAGGGAGAGGTGAAGCATGTTAAAAACTTTTAAAGGAGGCATTCATCCTCCTTACAACAAGGAATTGACGAAGCACAAACCGGTGGAAAAGGCAAAACTGCCGCAAAGAGTCGTCATTCCCATGAGTCAGCATGTGGGGGCACCCTGCGAACCCGTAGTTAAAGTGGGCGACCATGTTAAGGTTGGCCAGAAAATCGGCGAGGCCAAAGCCTTTGTATCGGCTCCAATACACTCCAGCGTCTCCGGGAAGGTGGTGGCGATAGAACCCCGACCCCATGCTAGCGGTGCCCACGTGATGTCCGTCGTAATAGAGTCCGACGGCACAGATGAAGTATACGAAGGTGTAAAGCCGCCGAAACCCTTGGAAGAACTCACACCTGATGAGATAAAAAATCTCATCAGGGAAGCGGGAATTGTCGGAATGGGCGGAGCGGGTTTCCCGACTCAGGTAAAACTTTCGCCGCCTGCGGACAAGAAGATTGACACGATAATCGTAAACGGCGCCGAATGCGAACCCTACCTTACCGCAGACCACCGGCTCATGGTGGAAAGACCTGAGGACGTCGTGCTGGGACTTCGGGCCATAATGAAGGCAACGGGTGTCAATAGAGCTTACATCGGAATAGAGGATAACAAACCCGATGCCATTGAAGCTATGAAAGAAGCTGTAAAAAGCTTCAGCGATATCGAGGTGGTTCCGCTTGCTACCAAGTATCCTCAGGGGGGAGAAAAACAGCTTATAAACGCCGTAACCGGCAGGGAGGTTCCGTCTGGGGGGCTTCCCATGGATGTCGGCGTAATAGTCGATAATGCCGGCACCTGCGCCGCCATAGCCAACGTTTTAAAGACCGGCATGCCGCTTATCGAGAGGATAACGACGGTTACCGGGGCCGGCGTAAAAGAACCCAAGAATCTGCTGGCGAGGATAGGGACTCCCGTGGGAGAATTAATAGAGCAGTGCGGCGGATTCGCGGGCGAGCCCGGCAAGGTCATAATGGGCGGGCCGATGATGGGGATTTCCCAATCTTCGCTGGAAGTCCCCGTGATGAAGGGAACGTCAGGGGTCCTGGTGCTTCAAAAATCCGAAGTGAAGACTTTAGAGCCCATGCCTTGCATAAAGTGCGCAAGGTGCGTGGACGCATGTCCGATACATCTTTTGCCCACATATCTTGGAAAGTTTGCCGAAAAAGGCATGTGGGACGAGGCCGAAAAATACCACGCCCTTGACTGCATAGAATGCGGCTGCTGCGCTTACGTATGCCCGGCGAATATTCCGCTTACCCAGCTCATCAGGCTTGCCAAGAACCGCATATTGGCTTCTAAAAAGAAGTAAAAGAGAATATAGATTTATTGCGAAAATTTAGGGGAAATACTGAAATTGGCAAATAAAGCTTGAGTCAGGAGGTCTTTCCGATGAGTCAATATAAATTCCTAATAACCTCTTCCCCGCACATCCACTCGGGGGAAAGCGTGCAGAAGATTATGTTCAGCGTTGCGGGAGCTTTGCTTTTGCCGACATTAGCTGGAGTTTACTTTTTCGGGACAAGAGCCTTGATTCTGGTAATAACCGCTACGCTGGCTGCAGTGGCGACCGAGGCGATTTTCCAGAAACTTCGGGGGAAACCGGTTACGGTTTGGGACGGAAGCGCAATTGTAACCGGAATGCTTTTAGCTCTCAACGTGACTCCGGCATTGCCGGTTTGGATGGTTGTGGTCGGTTCTGTCGTGGCTATAGGCCTTGGAAAGATGATATACGGCGGCCTTGGTATGAATCCTTTTAATCCGGCACTTATAGGTCGTGTGTTTTTGACCGTGACGTTTCCGGTGCAGATGACCACGTGGATAAATCCGGTGGACGGGACAACAGGTGCAACCCCCCTTGCCCTCATGAAAATGCAGGGAGTACCCACCGACTATTACAAGCTGTTTATCGGAAATGTGGGTGGGTGTCTGGGGGAAACTTCCGCTTTAGCTGTTTTAGTAGGCGGCCTCTACCTGATATATAAAGGATATGTGGACTGGAGAATCCCCGTAAGTTACATCGGTACGGTGGCGGTTTTAACTTTTATCTTAGGGAAAGACCCGATATTCCACATCCTCGCTGGAGGATTGTTATTAGGTGCGTTTTTCATGGCCACCGATATGGTTACGACACCGGTGACAAAGCTCGGGAGGATAATCTTTGGCATAGGAGCGGGAATATTTGTTGTGTTAATTAGGCTCTATGGTGGTTATCCTGAAGGGGTATCGTTTTCTATCCTGTTGATGAATGCCTTTACTCCGATAATCAACAGGCTCACTGTTCCCAGGATTTACGGGGAGGTGAAGACCAGATGAACCAGTATGCGAGAATGATAGTTGTCCTTCTTATATTTTCGGTATTGTCGGGAGCGGTGCTGGCCTTTTCCTACGAGATAGCAAATCCCAAGATTCAGGAACATGCAATGAAGAACCTAGAGGAGTCGATAAAAAACGTGCTTCCGGGTACGACGAAATACGAGCAGGTAGAAAAAGAGGGAATGACCTTTTATTTAGGACTTGACGATCAGGGAAATAAAAAGGGAATCGCTTTCAAAGCAACGGGACAAGGGTTCGGAGGGCCTATCGAGATGATGGTGGGATACGACCCGAAGGAAGGAAAACTCACAGGGCTTCAAATCCTTTCAATGGCTGAGACTCCGGGCCTCGGGGCAAGAATCCAGGAACCGGCCTTTACCGAACAGTTTAAAGGCAAATCAGTAAATGACCCGTTTGAACCGAAAAAAGACGTTCAGGTAATAACCGGTGCGACCATATCTCCTGCGGGAGTGGCCAGCGGCATAAAATCTGCTCTTGAGAAGGTTACGAAAATTTATCCGGTGGGAGGTGACTATTGATGTACCAGCTGGTTAAGGATTTCCTGAATGGCCTGTGGAACGAAAACCCCACCTTCAGGATGATAATCGGCATGTGTCCCACGCTGGCGGTAACAACTGCTGCTATGAACGGCATAGCTATGGGGCTTGCTACAACTTTTGTTCTGGTTTTTTCGAGCCTTTTGATCTCCCTGCTTAGAAATTTCATACCTGCAAAAGTTAGAATACCGTGTTTTATCATCGTTATTGCTACTTTCGTTACAGTAGTAGACCTTTTCATGGCGGCGTATTTTCCTGCCATCCATAAGATTTTAGGTCTTTTCGTACCTCTTATCGTTGTGAACTGCACAATAATGGCAAGAGCTGAAGCCTTTGCCTCGAAGGTAACTCCGCCTAGAGCCGTGGCAGATGCCTTGGGAATGGGGCTTGGTTTTACGTGGGCAATCACCCTGATAGGTGCCGTTAGGGAACTTATGGGCTCCGGTACCTTGTTCGGCTATCATGTGCTGGGTGAAGGTGCAACTCATTGGGTTATAATGCTCCTTCCGCCTGGGGCCTTTATAACCATGGGTATATTGCTCGGGATCATGAATGTTATCACGCGTAAAAGCGCCAGGGATATCCAATGCCATTAATAGGGAGTGAGTCGGGTGAAGGAACTTTTCTTTATTATCGCAGGATCTGTATTGGTTAACAATTTTGTACTCTCGAGATTCTTGGGAGAGTGTCCGTTTTTAGGAGTTTCCAGAAAACTGGAGACTGCAATTAGCATGGGTATCGCCACCACCTTCGTCCTTACCATGACTTCCGTTGCGACTTATTTCATACAGTTTTACATCCTGGAGCCCTTTGGGTTGTCGAGATTCTTGCAAATAGTATCCTTTATACTGGTGATTGCTTCACTGGTGCAGCTGGTTGAAATGGTAATCTTAAAGACGAGTCCCGCTCTTTACAGGGCGCTTGGCATTTATCTTCCACTCATAACCACCAACTGCGCGGTATTGGGGCTTGCTCTATTGATAGCGATAAAGCGCTACAATCTTATACAGAGTATTGCTTTCGGCATAGGAGCGGGTCTTGGATTTACGTTGGCCATGGCCTTAATGGCAGGAATAAGGGAAGAAATGGAATTTGCTGATGTGCCGGAGGCTCTGCAGGGAGCTGCGATAGTTTTAATTACGGCGGGATTGCTTTCCATGGCTTTTTTGGGATTTTCAGGTTTAATACCGATGTAACTGTAAAACTAAGGGGGTGAAATAATGGCTAATGTCATACTAGTTTCGGTGCTAAGCATGGGCGGTTTGAGCCTCCTTTTGGGAGCTGGGCTTGCCTACGCTTCGAAAAAGTTTGCTGTTGAAACAGACCCAAGGGTTGATAAAATAAATGAGGTTCTGCCTGGAGCAAATTGCGGTGCCTGCGGTTATCCGGGATGTTCAGGCCTTGCGGGTGCTATAGTCGAGGGTAAGGCACCGGTCAACGCGTGCTTGGTGGGTGGACCTACCGTCGCCCAGAAAATAGCTGAAATAATGGGAGTCTCGGCTTCCGCGGAAGCAAAGGAAAAGAAGGTTGCTCGTGTTTTGTGCCAGGGTGGAATCAATGAAGCTAAATTCAAGTCCGATTATCACGGAGTAAAAACTTGTAGAGCCGCGGCCATGGTTAACGGCGGGCCCAAGGCGTGCCCCTTTGCTTGTATCGGATTCGGCGATTGTGCGAAGGTTTGTCCCGTAGGAGCCATCACAATGAGCGAAAACGGTCTTCCCGTAATAGATGAAGAAGAATGCACGGGCTGCGGCCTTTGCGTAAAGGAATGCCCAAAGCAGGTGATTTCCCTTTCTTCTAAGAAAAACGAGGTCCACGTGCGCTGCAGGGCCACCATGAAGGGCAAGGATACGAGGGAAGTTTGCAAAGTTGGATGCATCGCCTGCAGGCAGTGCGAAAGGGTATGTCCCTTTGACGCGATTCACGTGGTAAACAACGTGGCGGTAATAGATTATGAAAAATGCAGGAACTGCATGTTATGCGTTGAAAAATGTCCGACGAAAACCATAACTTCTCTCTTCCCGGAAAGGAAGAAGGCTGTCATTAACGACAACTGCATCGGGTGCACAATCTGCGCCAAAAACTGCCCGGTAAACGCCATATCGGGCGAGGTAAAGAAAAAGCATGAGGCAAATCAGGAGCTTTGCATAGGCTGCAGCATCTGCGCGGAGAAATGTCCCAAGGATGCGATAGTGATGGTTCGCGAAAAATATAACAAAAACGGCGGCAGCTGTGACGATTGCGCTGAGGCGAAATAGGTTTTAAAAAGCGGGAGGTTTCTCCTCCCGCTTTTACTTTCCGGGTGATCCATGCGGCCCGGGTTTTTATTTCAATGATCCTTTATTTTTGCTTCTTCCGGGATGACTACTCTTTGTTCGGAGATGCTATGATCATTTTAATGATATCGCTGGCCAGGTTTTCAGAGTATTCTATTTTCATGCCGGCTCTCAATATATTTTCTACTGTTTTTCTATTTATATTATCGCCGATCAAAAACCTCGGCAAGGGATTTAATAAATCCATCAAACGACCGGCCAGCGGCCTTTCGCTCCTTACATGCTCGATAAATAAAATTTTGCCCCCGGGCTTTGTCACCCTTCGCAGCTCTTTAAGGCCCAGGATAGGCTCCGGAACCGTGCAGAAGACGAAAGTAGATACCACTGTATCGAAGGTATCATCTTCAAACTGCAGCCTCTGGACATCCATTTCCATTATCTTTACATTTATCCCGAGTTTTTCAGCTCGTTTCCTTGCCCTTCTGAGCATAGCAGGGCTGAAATCTATCGCTGTAATGTCGGCTCCCGCGGGGTAAAATTCCATATTGCTTCCGGTTCCAACGCCAACTTCCAAAATCTTGCCTGAGGTTCCATCCCAGAGCCTTTTCCTCCACTTTCTCAATGTATGCCCGAAGAGGCCTTCTACTACTAAATCATACAAGGGGGCTATCCTTTCAAATCTGTGTTTTATCGATTCTGTCAGCAACCTGTCCATCAAAAAACTCCCTTTATAGTTTCTTGTTTTTTTATCGATTATAAAACTGCTTTTTTTATAGGTCAATATCTGAGGTTATGATATAATTTTCCAGAAAGTACAAGTACTGTTAACAATACCCTGATAACTAGTTTTAATCTCCTATAGGGGGATTTATCCCTCTTCTC
>JASUSP010000089.1 GCA_030446005.1 Tepidanaerobacteraceae bacterium | reverse complement strand
TTTCTAATTACGTTTCTTTACTTTTTGACATTTCTTCGTTGCCCTGGGATAACCTGCCCAGAAATAAAAAGCTATTGAATGAAACTATGGCACATTACAGGGCATGATGTAATAGCCTATCCAATACTGCGGTTGCAAGCACTGTGTCTCCCATAAGTCTCCCCATTCTCCAAAACCTTTGTGCTGGTGAGTATAATACTACCCCTTTCATACCGGGCGCTTATCAGTTGGAAAAAGAGGTTAGAACCAAGACTATCAAGTAGAAGATGGCCTACTTCGTCGATAATTAGAAGTTTAGAGCCGGTGTAGATCTTCATCCTCTTTTCCAAACGGTTTTCCTTATGTGCCTTCTTGACGTCTTCAATTAGCCTTGAAAGGCTCGTAAAGTATACTTACATACCCTGTGAAAGGGCTTCTATTGCAAGGCCTACTGCAATGTGTGTCTTCCCTACTCCGGGCGGCCGAGAAATATTACGTTTTCCGCTCTGTAGACAAAAGCCATTGTTGCAAGTTCTCTTATCAACTTTTCATCAATACTGGGCTGGAACGTAAAGTCAAATTCCTTTAGGGTCTTTCTATACGGAAGCCGGGCAAGTTTTGACCTCACTTCGATGTTCCGCCTTTGTCTTTCGCTAAGTTCAGCTTCGAGCAGGTCGTTTAAGAATTCAAGATACGTCGTATTCTCGCGTTGAGCTCTTTCAAGGAGAGAATCGAAAACCGCTGCGCTTAAAAGCCCCAGTTCTTCAAGGTGGGATTTTCCAGCAAAGTATGAGCCTTTTATTGATTTCATTTTTGAAAGTTCCTTTTTCCTGCACAAAAAATAACGTTATCACTCCAAGAAACGCCGGGATGAGAGAATAGAGAAATATTTTTCGAAAATCCACATGGGTTTTCGTTATGAATAAGTAGGCCAGAACAACCCCTATTGTTGCTCCAAGGGTATCCATCGCCCTGTGAAACCCGAATGCCCTTCCGTGGGTATCTTCAGAAGTAGATTCAGCTATGAAAGCATCTCGTAGAGCAGTTCTTATACCCTTTCCGAACCTATCCATAACCCTTCCCGCAAGTACCACAGGCCATGAAAAAGCTGTGTAAAGAAGAATTTTTCCTAAAGTTGAAGCACCGTACCCCGCTATTGCAAAGGGCTTTCGTTTATTTACTTTGTCCGAATAGTATCTGGAAAAAACTTTCAGAAGACTTGCCAGGCTTTCAGCAATTCCCTCAATGGTGCCGACAACAAGAGGGGTGGCTCCCAACCTGGTGGTGAGAAAAATGGGTAGAAGCGGGTAGACCATTTCCGTGCTTATATCGGTTAAAAGACTCGTAATACCGAGCAGGATTATATTTAACATTACATTGATCCCTCCATCCTATAGACTTTCTTAGCAAAGTCAGCAAACTCTTTCCTGCACTTTTCGAGCATTTCCCGGGATTTTACCCCTAAAGGTGCTTCAAAAAAATCCCTCATTTGAATTATTCCGAACCACCGAAGGAACTTCTCTAGTTCCTCTTCGTTCTCCTCAAGTTCAGCAAAGGTAAAATTTTTTCGTTAAGTTTCTCTTTTGATTTCTTCAAAAAATCGTTACATTTTTCAATAAGCTCTTCATATTCTTTATTACGCTGGTCATTGAATAATTCTATAAGATTTTCCACCTCGCCTTTTGATAATGCCTTTACCACGAAGAGATGAACTTCGCTTCCCTGAGATTTGACCTCCTCGAAAAAATCCATTAACTTCTCCTTTAATCCATCTTGTAGCGGACAAACGGCTACCGCTTGCTGAAGGTAAGGGCTCCTAATTCCTTCATCTTGCGCCACATCTTTACCCTAAGGGTTGATGGTTCTACGGGAACTTTGTAAATCACTAATAACCAGTCAAGGTCGTTATTATTCATCGTTTCAACTTCTTGCAACATCTGTTTCTTATATAATTGTAACGTATGTTTCTCTAAAAGACACCAACAAATTCACTAAGTTCAACAAACTCCTCCCTCAGATTTCTCTCGTTGACCTTTATACCGAAACGAAATCTCATGAGGACTGTAAATTTCTTTGACAAAATCACAGACGGATAACAGATTTTATATTACATTATTACATCTTGAAATTATCCTACTGTATTGTTAAAATAAAATAAACTGCTCAATATTAAGCGTGCGCCGAAAATTGAGCATTAGATGAGAAAAGTAGAGTAAGGAGGATAAAGATGAGGATTAGCAAAATAATGCTCTTTTGTGCCGTAATTTTGCTCGTGCTTTCCCTTGCAATCCCGGTGATGGGGAGCGGAGAACAAAAAAGAGCACCCGAACATTATGGTTTTTGGTCGCTTTTGCCGCCTTTGATAGCCATAAGTCTTTCTATTATCACCAAAGAAGTCTTGAGCTCCCTGGTAATAGGTATACTGGTAGGCGCCATGATTCTAACAGGGGGCAATTTAATAAAAGCTTTCGAAAAGGCTATGGAGACGTTGATAACAACGGCCGGCGACCCCTCGTGGAATTTTAGGGTGTTGATGTTTACCGCACTCCTCGGGTCTATCATAGGTATGATTTCGAGGGCAAACGGTCCCCAGGCTTTCGGCCGTTGGGCGAAAAAAAACATAAAGACAAGGAGCCTGTCGCTTTTTATAACATGGCTTTTGGGAGTCTTAATTTTTATGGATGATTATTTTAACTGCATGACCGTGGGCACCGCCTTGAGGCCTGTAACCGACAGGTTTCGGGTTTCCAGGGCGAAACTTTCGTTTGTAATCGATTCAACAGCAGCACCGATTTGCACTCTAGTGCCCATATCCACCTGGGTAGCCTATGTAGCTTCTCTAATGATACCGCTTTTTGAGCAATATAATTTAAACTTAAACCCATATAACGTTTACGTTCAGATGTTACCTTACGACTTTTATCCTTGGCTTATAATACTCATGGTTCTCATTACATCTTTCACAAATCTGGAATATGGTCCGATGGCGCGGGCGGAATATAGAGCGATTACCGGTAAAGGTCTCTGGGATGAAAGTATCACAAAAACTCCCCCGGGAGATGAGTTTGAGAGCATTGAAAAATCGGAAAAGGGTTCTGCAATTGACATGGTATTTCCTCTGATAGGATTGATTGTAATAACGCTGATATGCATGGCTTACAGCGGGGGATTTTTTGAGGGCAAAGCAGGATTTTTCGAGGCGGTGATGAATTCCGACTCGGCAACGGCACTAGTCTGGGGAGCCACAATTACTCTAATTTTGACTGCATGTTTTTATTCGGTGAGGGGAGTAGTCAGAATAAAGGATTCGATGGAAGCCGTCATACAGGGTGCTAAATCGATGATGGTGGCGCTTTTCGTTTTATCCCTGGCCTGGACCATAGGGAGTATATGTAAAGAATTGGGTACAGGATTTTACGTTTCAAGTATTATGTCCGATACCTTCCCGGCATGGGCGGTGCCGTTTACACTCTTTGTATTGACTGCTTTTATAGCTTTTTCCACCGGCACTTCATGGGGAACGTGGGCCATAATGATTCCGATTGCCATACCCTTAGCAGTAACCATGAAGATTGATTTACTTCCGAGCCTTGCAGCGGTGCTTTCGGGAGGTGTGTTCGGAGACCATTGTTCGCCAATTTCGGATACTACCATTATGTCTTCAACCGGCGGCGCCTGTCCTCACATAGAGCATGTAAATACGCAGTTGCCTTATGCTTTAACCGCGGCGGCTGCATCAGCCATAGGTTTTTTGATTGCGGGTTTTGTAAATAATCTAATGGTTGTATGGCTTTCTACCATAATCCTGTTTTTCGTAGTAGTTTTTATACTGCATAGAGCTTGGGGGAATCCTTCTTTTACAGAGGAATAAAAGCGATAGGCGTAAAATATTTACTTGAAGTGTATATTGTGCTATATTTAGAGATGAATTAAGTTAAGGATAAATCGGGAGGATATTATGAGTTCCGATGAGGTCAAAAGGGTATCCTTGGCTGTAATAAGAAGGCTTCCCAAATATCACAAATGCTTGGGAGAACTTTTGCAAAAAAATGTGGAAAGGGTTTCCTCGCAGGAATTAGGGCGCATTTTAGGGTTTACTGCGTCGCAGGTAAGGCAGGACCTAAATAATTTTGGGGAATTCGGACAACAGGGATACGGTTACAACGTGGAGCAACTTTACAACGAGATAGCAAAGATTCTCGGGCTTAATACGGAACACAAAATGGTAATAGTTGGAGCGGGCAAGTTGGGGCAGGCACTGGCTGGTTACAGCGATTTCGAAAGACACGGATTTAAAATATTGGCCTTGTTCGATGTCAACCCTCGGGTTGTGGGCTCAAAAGTGCGCGACATTCCCGTATACGACATGAAGGATTTAATTTATTTCATAAACGAAAATGAAGTCGACATTGCCGTAATCGCGGTGCCGCGCGAGAGAGCCCAGGAGGTAGCGGACATCCTCAGTAAAACCTTGGTGAAAGGAATATGGAATTTTGCTCCTGTTGAAGTCGATGTGGGGTCCAGCATAATAGTTGAGAACGTGCACCTCTTGGATAGTCTTTTTACATTAAGCTACAGGATGAACGAGAGCAAATTGATGGAGCGTCTGGCACGAAAAAATGAAAAAAAGGACAGGCTTTGTAAAAATCCCTGCTGAATAAACGGCAGGGATTTTGCTTTTTTACATTTCTGTTACGATTTTATTCTTTAGGAGGATTCAAAGCAGAAAAGTCGAAAAATGTTATATCAGGCAATAGTTGCTCGATATGTTCCAATATATGGTAGCGTCAAATAAGAATATGAGGATTCCCTAAAAGATGGAAATCGTAGGTAGTAGCTGGCAAATTATAAAAGCAAAAGTAGCTGATTAATGGAAGTTATAGAAAATAATAAAGGAGCTTTAACGGAAAAAAGGCATACTTCACCCTTGCGGTAAAAAGACTGCTTTTAAATTCAGTCTAGTTTACCGTATAAAGCTTGTCAAGATTTCTGAGTTTGATTAGATTCAACAATCCAATGAATCAGTTTGGCCCAATTATCGACCTTTTTACCATGCTTATCTTTAAGGGATACAGGTGCTTCACCATTGAAAGCTTCATGAGGCTTTAAATGATTGTAGTATAGCTGATACAGCAAGGCATGGGCTACAGCACCTTCAAAGGAACTAAAAGACTTATGGCGCTTGTAATGAGCCTTGTATGAACCAAAT
>JASUSP010000025.1 GCA_030446005.1 Tepidanaerobacteraceae bacterium | reverse complement strand
CGAGTTCCTGCTTCTTGGGGCAGGGGCTATGGGAGTGCTTAAATACCGCCTGCTGGGAATAGGCACTCTCTGAAAGGGCGGAATACAAATAGCCCAGCCGTCTAAACTGGGAAGTTTGTCACAGTTTAGATGACCAGGGAAAGCCTTATGGCCTCGCCCGCGGTGAACGTGATAAGGAGTGATGGAAGCTTAGCTTTTCAAAAAAGGCTTCAGAGCAGGGCCAATACGATTTTGGATTTTTCGGGAGCCACGGGCCTCAGGTTCTACAGCGAAAAAAAATTCTTCAAGAAGCTAAAGAAAAACTTGATGTCCGTAAAGCCCGGGATTACCTTTCTGGGTCCCGGAGATTTTCATCATCTTTCCCTTTGCTTCTTGGAGAAAATAACGCAAACCCCTGTGCTCGTTTTATTCGATCATCACTCGGACATGCAAAGTTCACCGGAAGGCTTCGTTACCTGTGGGTCATGGGTAGGTTTGGCCTTGAGCGAGGATAAGGTAAAAAGGTGCATTATAGTCGGGGTGAGTTCTAAAGATGAAGCCCTATTTAAATCTCCCATAAGGGAAAAGGTCATCTTTTTACCCGAAGAGATACCCCACGAAAAGAAGGTTACTGGAATAATAAGGGAACTCGTTAAAACCGGAGGGCCGGTTTACATAAGCATAGATAAAGATGTGCTCGCAAAAAAGGATGCCCAGACCAACTGGGACCAGGGTAGGATGAGCTTAGAAGAACTTTTGGACATTTTGGAAGCAATAGGCAATGTGGCCCCCGTTGTTGGAGCCGATGTGTGCGGCGAATGGCGTGTGCCGGGCGATCCGGTTCTCATAACTTGCGATGATATGGAAAAAGCCAGTGTCAACGAACGGGCTAATCTAAAAATCTTGGAAAAACTTTTGGAAGTATGGCAAAAGGATAAAAAAAATAGTAAAATATCCTTGTACAAATCTGTGGTGAGGGGGTAAGTTTGATGGAGTTAAAGGCGGACATAGGAGTAATAGGAGGAACGGGCTTTTACGCTTTTCTGGATGATGTGAAGGAAATAACAGTTGAAACTCCGTACGGAGCTCCCAGCGACAAAATCGCCCTGGCGAAAATAGGGGATAAAACCGTAGCCTTCTTGCCCAGGCACGGAAAGGATCACAGGTTTCCGCCTCACATGATAAATTACAGGGCGAACATCTATGCCTTAAAACAGCTGGGAGTGACGAGAATATTAGGGCCCTGCGCTTCGGGCAGCCTGCAACCTCATGTAAAACCCGGAGATTTCGTGATATGCGACCAGTTCGTAAACCGCACCTGGGGAAGAAAGGATACTTTTTACGACGGCCCTATTACCACACACATAGGCGGTGCCGAGCCCTACTGCCCCGAACTCAGGAAGATAGCCATCGAGGTGGCAAAGGAAAAGGGCCTGCCGCTTCACGAAAGGGGAACCGTTGTGGTGGTGCAGGGTCCCAGGTTCTCCACGAAAGCCGAAAGCCGGGAATTTTCCAGCCACGGATGGGAAGTAATTAACATGACACAGTACCCTGAAGTGGTGCTTGCCCGGGAACTGGAGATTTGCTACGCCAACATTACCCTGGTGACCGACTACGACGTGGGCCTGGAAGGACATCCCGATATCGAGCCTGTAAGCCACGAGATGGTATTAAAGGTCTTCAACGAGAATCTGGAAAAGTTAAAAGACCTGATATATACCATCATCGAAAGAATCCCGAAAGAGCGGCACTGCCGGTGCGGCGAGGAACTAAAAACCGCCCGCATGGGCTAAAGGAGGAAATATATCATGGTGGTGAATGAGTACAAATCCGGGCGTGAATTTGCAGGGAGATTGGACCATGGAAGCGACCTTTTTTTGTCCTTGCTTTCCCTGGTGGAAGAAAAGGATATAAAAACGGGAATAGTAAAAGTAATAGGTGCGGCTAAAAAGTCGGTGGTGGCCATTTACGACCAGGAAAAAAAGACATACCACAATGTGACTTTGGAAAAACCGATGGAAATTTTAAGCTGCATCGGCAATATATCGAGATTCCAGGGAAAACCGGCCCTGCACCTTCACATAGTGTTGGGAGACCACGATGGAAAGGCATTCGGTGGTCATCTTTTGGAAGGAACCGAAGTTTTCGCTGCGGAGTTTTACATAAAGGAGCTTGTTGGCGATATCTTGGAGAGAAAATACGACGAAGTTACGGGACTAAATCTTTGGAGCTGATGTTTGGAGGATGAGATAGAAATGCTCTTGCTTAAAGTAAAGCAAATGGTGGTAGAATACGGGGAAAAAATTGTCAAAGAAGGACTGGTTGTAGCAACCTGGGGCAATATAAGCGCTCGCAACGGGGAAGAAGATGTTTTCGTGATTACCCCGAGCGGCATGAACTACACCATGCTGGAGCCGGAAGATATCGTGGAGGTGGACCTTCAGGGTAAGCCCTTGACCACGAGTCGAAGGCCCTCCGTGGAAACGCCGTTGCACGCAGCCATTTACCGGGCAAGGCCCGAAGTGCGGGCGATAATACATACCCACAGCACCAATGCTGGCGCCTGTGCCGCTGCCAGGGTGGAAATACCCTGCGTTATGGAGGACATGGCCGCGATGGTCGGAGGACCGGTTAAGGTGGCAGAGTACGCGCCTTCCGGCTCGCAGGAATTGGCTAAAAATGCAGTCGAAGCTTTAGGCGACCGGAATGCGGTACTGCTTGCCAACCACGGCGTGGTGGCCGTGGGCAGGGACCTGGCTGAGGCCTTTAAGGTCTGCCTCGTGGTGGAAAAAAGCGCCGAAATTTTTCTCAAATCTAAAATTGCGGGCAATCCCGTACCTCTCACCGAGGGCGAAGTGAAGTTTATAAGGGACTTTTACCTCAATTCGTACGGCCAAAGGTAAAGGCATTGCTAAAACAGGTCCGCTATAATATAATTAATAGGGTTTCACTTTGCCTTTGGGAAGGAGTGCAAAATGCAAAAAAAATCTCAGAAGAAGGCTTCTAAGGTGGATTACAGCCTCCTCATAAAAAGGCAAATTGTCTCTTATCTGGAGGCTTTGAAAAATAAAGACTGCACGGTGGGACAGCTGGACAGGTCCATGAAAAAGCTTTTCAGCATGGGCGACCTGGTGGTGCCGGTATGCCTTTCCAAGCTCAAGGAAAGCGACGAAGAACTGGCCCCTATAGTGTGTTACGCTCTTGAATACGCCAACGACTACCGTTTGGTGGGTCCCCTGATGGACATCCTCGTGATGCCGCAGGTATCGGATAAGGTTAAGGCCAGAATTCTTTCTGTGCTGTCCCACTACGGTGTTGATACGGGAGACCTGCCTCTTAACAGCATAATGAGAGATTTCGAAAAAGTGGTAACCCAGTCCCTGGTGGAGATGATAGATGACATCAACAAAGATTATTTTTTAATACCCTACATCCTGGATGACCTGCAGGAATTCCCGCCTGAAGTTAAGCTTGCGTACATCAGGGACATAGGCGAACACCGCCTGGAAAAGGCCGTAGTTTTGCTGGAAATTCTATCAAAGGTAGACGACGCTCCGGTGGCGGAAGAGGCGGCAAGAGCTCTGGGCAAAATAAAAAGCGGGAAAGCCCTTTTTGCCTTGAACAAAGTTTTCCGGGAAGTTACAAACGAGCGGGTGAAAAAGACCGTAGAAAGGGAAATCCTTAGGCTTAGATTTAGCGGCGTATCGGAAGAACCTTACGAAATGCCGGTGACTTTGAAAAAGCCGGCTAAGGTGATATTGTCCTCGATAGACGGCCTGGGGAGCAGGGCCTTGTGGATTGCCTGGAGAAATCCGATTAAAAAAAGAAGGCTTTGCTCTATGAACCTCCTAGTGAACGTTTCGGAAGGAATAAAGGACTGCTGGAGTATTTCCCAGATGACGAGCCGTGAATTTAAAAATTCCTTAAGGGACCTTTCGAGAAGCACGATAATAGTAGAGACCGATGCCCAGTACGCCGTTGCTCTGATAAAAGATGCCTATTACTGGAATTTAAAGACAGGCAATCCCATACCCTATCAGTTTTTTTTCTGGAAGGGCGTGATAGAAGAAAGCACGTCGTGCCGCCTTGCGCCAAAGCCATACAGGCCCGACTTCAGCATGTACGACCTTTCGTCCATAAAAGCCGACGAAAATTACTACAAAAGCACTTTTGACCTCTTCAACTACCGCCTCTTTGAGGATTGGTTCGTGGCAGAACCTAGAGTATACGATTACGCCGAGGAACATAAGTCGAAAAACGGGTATTACATTAAAAAGATGACGCTTTCTAAAGCGGAAAATCTTTTTTCCAAATTTACCGCCGAGCTCATCGAACCTCGCGTAGAAACCTTAAGGAGAATGCTGGAGCTGGCGGCGGATTTCTTAAACAGAATGGGCGAAAGGGAACTGGTCAAGGTGGTGCTTTCGGCAATGCTGCACCTTGATTCAGATCCTCTCCACTATCACCCGTTTATCCAGAGGATGATAATAGAAAGCCTGCGGGTTGCCCTTATAAACATGAAAAACGGTTTTGACATGAGGGTAAATCCGGAGGCCTTTGACTAGAGAAAAAGGAGGAATGCAAAATGGCAAGGAAGTATCTTTTCACTTCCGAATCGGTGACGGAAGGGCACCCGGATAAAATTTGCGACCAGATTTCCGATGCTATACTGGATGCGATTCTCGAAAAAGACCCCATGGCCAGGGTGGCATGCGAGACGGCGGTCACCACCGGACTGGTCCTCGTCATGGGAGAGATAACCTGTGACTGTTATGTGGACATACCCTCCATCGCCAGGGAAACCATAAGGGAAATCGGATATACCAGGGCTAAATACGGCTTTGACTGCGATACCTGCGCCATTATAACTTCTATAGACGAGCAGTCCCCTGATATAGCGATGGGGGTCGATTCCGCCTACGAGGTAAGGGAAGAGGGACAGGGCGACGAACTTGATAGAATAGGCGCCGGCGACCAGGGAATGATGTTCGGCTTTGCGGTAGACGAAACTCCCGAGCTCATGCCGATGCCCATAATGCTGGCCCACAAGCTGGCCCGCAGGCTTGCCGAAGTGAGAAAAACCAAGATTTTGCCGTATCTGCGGCCCGACGGGAAAACCCAGGTCACGGTGGAATACGAGGACGGAAGGCCGGTGAGGGTGGACAAGGTGGTGGTGTCGGCCCAGCACAAATCCACGGTGGACCTTGCCACTTTGAGGAGCGACATAGTCGAGACTGTAATCAAAAAAGTGATACCCGAAGAGCTTATGGATAAAAACACCAAATTTTACATCAACCCGACGGGAAGGTTCGTAATCGGAGGTCCCCACGGCGATTCGGGGCTTACCGGAAGAAAGATAATAGTTGACACCTACGGCGGTTACGCTCGCCACGGAGGCGGAGCCTTTTCGGGCAAGGATCCAACGAAGGTGGACCGCTCGGCGGCTTACGCCGCAAGATACGTGGCCAAAAACATAGTGGCCGCAGGCCTTGCGAAAAAGTGCGAAGTTCAGGTGGCATACGCCATAGGAGTGGCCCATCCGGTGTCGATAATGGTGGATACTTTTGGCACGGGGGTGCTGCCCGACGAAAAGATTGAAAAGCTGGTGCTTGAAAACTTTGACCTAAGGCCAGGAGCCATAATTAGAGATCTTAACCTGAGAAGGCCGATTTACCGGCAGGTAGCCGCCTACGGGCACTTCGGCAGAACGGACCTGGACGTGCCCTGGGAAAAGACGGACAAGGCGGAGGTTTTGAGAAAACAGGCAGGCAGCCTTTAAAAAAGGCTGCTTTTTTTTGGATTTTAGCAGGAATTTTGGGGAATTTTGTCAAAATATATAAAAAGACCTGGAGGGATAATTTTTGAAAAGAGTCCGCCTGGATGCAAAACACCTGGAAAACGTTATAAAAAGCACCATTGAAGCTGTAGAAAAGGGACACGAAGAAACCTTCAGGATAGCTGAACACGCCAAAAAAGAGTGCGAGCGGCTGGAAAAAGATATAGAGCAGATTAAAGTTAAGATCGCGGAAACCATAAAGACCGTGGACAGGCTGGAAAAAATAGACAAAGCTTCCAGGTACCAGCTGATGATCGTTAGCAGGGACTTTGAAAAATACGGCGAGGAAGACATTAAGGCGGCTTACGAGCGCTCCCGGGAAATCCAGATAATGCTTACATTGGAAAGGGAAAGAGAAAAGCAGCTCCGGGAAAAAAGAGACGAGATGGAGCGAAATCTCAAAAACATGCAGGACATATTAAAAAAGGCCGAGCGGGTTTCGCTGCAGATGGGGGTAGCCCTCAACTTTTTGAAAGGCAACCTGCAGGACCTTTCGGAAAAGCTCACCGATATAAACCAGAAACAACTCTTTGCCGGGAAGATTATTAAAGTACAGGAGGAAGAAAGAAAAGCAATTGCCCGGGAAATCCACGACGGACCGGCCCAGTCCATAGCCAATGTGCTGCTGCAGCTGGAAGTCCTCGAAAAAATTTACGAAAATGACCCGGATACAGTCAAAAGAGAGCTGATGGATTTGAAAAAGCTGGTCAAGGACACATTGGGGGAGATAAGAAAGATTATATTTAACCTCCGGCCTTCGGCTTTGGATGACCTGGGAATCGAAGCGGTGGCGAGAAGATACTGCGCCGAATTTCAGGAGGACACGGGTATTTGCGTGGGATTTGTGGTAATGGGAGACAGGGCAAAACTCGATTCTACTGTGGAAATCACCCTTTTTAGGGTGATACAGGAAGCTTTGAGCAATGTGAAAAAACACGCTAGGGCGAAAAACGTGAGAGTAAAGCTCGAATTTTTGCCCGACTTGGTGAACCTTGTCATAGAGGACGACGGAGTGGGGTTCGACATTGACAAATTGGATGAAAGAGAAGACGGCCACTTCGGCCTTGTAAATATCAGGGAGAGAGTGGACCTTTTGAACGGCACGGTGAGGATCAGGTCTGAACCGGGCCGCGGGACGAATATTTATATCACCATACCTCTTAGGTGAGAGGGGGATTTTTAAAAAAAATGGCGAAAATATCCGTGGTTCTGGCGGATGACCATGCCCTTGTGAGAAAGGGGTTAAAAAAGCTCCTGGAGATGGAAAGCGACATAGAAGTGGTGGGAGAGGCATCAAACGGACTTGAGGCAGTGGAGGAAGTCAGGACAAAAAACCCCGATGTGGTACTGATGGACATCAATATGCCTAAATTAAACGGCGTTGAAGCCATCCGCCTCTTGAAAAAGGAAAAGTCCAGGGCAAAAATCATCGTCCTTACTATATACGACGACCGCGAGTACCTGCTGGAGCTTTTAAAAGTGGGTATATCAGGTTACCTTTTAAAGGACATAGAGCCCCATGCATTGGTGGAGGCCGTGAGGGCGGTGAGCAGGGGAGAAACTTACATACAGCCCACCCTTACCCGTGCCCTGGTGGCGGAGTACAAGCGCCTGAGCCAGCCGCTTCCGCGGGCCAGTCGTCCGCTCACCGCAAGGGAAAAGGAAGTGATGGCGTACATAGCTGAAGGCATGAGCAACATAGAGATATCGGAAAAACTGGGAATAAGCGAAAAAACGGTGAAAAACCACGTGAGCAGCATCTTAAGGAAGCTGAACCTGATGGACAGGACCCAGGTGGCGGTCTACGCCCTTAAAAATAACCTGGTTTAGACACGATTTAAAGTCCCCCCGAATAAATATAGACATAAGGATGCAATGAGGGGGGACTTAAATGGAGGCTTTGTTGGAAAAATTTGATGCGGGCCTTTTTGTTTTAACGGTATTTGCAACGATAGGTATATACAGGATTTTGGAACTTTTTTTGGCAAGGATGCTGTGGAAGGCAAAAAAAGAACAATCTTTGGGAAAGACCAGTTTGCTCATCCTGGTTAAAGATTTGGAAGACAGGGTGGAAGGGATTGTAAGGATTCTGGCGGGCCGCGGAGTATTTGAAATGGCAGACATGGTTCACTTTGTAGACCTTGGTTCTCAAGATTGTACCTTTGATATCTTAAAAAGGCTTTCGCAAAAATTCGGATTCGAGGTCGAGGAAGGACTAAAACCGGACCTGCCGAAGGCGGATTTCATATTGGCGGTTAATTTGCACAGCCTTGAGGCTGAGGAAATAGGCGCGTATTTTGAAAGATTGTACGGTGTAAAAAAAAGTCGAAATGGGTCTAAAATCCCATAAAAATTAGGACAGGTGTTTGATTTGAAAAATATTGTCGATATGTTTATAATTAAAATTGTAAAGCCCTATTCTTCTCATAGTTTACCCCTTAGTTCTTAGTGCCCCCCTTTCTTTCTTGGTAGGCCCAAAAAAAGGGCCTTTTTTTATGTGCAAAAAAAGGAAATACACTATTTGTGTAGAATAATATATACCAAAATTATGGTGGGGGCACGGCCATGAAGGCGAAAACTTACGCAAGGGCAGTGGCGTTAACGGGCATAGGGCTTCTTTTGATGATGACGAAGTTATACGGATTTCCTTCGGGGTACTTTGGCTTTAAATATCTCGTATTTCTCTTTTTAATGGTAATGTCCGAATTATCCGCCGTTCAGGTGAACAATACGCGCCTGAGCATGGAGTTCGGGACCGTTTATTCGGCCGGATTCATATTCGGATTCATTCCCGCAGCGGTCATGAAGGCTTTGAGCACCTTTTTGAGCCAGCTTTACATAAAGTCGGCGGAAGGAAGTTTTGTGCGGGAACTAGACCGGGTGTTTTTTAATGTAGGCCAGTACATGATTAGCTTTTTCGGCGGAGCGGGTTTTTATGCAGTATTGAAAAAAGCAGGATACCCGGAAATATTTTCTCAGGCCCTTGCTATTTTTATTTATTTTCTGCTCAACAACATCCTTATAGAGATTTATCTTGCTCTTGAAAGGGAACATTATACATTAAAAAAATCGCTCGACGCGGTGAAGGTGGACCTTGGCACGTATATCATCTCCGTGCCAGCGGGACTGCTGACGGTAGAGCTCTACTCTAAATATGGATTTTTTGCTTCCATCCTGGGTTTTGTCCCGTATTTCATCCTGGTATACATTTTCAAGATGTACATGAGTCTCATCACTACCAACAGGGAGCTCACGGCCCTCTACGATGTGGCTGCGACTTTGAGTTCCACTCTTAATACCGATGAGGTAATAAAAATAGTGTTCGATTCGGCAAAAAGCATTGCCCCCTGGGACACCATCTGCCTTTTTCTTTACCAGCACGGGTTTCTTGTACCGGTTATGTATGAAGGGTTTTCCGACGATTCAATAAAAAACTTCAGGATAAAACCGGGCGAGGGGATTACGGGAAAGACATTGATAAGCAAAAAGGGAGAGGTGGCGAGTTACAAAAAGGAATCCGCATGCCTCAAAGTGCCGGGCCTGCCCCAAGATACGAAAACGGTGATGTCGGTCCCGCTGATAAATAGCAGCGGCATAGTGGGGGCTTTAACGCTTACTTCCAGCCGGAAAGACGCCTATAATGCGAAGAACTTGAAAATCATGAGCATCCTAGCTAACCAGGCGGCCGTCGCCATTTCCAACGCCCAGTTATTCGACAAAACCAGCCACCTTGCCGCCACCGACGGTCTGACGGGGCTTTATAACCACAGGTATATATATAATCAGCTGGAGCACATGGTCAACCATGTGAGAAACTGTGGCGGCACTTTCAGCCTCATATTAATAGACATCGACCATTTCAAGTCCTACAACGACAGTTACGGCCACCTCATGGGCGACAAAGTTTTAAAAAAGCTGGCGGAAATTTTAAAGCAAAACGTTCGAAACGGCGATATCGTCGGCCGCTACGGCGGGGAAGAATTTGCGATAATCCTTCCCGATACTCCGGGTTCGGAAGCCTACGCCATCGCCGAAAGGATAAGGAAGGCCGTGGAAAGCACCGAATTTGCGGTGACGGAAGAGGGTAAAAAGATATTCGTAACCGTGAGCGCGGGAGTTGCCTCATGTCCCGATGATGCCCTGAGCGTAAAAGAACTGGTGAATAAGGCGGACCAGGCCCTGCTTTTCGGTGCCAAAAAGAAGGGCAGGAACCGGGTGGTGGAATTCAAACGATTGCGATGAATAATCCCCTTTCCGGGGATTTTTTATTGTTGCAGATGATGAGCAAAAATGATATAAACAATTTAAGAAAGCTACATAGAGGTGCTCTTATGGTCGAACTTGAAGGAGTGGTGGAAAGGATCACCTTTCGCAATGAGGAAAACTTTTTCACCGTAGCCAGGGTAAAGATGAAGGATTCCGACGAAACGGTGACGGCGGTGGGTTTTTTTCCTTCGGTAAGCGAGGGCGAACTTGTGAGGTTGAAAGGCCGCTGGGTAATCCACGAAAAGCACGGCTACCAGCTCAAAATAGAATCTTACGAGACCCTGGCTCCCGCTACCGTAAGGGAAATAGAGAATTACCTGGCCTCGGGTATCATAAAGGGCATAGGACCCGCCATGGCCAGGAAGATAGTGGAAAAGTTTAAAGAAGGGGCCCTTGATGTCCTCGCCTCGTCTCCGGAGATGTTGCTCGAAATACCGGGCATCGGCAGAAAGCGCCTGGAAATGATAACCCGCTCTTTTAACGAGCAGAGGGAAACGAGGGAAATAATGCTGTTTTTGCAGCAGTACGGCATAGGAGCGGGTTTGGCGGTAAAAGTGTACAAAGTCTACAGGGAAAAGGCCATAGAGGTGATAAGGCAAAATCCTTACAGGCTCGCCGACGAGGTGTACGGTATTGGTTTTAAGACAGCAGATAAAATAGCCCGGCACATGGGAATGGAGATTGACGCACCGGAGCGAGTGGCAGCCGGAGTGAAATACGTGCTCCAGCAGGCGGCGGACGAAGGCCACGTTTTTTTGCCGGAGAGAGAACTAATAAAAAGGGCTTCTTCGCTTTTGGAAGTCGAAGAAGACCTGATAAGGGCGTCGCTGCCCGTACTTCAGGAAAAGGGAGATATAGTGGTGGATGGGGCGCAGGAAGATAAAAAAGTGTATCTTTCGGCCTTTTACGTCTCGGAAAAGTCCGTGGCAAGAAAGCTTTGTCTTTTGGCAGGTTTTGGTCAAATCAGGCCTTTTGAATTAACTCCGGAGGAAATAAACGAAATAGAAGAACGGTGCGCGATAAAGCTTGCCCGAAAGCAGCGGGAAGCCCTGGAAAAGGCGGCTTCCTCCGGAGTTTTGGTCATCACCGGCGGTCCCGGCACGGGCAAGACCACCATCATAAAATGCCTCATCGAATTTTTCAAAGGGCGCCGCATGAAAGTGGCCCTGGCCGCACCCACCGGCAGGGCCGCGAAGCGCATGGCCGAAGCTACGGGGATGGAAGCTAAGACCATCCACCGCCTCCTGGAATATAAGGTTTCCGGGGAAGGCGGCATGTTCTTCGGAAAGAACCGCGAAAATCCCCTCGACGAAGACGTGGTGATAATCGACGAGACTTCCATGGTGGATATAATTTTGATGCACCACCTGCTTTCAGCCTTGAAGCCTTTTGCAAGACTGATTCTGGTCGGAGACAAGGACCAGCTGCCGTCGGTGGGACCGGGGAGTGTCTTGAAGGAGATAATAGAGAGTAACCGCATCCCCGTGGTGATGCTGGATGAAATTTTCCGGCAGGCCCGGGAGAGTATGATAGTGGTAAACGCCCACAGGGTAAACAAAGGACTTTTTCCGTACCTGAACGTAAAGGGCAGGGACTTTTATTTTGAGCAGGCGACGGAGCCGGAGGAAACCTTAGATAAAGTGGTGGAACTGGTATGCTCGAGGCTCCCCGGTTACGGCGGCTTCGACCCCATGGAAGATATCCAGGTGATAACGCCCATGAAGAAGACCGCCGTCGGTGTCCTTTCCCTAAACCTCAGGCTCCAGGAAAGATTAAATCCCCCTTCGCCCGAAAAAAGGGAGATTTCTTTTCGCTCCTTTACTTTCCGGGTGGGGGACCGGGTAATGCAGATTAAAAACAATTACGAAAAGGAAGTCTTCAACGGCGACCTTGGGCGGATTGTAGAGATAGATGACGATGAGAAGGTGCTGGTTTCCTTCCCCGATGCTCAAGGGGAACGGATAGTGGTTTATGCAGGGGATGAACTGGAAGAGCTTGCGCTTTCATATGCCCTCTCCGTCCACAAAAGCCAGGGCAGTGAATTCCCCGTCGTGGTCATGCCCCTCGTTATACAGCATTTCGTCATGCTCCAGCGAAATTTGCTTTACACGGCCATTACCAGGGCAAAAAAGCTGATGGTGCTGGTGGGTTCGAAGCAGGCCCTGGCCGTAGCGGTGAGAAACAGCAGGGCTTTGATGAGATATAGCTTTCTTTCGGAGAGGATATGCGATGAGTTTGAAAAAAGTCAAATCTTTGATATGGGGGGTTAGGCGTTGAAAGAAATAGAAAAACTTGAAAAATTAAAAGACATGATAAAAAATCTCGGCAGTGTAATAGTTGCTTTTTCGGGAGGGGTCGACAGCACCTTCCTTTTGAAAGTTTGTTTGGACGTGCTCGGGAAAGAGAACGTGCTGGCGGTGACAGCCCGTTCGAGCACCTACCCCGCAAGGGAACTGAAAGAAGCAAAAGAGCTTGCCGGAAGCTTCGGAGCAAACCACGAAATAATAGTCTCGGAAGAACTCGAAGTGCCCGGTTTTTCAGAAAATCCACCGGAGCGGTGCTATTATTGTAAAAAGGAACTCTTCGGAAAGCTGATTAAAATGGCCCGCGAAAGGGGGTTTAATTTCGTCCTGGACGGCTCTAACGCCGACGACACCGGGGACTTCAGGCCGGGAATGAAGGCAAAGGACGAACTCGGGGTGATAAGCCCGCTGAAGGAAGCGGGGCTTACGAAAGCCGAAATCAGGACATTATCCCAAAAAATGGGACTTCCTACGTGGAACAAGCCCTCCTTCGCGTGCCTGGCATCCCGCTTTCCGTACGGAGAAAGAATAACAGAGGAAAAGTTGAACCGGGTTGGAAAAGCTGAAGACCTGCTGAACGAGCTCGGGTTTATCCAGTACAGGGTGAGGAGTCACGCGGACCTTGCAAGAATCGAGGTATCTCCGGAAGAGATAGAAAGGTTCTTTGAAAGAAGCTTGAGGGAAAAGGTGGTGGCCGAATTCAAAAAGCTGGGCTTTGTCTATGTTTCGCTGGACCTTACCGGATACAGGACTGGCAGCATGAACGAAGGGCTTAAAGAGGAGGAGAAAGCGCTTTGGAAAAGCTAACAGAGATTCTTTTAAAAGTCCAAAAAGGCGAGCTTTCCGTTGACGAGGCCCTGAAGTTTTTAAAAGACCTGCCTTACGAAGACCTGGGATTTGCCAAGGTCGACCACCACAGGGCCTTGAGAAAGGGAGTGCCCGAAGTCATCTTCTGCCAGGGCAAGACTCCGAAGCAGGTGGTGAGAATTGCAGAGCGGATGATGCAAAAGGGCACAAATATAATGGGCACCAGGGCAAGCTTAGAAATATTTGAAGAAGTGAAAAAAGCGATCCCCGAAGCCGTATACTACCCCGACGCCCGTATATTCGCCGTGATAAAGGAGCCGGCGGCGAAAAACAGGGGCATCATCGCCGTGGTCTCCGCCGGGACGTCGGACCTGCCCGTGGCTGAAGAAGCGGCGGTGACCGCAGAGCTTCTGGGCAACAGGGTGGAAAGGCTCTACGACGTAGGCGTAGCCGGGATACACCGGCTTTTCATGAACATGGAACTTTTGGAAAAAGCCCGGGTGATCGTGGTGGTGGCGGGGATGGAAGGGGCCCTCGCCAGCGTGGTGGGGGGGCTCGTGGACAAACCCGTTATAGCGGTGCCCACCAGCGTCGGATACGGCGCCAATTTTTCAGGCCTTTCGGCGCTTTTAACCATGCTAAACAGCTGTGCCAGCGGTATCACCGTGGTAAACATCGACAACGGGTTCGGGGCAGGTTTTGCTGCCCATCAGATAAACCGGTTAGGGGGAAGGGAAGATGAAAGTTTTATACCTTGATTGCTTTTCCGGGATAAGCGGTGACATGTTTTTGGGGGCGCTTTTGGACCTGGGGATAGATGAAAGGGATTTTATTGCGGAATTGAAAAAACTTCCGCTTTCCGGATACGATATAGAAATTAAAAGAGCAATGAAAAGGGGCATCGCGGGCACCGATGTGTACATAAAGTCCTCAGAACACCACCTGCACAGGGGTTTGAAGGAAATATACGACATTATAGATAAAAGCGCGTTGAAGCCCGAAGTCAAAAAAATGGGCAAGGAGGCCTTTTTGAAACTTGCCCGGGCGGAGAGCAAAATTCACGGCAAAGCCCCGGAGGAAATCCACTTTCACGAAGTCGGCGCCGTGGACTCCATCGTGGACATCGTTGGAAGTTGCATCTTGATGGATATGTTAAAGCCGGACCTGGTGGTTTCATCTCCGGTGAACGTGGGAAGCGGCACGGTGGAGTGCGCCCACGGGGTGCTGCCGGTGCCGGCGCCGGCGACCCTGGAACTTTTAAAAGGCGTTCCGGTATACGCCCATGGCGAAGAAGGAGAGCTTACCACCCCTACCGGTGCCTTGCTTTTGTCCGTTTTTGTAAGCAGGTTCGGGCCCATGCCGGAGGGAATCCCGGAGAAAGTAGGTTACGGCCTCGGCAAAAAGGACCTAAAAAGCCCCAACGTGCTCCGGGCGGTGCTCATGGAGGTCGAGGGCGAGGATCTGGAAAAAGACCGGGTGCTGGTGATGGAAGCTAACATAGACGATATGAATCCCGAGCTTTACGATGAGGTCATGGAAAGCCTTTTCAATAAGGGGGCCCTCGATGTTTTTATCACCCCGATTATAATGAAAAAAAGTCGGCCTGCGGTGAAACTTTCCTGCATAGTGCCCCCTGACAAAAAGGAACAAATTGCCGACGCCCTCTTGATGGAGACCACTACCATAGGCGTGAGGTACTACGAAGTCGACAGGTACAAACTGGAGAGGAATATCGAGAAAAAGGACACGCCGTGGGGAGCTGTGAGAGTGAAGGTGCTTAAAAAAAGTGGCAAGCTAGTGCGAATTACACCGGAGTTCGAGGATGTGCGTCGGATATCGCGCAGCTTCAAGATCCCGGTCCTCAAGGTGTATAACGATATGCTTGCATTATTGAACGAAAAAGATGAATAACGCCCGAAAAATATGTTATAATGACTACAAAAAAAGGAATTGGGAGTGTTTTAAATGACGGAAAAGGTCAGGGTAAGATTTGCGCCTAGTCCGACCGGCAGCCTTCACATAGGAGGCGCAAGGACTGCTCTTTTCAACCTGCTCTTTGCCCGCCATAACGGAGGAGTCTTCATTTTGAGGATAGAGGATACCGACACCGAGCGCTCCAGAGAAGAGTCGGTGGCCCAGATTATAAGGTCCATGAAGTGGCTGGGCCTCGACTGGGATGAAGGCCCCGACAAGGGCGGAGATTACGGTCCTTATTTTCAGTCCCAGCGCCTCGAGCTTTACAGGAAGGAGGCCGAAAGGCTGCTTGCGGAAGGCAAGGCCTACTACTGCTACTGCACGCCGGAGGAACTCGCAGCCCGCAGAGAGGCCATGCTGAAGGCCGGGAAAGCCCCGAGGTACGAGGGGATTTGCAGGGACCTGAGCGAGGAAGAAAGGAGGAAATACGAGGCCGAGGGCAGAAAGCCCGTCATAAGGCTGAAGGTGCCTCAGGAAGGCAAGACCGTAGTGGAGGATATCATCCGCGGGACGGTAGTCTTTGAAAATTCGGTGCTGGACGATTTCATCATAATGAAATCCAACGGCATGCCCACGTATAATTTCGCCTGCGTGGTGGACGACCATGCCATGGGAATTACCCACGTCATAAGGGCGGAGGAGCACCTTTCCAACACGCCCAAACAAATACAGGTATATAAAGCATTAGGATACGAAATTCCCGAGTTTGCCCACGTGCCCATGATACTCGCGCCGGACCGGAGTAAGCTGAGCAAGCGCCACGGCGCCACGTCGGTCGAGGAGTTCCGCGACCAGGGTTACCTACCCCAGGCCATCATAAACTACCTCACGCTGCTCGGGTGGTCTCCACCGGACGGCGAAGAAATCCTGAGCATGGAAAAGGCCATAAGGGAGTTTAGCTTAGAGAGAGTAAACAAAACGGCGGCCATATACGATGTAAAAAAGCTAACTTGGCTCAACAGCCACTATTTGCGGGAGCTCGACCTGGATTACATAACTTCCGAGACGATTCCCTTCCTGGTCAAAAAGGGCATCATCTCGGAGGAGGAATCCAGACAGCGTTACGAATACATCAAAAAAGCAGTAGAAATTTCCAGGGACAGGGCGAAAACTTTGGACGAACTTGCCGACTCCATAGCCTTCTTCCTAAAGGATGTGGATGAATACGAGGAAAAGGGTGTAAGAAAGCATTTCGAAAAAGAAAACGCCGCCGAGCTTCTTTTGAAAGGCGCCGAAGCCCTTGAAGAGCTGGAGCGATTTGACAAGGAACAGGCGGAGATTGCTTTCAGGAGCCTCGCCGATGCTATGGGGGTGAAGGCGGCGGAGCTCATCCACCCGACACGCCTTGCCATAACCGGAAGGACCGTGGGACCCGGACTTTTCGACATAATCGAGCTCCTGGGCCGGGAAGAGACCGCAAGGCGCATGAGAAAGGCGGCAAGGTGGATAAAAGAAAGCGGAAATCTGACAAAAGCTGGAGGGGAGAATTGAATATGGCGAAGGTCCCCACAAGACAAGAGGCCTTTGAATTATTGAAAAGATATACGAAAAGCGAAAACCTCATAAAGCACGCGCTGGCGGTGGAATCCGTAATGCGCCACTTTGCCAGGCTTTTCGGCGAAGATGAGGAAAAATGGGGCATAATAGGCCTCGTGCACGACCTGGACTACGAAATGTACTCCGAACAGCACTGCAAAAAGGTAAGGGAAATATTGGAGCAAGAAGGCTGGCCCGAAGACTACATAAAGGCGGTCCAGAGCCACGGCTGGAAACTCTGCTCGGATGTAGAGCCCACCGAAAGGATGGAAAAGGTGCTCTATGCCGTCGACGAACTCACGGGCCTTATTACCGCTACGGCCCTCATGCGCCCAGACAGGAGCATCATGAGCACCACGCTTCAGTCAGTAAAGAAAAAGTGGAAGCAAAAGAGCTTTGCCGCAGGAGTGAACCGGGAGGTCATAGAGGAAGGGGCGAAAATGCTCGGCATGGACCTGGACCGGGTGATAGAAGAGACCATAAAGGGCATGCAAAAGGTTGCGAGTGAAATAGGACTCCTTGGGGATTTCAAGGCCGAGTAGAAATTTTGCCGGGCGCTCAATGCGCCCTTTTATTTATATATGCGGGGTGAGAGCATGCTTTACATTTACAACAAAAGCACCAACCCTTATTTTAACCTGGCAGCGGAAGAATATCTTTTGAAAGAGTTTGAGGAAGAAATTTTCATGCTCTGGCGAAACGGGCCTTCGGTCATCATCGGGAAAAATCAAAACGCCCTTGCTGAAATAGACGTGGATTACGTGAAAAAGAACAACATACCGGTAGTGCGGAGGCTTTCGGGGGGAGGTGCAGTTTTTCACGACCTGGGGAATTTGAATTTCACCTTTATCGTCAACGAGGATATATCGAACTTCGCCGACTTCAAGAAGTTCACCGAACCCATAATCGAGGTGTTGAGAAAGCTTTCCGTGAACGCGGAGTTTTCAGGAAGGAACGATATAACGATAGACGGCAAGAAAATTTCGGGAAACGCCCAGTACTGCTACAAGAATAGAATTCTGCACCACGGAACGCTGCTTTTTTCCGCAAGCATCCGGGACCTTTCTGCCGCTTTGAAGCCGAAAAGTTTAAAATTCGAGGACAAGGCTGTAAAATCGGTGGAAAAAAGGGTGACCAACATCAGCGAGCACCTGAAAAACCCCATCACCATAGAAGAATTTATAGACCTCATCATGGACCACGTAAAAGGCCGCAAAGAAGGAAAAGTGTACGAGTTCACGCCGGAAGACATAAAAAACATAGAAAAGCTGGTCAAAGAAAAATACGGCACCTGGGAGTGGAATTTCGGCGAATCGCCGAAATACAAATTCAAAAACGAAAAAAAATTCCCCGGAGGCACCGTCGAGGTTAACATGAACGTGGAAAGGGGCATTATAGAGGATGTGAAATTTTACGGGGACTTTTTCGGAAGGCGGGATGTCACGGAAATAGAAGAGCTTTTAAAGGGCGTAAGGCACGAGGAAGATGAAATAAAAAAGGCCCTTTCAAAAATAAATATAGGCGACTATTTTGCGGGCATTACCGTGGATGAATTGGTGAGCTTGTTTTTTTAAAAAAACATCCTCGCGTGTTCGGCTCCATACCCGGAGTAAGCCTCCGGTAAAAAGACTTTTACAGATTGCGATATCATTTGAGATGTGATATAATATCACCGAAGATGTGATAAAAAACGAAGGTTACAACAGTTGGAAATAATGATAATGCAAAACGGTATAATAAGGTTATTACATTCAGGGCAAGTTGGGAGACCCGGTTAGGTGCGCGAGCCCCTGCTTCTTGAGGCAGGGGCTGAAGGCTTCCCAAATACCGCCCGCTGGGGCTGGGAAGCCTAAAAAAGGCGGTAAAAAATACCCCAGCTGTCTAAACTGGGAATTTTGTCACAGTTTAGATGACCAGGATGATTATGACTAAAGGATTATTCCCCGTCGGCGGCCCTGTTGACAGAGAAGACCTGGTGGGCCGAGAAGAATTCATAGTTTCTCTAGTCAATCGTTTGCAAGAAGGGCAGAGCGTGATGCTGGCAGGACCTAGGCGGATTGGCAAGACATCTGTAGCCCATGAAGTCCTGCGCAGGCTTAAAGAAAAAGGGGCTTATACCGCCGCGGTGGATTTCTTCCGTTTTTCCGGCAAACGGGATTTTGCTTATAGTTTAATAAACGCGTGTATGGAAAACAGAACTGGAATCAAGAAAACCCTGAGTATTTTGCAAGACAAGGCTAAGGCCCTATCAGGGGGAGCGAAATTTGCCATTAAGCTTAAAGATCTTGAAATTTCCTTAGGCTTTCCCGAGAAAAAATCGGACGATGAACTCCTTGACTACGCCCTGATGCTTCCGGGCATTTTGGCAGACAGGGACAAGAAGCTAATGGTGGTCATGTTTGACGAGTTTCAGGATGCTCCTAGGGTGACGGACACCGAAATTTTTAAGCGAATGCGAGCTCATTTTCAGGCACAAAAAGACGTGGCATACCTTTTCCTGGGGTCCAAAGAAGGGATGATGCAGGCCCTTTTCAGCGGAAGGAAGGAAGCGTTCTACCGCTTTGCCACAATGCTTCCCATTCCCGGTATTTCAGAAGATGATTGGGTGCCCTACATCGTCAAAAAATTTAATTCCAAAAACATTCAGGTGGATGCAAATATGGTGAAAGAGATAATTCGCCTTTCCGGCGGGCATCCGCAGGATACTATGTTCCTCTGCTCTGAAATTTATTACACCCTTTTGGAGACGGGAGACGATGTCATTACCCATGACCATGTGCGCCTGGGGTACGACCGGACTATGCTGATTCTTGCTCCCATCTTCGACGAAATGCTGGATGATTTAAGTGCCCGTCCCCAGGTGCGCAGGGTCCTATACCGGCTTGCACTGGGTGAAAATGCCTACGAAGAAGGGATTCATCCCAATAAAGTCAAACGGGCAATTGACCTCCTGCTTGGCAGGGCCGTTATAGAGAAAACGGCTCGGGGGAGTTACGTTTTCGTAGAACCGATGTTCCAGCAGTATATTTTAGAACAATTTCAACATTAGAAATACCTCTGAAGCTAGACAAAAAAATTGCATGAACATTGGGTAGAAATGTTGTACAGCTTATGGTATCATACTGAGGGAAATTGTAATGAAAAAATAAACCGGGAAAAGATGGTGGGCAATGTCTGTAGCATTAACCGAGTTTTTAGGCCAGATGCTTTCAAATAAGACTTTGATGGTCACCGTACTTTTGACGCTTGGGGTCATTTTCGTCAACGGCTGGACGGATGCGGCAAATGCCATCGCAACCTGTATATCCACTCGTTCGATAAGTCCTAAAGCGGCTATAATAATGGCTGCCGTGTTCAATTTCATCGGCGGGTTCGTCATGACCATCATGAATCCCATGGTCGCCCAGACCATTTACAACATGGTGGATTTCGGGGGAGATGCCCACGAGGCCCTCGTGGCGCTGTGCGCGGCCCTTTTTGCAATTGTGCTCTGGGCCACCGCGGCGTGGTGGTTCGGTATACCGACCAGCGAAAGCCACGCACTCATAGCCGGGGTCAGCGGAGCTGCCATAGCGCTGCAAGGTGGAATAGGCGGCATAAATCCCGCCGAATGGATAAAGGTCATATACGGGCTTGCACTTTCCCTGTTTTTGGGTTTCTTCACGGGATGGGCGACGGTAAAAACCACGGAGATGGTCCTGAGGGGTTTTAACAGGAGGAAAATGTATACGCCGCTTAGGTTTGCGCAGATTATAAGTGCGGCGGGGATGGCGTTTATGCACGGCGCCCAGGACGGACAAAAATTCATGGGCGTTTTCATGCTGGGAATATTTCTTGCCCGGGGACAGGCTTCCGCCACCAAATTCGTCATTCCCATCTGGCTCATTGTCCTGTGCTCTTTGGTAATTGCCCTTGGAACGTCGCTCGGAGGTATGCGGATTATTAAATCCGTCGGGATAGACATGGTGAAGCTGGAAACATACCAGGGTTTTTCCGCAGATTTGGCAGGCGTTATATGTCTTTTCATAGCCTCATTGTTTGGACTTCCGGTCAGCACGACCCACACCAAGACGACCGCCATAATGGGCGTGGGGGCCGCAAAGCGCATATCCGCTGTAAACTGGGGGATTGTCAAGGAAATGTTCCTCGCCTGGGTTTTGACGTTTCCCGGCTGCGGACTGATAAGCTTTTTGATGGCTCTGGCGTTTATGAAAGTTTTTTAATAAAAAAATATGGAAAGGGAAAGGTCATGAAGCGCAAGAAAAACGTGAACTATTATTACGAGACTTTTGTAGAAATGATAGATTACTCATTAAAAGCCGCTGAATTACTAAACAGCGTCATGAGCAATTTCAAAAGGCAAAATGTGCGGGCTAAAATCAAGGAAATGCACCTTATCGAACACAGCGCGGATGAATTGAGGCATAAAATGATAAAAAAACTCGCCCGCGAATTCATAACCCCTATCGAGCGAGAAGACATCATGGCCCTTGCAAATGCGATAGATACCCTGACAGACATGATAGAGGATGTTCTGATGAGAATCTACATGTACAACATTCAGGAAATAAAGGAATACGCCATAATGATGGTAAAGGTAGTCGTGAGGGCGTGTCATTTACTTAAAGAAGCTTTCGAAGAATTCCCCAACTTCAGGAAGTCGGAAAAACTTCACCGGCTCATTGTGGAAGTGAATAAACTGGAAGAGGAAGGGGACGCCCTTTATACGGAAGCCACCAGGAATATATACGTCAACTGCAATAATTGCAAGGAGTTGCTGGGGTGGGACATGACATACCACTATCTGGAAAAATGCTGCGACGCCTGCGAAGATGTGGCGGATATACTGGAGAACATAATAATGAAGAATACATAAGGGTCAACGCCATAAGCCCCGGGGCAAGCACCTTAGACTCTATGGCTTTGCGCCCTTATCTTTCGATAAGTTTGCCTTTATATCATATCTATTAACGTTTGAACTGTTAATCCTATTGATAAAGCATTAATAGCAAAAGCCGCTTTTTCTAAAATGTGATGACCGCAAAAAGTTGAAACCACTGTCAATCCTAATGCAGCAAAAGCTGCCCCAAAATCAGAGTAATCATATCCACCTTCCCGATTGATATAATCAGTTGCAAAATAAAATCCCCATAAAATCCCCACTTTTGCAACTCAAAAATCCCCAAATTTGCAAAGGTCATTGCAAGCACCCTCAAAAACCTTTACCCTTGTAGTTAGGGACACTTAACTGGAAGGGAGGAATGGAGATGGAGGATGCTCACAATGACCCAAATTGATGATATCAGAAAAGCGTTCTTTATGAAAGGGCAAAATATCAGCGAGATACCTTTTAAGCTCATCAAAAACCATTTCTCATAGTTTTAGGGCATTCATCCGGAACATTGTGGTTCATTCATGATAATCGCTGTTTCATACCATTAAGAAAAAGAGAAGTCCGTTAACAGGACTTCTCTTAATTTTCATACATGTTCTCCTTTTCAGAATCTACTCACTGCAACTTCGCTAAATTACTTAAGTAACTCAAAAAGTTTTTCCCTCACTGCCTTAATAATATGCTTTTTCACGGTACCAAACTTACTTATAACAATACTTTGAGATAAGGTATAAATTTTATCCACCCTTATGCAAGAATCCACCTTCAAGGTTCCCTCATCAAGGTCGCTATTAGTCAGCATTACAATATAATCTTTTTCTGATAGGTTAGAAGTAATTGCCGCAACAACTATATCTTTTGTTCTACCATTATAATCATTATTAGATATAACAAGAACAGGGCGTTTTTTATTGGAAGTCAAATCACTGAAAGGAATAGGAATTAACAATATATCGCCCTGCCTATACATTATTCCATAACTCCTCATCAATATCATTGTGCCAAAAATCTATACTGCTCTCGCTGGCAGATAATAAATCCTTGAATACTTGATTATCCTGCTTATTTTTTAAAAATAATATAAAATCTATAACTTCGTTTATTTGACTCTCTGGAATTTCATCTATTAATTTTAATAAAATGCTCTTAGCTGCATTCATTAATTTCACCTCAATTTAACTCATAAAACATTTGGTGGAGGCGAGGGGAATCGAACCCCTGTCCGAAGGCGCATCGATAAAAGCCTCTACAGGCTTATCCCTCGTTTTGAATCTCGCCGGCTTCACTCCCGAGGGCAGGATTGAAAACCGGCCAGCTTTGTTTAATATTCTCTCCCGCTGCCAAAGCTAACAGCGGAAGAAGAGCCCGGAGCTATGACACCCTTTTCCGGCAACCGGGCGTGCCGGGAAGGGCGTGCTGCGTTTTAATTAAGCAGCAAGAGCGAGTTCTTCGTTGGCACTTATTCGTGCTTCCGGATTTACGAGTCGGAAAGCTCGGCCTGCAGCTTTTATCTCCGCTGCCCCCGTCGAGACCAAACGCCCCCGTATTCGCTTTTTTCCGTATATATTATACACCAAAATACGCGGAATATCAATAAAGGTCAAAGACTGAAAAAATCACACTTCGAAGACCCGCTTTATATACTACTAGTAGAAAAAAATATCAAAAAGGAGTGAATCCGAATGTCAGGCGATGAATATATAAAAAAACTCGAGGAACTGGTGGATAAATTCGAAGTGGATGAAGGACTATCCACGATTGACAAGAAATTTGAGTTTTGGGAACTGATTATCCTAAAACTGCTTTTAAACAAAAAATTCGGGCTCAAGGAGATAAAAAAGGAGATAAAGGAAATTGAAGAAAAACTGGATAATCCTAATACCGGCCTTGCTGAAATTAAGAAAGAAATACGGGAAATCGAGGACAAACTAGACAACCCGAACTACGGTTTAGCTGAGATTAAGAGAGAAATCAGCGAAATAGAGGATAAGCTGGATAATCCTGACATTGGCTTAGGGGAGATAAAGAAGGAAATCCGGGATATAGAGTGTAAACTGGATAGCCCCGACTTCGGATTAGCTGAGATAAAGAAAGAAATCCAGGATATAGAGGGGAAACTCGATAGTCCCGACTTTGGCCTTGAGGAAATAAAAAGAGAGATAAAGGAGATTGAAGAAAAACTAGACGGAATAATCCCGCCAACAGGCAATATATTGACGACGGGACCGGTAGTGGCCGACAACAGCGTAAACAGCATAGTGGCAAAAGTGCTTAATAACTCCGATGAAACGGTAACCGTCACCGTCAATCTTTACGATATCGGAACGTGTCCGGACGCTAAAGAACTGGTGCAGTCTTTTGAGCTTACCATCGAAAGCAAATGCTCAAGAGCTGTTATCCTGCAAAAACCAGCGACCGAATGGGAAGTCCAGTATGTAGGCGTCGGGCCGGAAATCTTCGTCTTTACGGCAGGCCGCAGCAACGGTAAAAATGCACCTATTTCTGCCAGCAACTTAATCCCGGCAAACACCTTCAGGCACAGCGAACACGTCCCGACGACCGACCCGTAAACTGGCTGTGAACCTATCCGCCACTGACCATCGTCAAGCATAATGCCCCTGCCTATGCCAAAAACACTGCTTATCATTTTAATTTCATAATCTCCTTTATTAAGAAAAATCTATCCCCGACGGGGATAGATTTTATTATTTTTTTATGTGTCTTTACAGGGAATAAGCATGAAAATTTTTCGGGAAACTACTTTTGGAGGTGCATTACATGAATTATGAAGCTTTAAAAAACGTCAATGTATGGCAGGTGGACGTAAGGCCTTTTTTGGCGACGGAAAAGGACCCCGCGAAGTTTTGCTTTGAAAAGGGCATTGTTGCCATAGGCTGGAGCGTGCCTGGAAAACCCCTTTCAAAAGAAGAATACTGGGAAATGGGAAAAGGGATTTACGCCAAAGATAACCATTGGGTGCGGGCGGCTACCCCGTTCCTGTTTCAGATGAAAGAAAACGACCTGGTGTGGCTGAAGGATTTCGAGGGGTTTTACTACCTGGGAAGGGTGGAAGGCGAATGGCAGTACCGGGACGAACCCGAATTTTTGCAGGTCGGTTTGCCGAATGCAAGAAAATGCAAATTATTTAAAGTGGGAAGCGACGCCCCGGGCGGTATCGCGCACGGCTTTAGAACGGGAGGCATAGTGCAGAAGGTAAATGACTTTCCCGCGCACTTATTTTCCCGCATTGCCTACAACAGGCTCTCCGGGGAGGAATTTTACGCCGTTGAAGAAGATTTTATGGAGAAAGCGGATGTATTTGGTCTTCTTACTAATTCGGAACTGGAAGATTTGGTGGCGCTGTTCCTGCAAAGGGATGGTTATTATGTAATCCCCAGCACCTTCAACACGGAAGAAAATTATAACTTCCAGATGGTGCACCAATCGACGGGCGAGAGGGCTTTCGTTCGAATAAGCCCGAATAGCGTCCTCGATCCAAATATGTTCTCCCGGTTCCCCCATAAGGTATTCCTTTTCACCCCGGTGGGTTACCGCAGTGTTGACGTCCCCTTCAGCCATGTGGTCGCTTTGAAAAAAGAAGATATAGAAAACTTTTTTAAGACCCACGAAAATTTGATGCCGTACTCCATCAGGATTTTTTTAGACTGGAAAAAGACAAAAACAACTGCAGGAAGCAGCATGTAAGTTTGCCGGATGTCAAACAAACTACGATATAGATAGAATGTACAAACTAGCCGGTAAAGTCTGAATTTGATATAATTATACCCGAGCGGATTTTTATGGAATGGGAGAGGATGCCGTTGGGAGCAAAGTGCATAATGATTCAGGGAACGGGGTCTTCCGTCGGGAAAAGCAGGATAGTTACAGGGCTTTGCCGGATATTGAAACAGGACGGTTTTAAGGTGGCACCGTTTAAAGCCCAGAACATGGCCCTGAATTCTTATATCACAAGAGAAGGTTTGGAGATAGGAAGGGCCCAGGCCACCCAGGCGGAGGCGTGCGGAGTCGAACCGTCGGTGCTCATGAACCCAGTGCTTTTAAAACCCACTTCCGACAAAAACTGCCAGGTGGTCCTGAAAGGCAGGGTATACGGCAATTTGTCGGCGATGGACTATCACGAATTTAAGGCCAAGCTCAAAAAGGTGGTGCACGAAGCCTACGAGGAATTAAAAAGCCAGTACGAAGTGATAGTTATCGAAGGCGCCGGAAGTCCGGCGGAGATAAACTTGCGGGAAAACGACATCGTCAACATGGGCATGGCCGAAATGGCCGACGCCCCCGTCGTAATCGTGGGGGACATCGACAGAGGCGGCGTGTTCGCATCCCTTTACGGGACGGTGATGCTCCTTGACGAAAAGGAAAGGGAAAGGGTAAAGGGTGTCATAATAAATAAATTCCGGGGAGATGTGAAACTGCTAGAGCCGGGGATAAAGATGCTGGAGGATTTGATTAAAAGGCCCGTGCTCGGAGTTGTGCCTTACGATTATTCTTATATTGACGAAGAGGACGACCCGACTTATGAGATGAAGAGGGTAAGATTGAGGAATAATAAGGCGAAAAGCGTGGTGATAAAGATTCTGCTTTTGCCCCACATTTCCAATTTCACCGATTTCGTCCCCCTTTCGAATTTTGAAAATACCTACATTGAATACGTAAAGCCCGGGGAGAGCATAGGCGATGCCGATGCGGTTATAATACCCGGCACGAAAAACACCATCGGCGACTTTATAAGAGTTAAGGAATGGGGCTGGGATGAGGAGATAAAAAGCCTTGCCCAAAAAGGGGCGGTAATTGTGGGCATATGCGGAGGCTTCCAGATGCTCGGGAAAATCATCAGGGACCCATACGGGGTCGAAAGCGAGATAAGGGAAGTCGAAGGGATAGGCCTTTTGGACGTGGAAACCGAAATTACGAAAAATAAGGTTACGCGAAAAGCGAAAGGCCGCGTGCTGGAACATGAAAAAGGGCTGGCAGCCCATCTATCAAACCTGGAAGTGGAAGGCTATGAAATACATATGGGAAACACGACCGTAAAGGAAGGATCGGAAACTTTTGCCGCAATCCGGCGAAAAGAAGACGGGGAAGAAGTGCTGGATGGTGCCGTTGATAGAACGGGCAACATTTGGGGCACGTACCTGCACGGCATTTTCGACAGGGGCGAGTTTACCAAAAGATTTATAGATTTCCTGTCTGAAAGAAAGGGAATAGAAACTTCGGAATCGAAACCGGATTTCGTAAACTTCAAGGAAGAACAGTTTGATAGATGGGCTCAAATTTTGCGAAACTCCCTGGACATGGACGCGATTTACAGGATAATGGGCCTGGAGCCTAAGCGTTGATAGGATACCGTTCCCCAGAAGATTCGGCCCAGGCCGATATAAAGGCCGCGCCGATGCCCGCAAGGCTGTAGGCCACGTACAGTCCGGTGAGGGTATCCACGAGCCCCATCGCCGTCCGGCCGATTCCAACCATTAAGAAGGGCACAACAGTTGAAAATAATAATGCAAAAAGGTATAATTTTGATCGGGTGATATTGAATGATACTAAGTGTGCAAAAGGTTAAGGAGATATATGGTATCAGCAGAAGAACACTAATAAACTGGGAAAAGG
>JASUSP010000088.1 GCA_030446005.1 Tepidanaerobacteraceae bacterium | reverse complement strand
ATGAACCGGGTCATCCGGGGAATGCTGGCTAACCTGCGGCTTAAAGCCGCCGTCCCACGGTGGGATGCCCCCTAATTCATTAGGGGGAGGATGTCACATAATTTATCTTGCCGTGAAGATATTAAAAAGCACCTCGGAGGAAAACGATTCTCCCCTGGACAAAAGCAGCACCTTCGCCGCCGGTCTCTTGTTGCAGTTTTTCAATCCGAAAGTCATTAGGCTGTGATCCTAAACGCGGTGTCTACATCTCCCTGCGGCCCTCCAGGGCCTTCGCCAGCGTTATCTCGTCGGCGTAATCAAGGTCCCCACCCACCGGGATGCCGTGGGCTATGCGCGTAACTTTGAGTCCTAGCGGCTTTAAGAGCCTTGCGATGTAAAGGGCCGTGGCCTCGCCTTCCACGTCGGGGTTGGTGGCAATTATGACTTCTTTCACGCCAGAGGAAACTCTAGCAAGAAGCTCCTTTATCCTTATATCATCGGGACCTATACCCTCAAGGGGCGATATGACGCCGTGCAGTACATGATACAGCCCTTTGTAGTCCCTTGTTTTTTCCACCGCTACCACGTCCTTGGGCTCTTCCACCACCATTATGGTGGTTCTATCCCTATGCGGGGCGCTGCATATGCTGCACGGATCCACGTCGGTAAAGTTCCCGCACACGGAACAGTACACTATGGATTCTTTTGCATCGGCTATAGCCTGAACGAGATTTGTTACCCTCTCTTTCGGCATTTTCAAAATGTAAAAAGTAAGCCGCTGGGCCGTCTTCGGCCCTATGCCTGGCAGGCGCGAAAGTTCATCTATAAGCCGGGCTATGGGCTGTGCGTAATATGCCATATCGATCCTTCCTTAAAAAAGCCCCGGTATGTTGAGTCCTCCGGTGAGTTTCCCCATTTCACTTGCCACCATTTCCTCGGCTTTCTGCAGGGCTTCGTTGACGGCGGCAAGGATGAGGTCTTCCAGCATTTCCACATCCTCGGGGTCCACGGCTTCCGGCTGAATCTTTATTTCCACAAGTTCCTTTTTACCGTTGGCCACTGCCCTTACCGCGCCACCGCCGGCCGTCGCTTCCACCGTCCTTTCTTTTAGCTCTTCCTGGAGTTTTGCCATCTCTTCCTGCATCTTCTGGACCTGCTTCATGAGCTTGTTTATATTCCCCATACCGCCGAAATTTTTCATAAAATCAACCTCCATTCCGGTTATTCATCTTCTATTTCCACCAGGTCCTCGCCGAAAAGTTCAACGGCGCTCCTGATGAATTCCTCATCGGAGACATCTTCGTCCTTCGATGCGGCTACTTCATTTTTTTTTAAGCCTTTTATTACGACTTCCAATCCGGTAACACTTTTAATTCCCTCTTCTATCAATTTTTTCTGCATCTCAATAAGGGTCTTATGCCCCTCAAACCCTTCAAAAGAAAGGAAAAGAGCACCATTTTTCATATCGCAAGGTTTAACCCGGCATTCCTTCATGACGTTTACCAGGGCCATCTTCCCGGATTTTTCAAGTTCTTCCAATACGTCCCGCCATTTTGTCTTAAGTTCCTCGAGAGCCCCATCTTTTTTTTGCTTTCCACCGCCCGGGCTTTGCCTGACTTCCTCCCCCGGCGCACCTTCGGATACTTCCGGTTTGCCCTCGAGCCTAGCAGCCTCTTCGCCTAATTTTTCCGGCTTTCCCTGTCCGCTCTCAAGTTTCTCCTTTTTTACGCCCCCATCCTCAACCGTATACCTCAACGGTTCGCCCGCCATATTTCCTTTTTCGCCGCCATTTTCCTTCACTTTTGCCAGGTCTTCATCCTTTTTTGCGCGTTTTTCTTCTTCCTGTACCGAAAGTGCCGGGCTTTCTAGAAGCTCTTTTAACCTTCTTTCCAGCTCTTCAACCCTCTGTTCCAAAACCCTCACTTTCGCAGCTTCGCCTGCATCCCCCGTCCACAGTTCCGGCATGGCAAGCTTTACCATTGCGGCTTCCAGCACGGTCCTGGGTTGGGATGCCCACCGCACATCGCCAGCAGCTTTCTTTAAAAGGTCCAATGAATTTAGAATTTCTTCCGTGGAATAAATCTTTGCCAAAACCTCCAGCCTGCCGTATTCCTCATCGGTCAAGTCGACGAGTTCCCGGTTCGCCCCCACCGATACCATAAGCATATTCCTGTAAAGAACCATTAGGTCGTCGACAAAGCGCACGATGTCCTTACCAGTGTTTACCACTTCTTCAATTACATCCAGAATCCTGCCGGGATTTCTGCTCTTTGCAGCTTTCGCTATATCTATCAAAAGGTCATCGCCCACCGCGCCAAAAAGAGAAAGCGCATCTTCAAATGTAAGCCTGTTTCCGCCATAAGAAAGGGCTTTGTCGAGCAGGCTCAGGGCATCCCGCATCGATCCCTGGGAATTTCTCGCAATAAAGGCAAGAGCTCTTTCATCGGCCTCAATGCCGTTTTCTTGTGCGATCCTCTTCAGGTGAGGAAGCATTTCCCGAGCCTGAACCCTCTTAAAATCAAATCTCATGCACCGCGACAAAATCGTAGCGGGAAGCTTGTTTGGCTCTGTGGTTGCCAGGATGAAAACCACGTGGCGAGGCGGTTCTTCAAGGGTCTTCAAAAGAGCATTGAAAGCCTCAGTGGTGAGCATGTGCACCTCGTCGATTATGTAAACCCTGTAGCGCCCTTCCGACGGCGGAAAATTCACCCGCTCTCTCAGGGCCCTGATGTCATCTATTCCCCTGTTAGACGCGGCGTCCATTTCGATGACATCCATCATGGCCCCTTCATTTATGGCGGTGCAATTCCTGCATCGGTTGCAAGGTGTGTCTGTAGGGCCTTGCTCGCAATTCAAAGCTTTTGCCAAAACCCTGGCTGTGCTCGTTTTCCCCGTACCCCTCATGCCGCAAAAAAGGTAGGCATGTCCTATTTTCCCCGATTTCAGCTGGTTTTTTAAAGTCCTGACAATGGCTCCCTGCCCCACGATTTCATCGAAATCCTTTGGCCTGTACTTCCTGTAAAGGGCTACATAAGCCATGGGAGATCCCCCGCGACAATAATTTTCCGGATACTTCAAAAGCCGCCGAAGCTATCCGGCGGCTTGAAATTTTGGCCGTGCACCCTCCGTCGATTTTTCCCTCCGGGCGATACCGAGACAGTTAGCTCCGACTAGGCAACCCCGCGGCACATGGAAGGGCTTCCTTACCGTTGCTTCCTTCCGGACCTGGCGGGGTTCGGAAGTTTCCATTGCGCGGGACCCGGTCGTCCTCGCCACTTATCCCAGCCGGACCCCACAGGGAAGAAACCTCGGGAGGGAATTCGACCCCACTACAGCGGATTGTGGGTGCAGGGCACCGCTACCTCCCCGTCTAGCACGGCCAAATTCTTCTGCAGGTATTCTGCAAAGTCTATTATACTACCTTTATCGAAAAATAGCAAGGCAAAGCTCTTTTTATACTGTGATTATCTTATGCAGTGAGCATAAACGGCCACCGCCAAGCCGGGACCTTCTTTGGCAGCCAAGCCATGAGGCGGGTGCCTGCCGGGACTGGAATCGGAAGTGCGACAAATCAAGTAACAAAAGGTAAATTAAGCTACTTTCAAGTTATAAAAGAAATTTTATAAAAACTACTATCTTATGATAGCAAAAGTGCTCGATATATGGTAAAATATATTCGAAAGGAGTATATAACATGGCTGATATTGAGGAAATCAAGGGATTCCTCGACAAGGCCAAAAGGCTTTTAAAGTCAGGTTCTTTTGATTTTGTTCCCCGAAAAAAGAATATGGATTCGATCAAAAGTGCAGGTTTAACAATTAAACATGTCAAAGAGATTATTTTGTCGTTGAATTACAAAAATTATTGTAGAGGCCCTGTTGAAGACTTAGGTTATAATAGACAGGGCTTTGTGTGGGAGTTCGACTGTAACATAGATAGCGTAGATTTTTATATAAAGCTGAAAATAGAAGAAAGAGGAGAAAAGGAATGCTTAGTATGTCTTTCTTTTCATATAGCGGAATATCCATTGTGTCATCCTTATAAATAACGGGGAGGTGAGTAAAGTGAAAAAGTTTTGTCCTGTTTGCGGAATCGAGCGGGATACGGAAGTAATTGAAAAAGAAGAAGTATCGAACATCAGGGGTGATGAAATAAGAACCATATCAAGAATAAGGATATGTAGCGTATGTAAAGAGGAATTATTCGATGAAGATTTAGACGAAGAAAACATAAAAAGAGCCTATAACTTATATCGGGAAAGGCACGGTATACTATCACCTGAAGAAATAAAAAGTATTAGGGAAAGATACGGCTTGAGTCAGCGTGCTTTTGCGAAACTTTTAAATATAGGAGAGGCTTCAATTGCAAGATACGAGACCGGTGCTCTGCCCGAGAAATCCCTGAGCAATATGATTATGCTTTTAAAAGACCCCCAGAATATGCAAAAGCTACTTGAAAAGAACGGAGATGTATTGACTTATAGGGAGAAAAACAGATTACTGCAGAAATTAAGTAGAATAATGGAGGAAGATACAAAGGCAGTGAAAATTCCGGGGGAGCTTTATAAAATGTTGGAGGAAAAGGCCCGGAAGGAAGGAAAGAGCACCGACGAGCTCGTTGAAGAGATTTTGAAGAAGGTGGTTTAAAGCAAGAAAAATTAGTATTTGATGTGAATATTATGGAGCGGTCTAAGACTGCCCCTCTGCCATCCAGTGAGGGTGGGAGGGGTGGGTGCAAAGCTATTTATACTTTCTTTTTTTGGGTTAACAGCCTACAGTGCAATTTCGCCATTTTTAATCCTTCTTGCCAAATCTTTCACCTTTTCTTCAATTATCCTTGCGGTTTTTTCGAATTCCTCTTCCCCTTTTCCCGTCGGGTCTTCCAATCCCCAGTCCTCTACGTGCTTTGCCGGAAGGTAAGGGCAATTCACGTTGCAGCCCATTTTTATCGCTATATCAATTTTAGGAAGTTCGTTCAACAATTTCGGGTACTGGTCTTTTTCCATATCAACCCCGTATAGTTTTTTAATGATTTTTACCGCATCCGGATTAATCTGCGATTTAACTTCCGTCCCTGCAGAATAAGCTTCAAACACATCCGACGCAAAAAGCTTGGCTATAGCTTCCGCCATCTGAGACCTGCACGAATTGTGAACGCAAACAAAGGCTACTTTGGGTTTCATTTTTTGCCTGGTCATCTAAACTGTGCAAAACTGCACAAGTTTAGACGGCTGGGCTATTTGTATTCCGCCCTTTCAGAGAGTGCTCATTCCCAGCAGGCGGTATTTAAGCACTCTCATAGCCCCTGCCCCAAGAAGCAGGAACTCGCGCCCTTAGCCGCGTCTCCCCACTTGCCCTGAATGTAATACTCCCTTCAGGACAGAGACGTCCCTTAATACCCTCTCAGGGGAGAGTGGCGTCACCACCGCTACCTTGAGAA
>JASUSP010000087.1 GCA_030446005.1 Tepidanaerobacteraceae bacterium | reverse complement strand
TTTTAAAGCCTCCGCAGCCGGTCCAGAAGAGTATTCAACCGGCGGAACACCCTTTGATACGGCCCTTACAATTTCTTCATCAAAGGGGATTTTCCCTATCACCTCTATGCCTTCATTGATACAGTATTGCTCTATTTCTTTGCTTTTTTCTTGCGCAAGGTCGAATTTGTTTATTACCACCTTAATAGCCACTTTAAAATTTTCCGCCAGCTTCAACACCCTTTCAAGGTCGTGCAATCCCGCAGCAGTAGGTTCCGTTACAATAAGTGCCATATCTGCTCCGGAAAGAGAAGAAATTACCGGGCATCCAATGCCTGGCGGACCATCCGTAATTATATACTCATACCTTCCTCTTTCTGCTATTTCTCGGGCTGCCTTTTTTACCACCGAAACCAATTTGCCCGAATTTTCCTCCGCTATTCCCAATCTAGCATGGACTATCGGCCCGTATTTAGTATCCGAAATATACCAGTGACCCGAAAGGGTTTCCTCCATATCGATAGCCTTTTGAGGGCATAAATTATAACATACTCTACACCCTTCACATAAAATGGCGTTTACTTTAAAATTTTCAATAGCACCAAAACGGCAAGCTTCTTCACATTTGCCGCATTCTTTGCATTTATTTTTGTTTATCTTTGCCTTCTGGCTTCCCCAGAATTCGAAGGTTTCCCTTATTTCGGGTTTTAAAAGCAGGTAGAGGTCGGGAGCATCCACATCACAGTCGGCCAAAACAGCATTTTTTGCCAATGCCGCCAGTGAGGCCGTCAATGTTGTTTTCCCTGTTCCTCCCTTGCCACTTAATACAACTATTTCCTTCATACCTCTACCCGCCTTTCTATGGCCTTCCATAAGGTCTCAAATGATGACTTAAGCTTAGGAAATTCTTCCACGAGCAGTCCACCACGGGCGTAGCAGGCTGCATACCGCCGGTCAAAGGGTATCTTCATAAGCAGGGGAATGCTCTGCTCCTGCAGATATTTTTCGACTTCACAATCTCCCATATCAGCCCTATTTATCACGACACCGAAAGGAATCCCAAGTTCCCTGACAACCTCTACGGCCAGTTTCAGGTCGCTTAATCCGAAAGGTGTGGGTTCGGTTACCAGCACGCAGTAATCTGCACCGTATACCGCACTAATCATAGGGCAGGATGTACCTGGCGGCGAATCGATAATAGTTAGTTTGTCCTTTGGAATCCGGCTTTTAACCTTTCTTATGACGGGTGGGGCCAAAGCTGTTCCAATGTTCATTGTGCCTTGAATAAATTCTATGCCCCTGGCAGTCCCCCGCTTTACAAGTCCTATTTCTTTATGAATTTCCGTGATGGCTCCGGCCGGACAGAGAAGCCCGCATCCCCCGCAGCCGTGACACAGTTCTTCAAAAACCAGGACTCTTTTGCCCACCCGGGCCAGAGCGTGATAAGCGCATGCCCTGGTGCAGATTCCGCACTGAGTACATTTCTCCTGGTCTATTGCAGGAACCGGCAGGGTAACAGGCTCTTTCTCTTTGAATTCGGGCAAAAGAAAAAGGTGGGCATTGGGCTCTTCCACATCGCAATCCAGTAGCGCCACCTGCATCTTATCTTTTAATGAGAGGGCAAGATTAACGGCTATCGTGGTCTTGCCGGTACCGCCTTTGCCGCTAGCAATTGCAACTATCATAGTTTCACCGCCAAAAGAAAAAACCATTTTTGACCCTAATGGTCACAATGCCCACCGTGCCCGTCGCCGTGGTCGCACAGATTGCCACTGTCTGTAATATTCCCATTGAGATACTCCTTTATTACATCGTCCACCTTGCCGGATACACCGGTTATTGTCGCTATGTTATTTTGAGCGAATAGTTCCTTAGCCCTTGGCCCCATGCCACCGGCTATAATGCAGTTTATTCCTAACTTTGCCAAATACCCCGGCAGGAATCCGGGCTGGTGGCCAGGGTTTTCAATTACTAATTTTGAATTTATTTTTCGCTGTTTTTCATCCACATCATATATGGTATACTGGGAACAGTGTCCAAAATGGGGCGACACCATATTACCGTCAGTAGCTATTGCTATCTTCATAATAAAATTCCTCCAATCCGAATATTATTTAATTATGTCGAGATGGTGTTGTGGGGTTAGAAATTTTAGTCAGCTTACCTTTAATGTAATTTTCAAAGGCTTCCTTAACACTCACGGAACTTGCTGCGTACACTTCTATCCCCGATTCTTTTAATACCCTCAGGGCATTGGGGCCTACATTCCCCGTTATTAGTGCGGAAACACCTTTATCTACAATAAACTGAGCTACCTGTACACCTGCGCCATGGGCATCGCCCGCATATATGTTTTCCACAGCTTCATATTCTTTACTCTCAGGGTTGATAATGATGAAAAACCTGCAGCGCCCGAATCTTTCGTCTATCATAGAATCCAAATTGCTGCCCGTCGATGTAATCGCAATCCTCACTTTTAATCCCTCACTTCATGTTTTTAATCAATATGTTTTCTTTTTAGATGGTGTGTAGTATAATTAATTTGTCGCTTTAAAAATAAAAGCCTGGCAGGGGCGGGCAGAGAGCCTACCCCTGCGGATGATACTATTTATTACTCTTCCTGACCTTTTTCATCAATGTCTTCTTTTTTTGCCTTTTTGAGCTGTTCAAGTCTTTCTTCTATTGCTTTTAGCTCTTCCTTCAATAATCTAGCCTCCTGGGAAAGAATTTCTGCTTCGTACTTTTGTGCATCTTCCGCAGCGGGACGTGCTGCAACGGGATCAAAAGGATAGAATTGCCTTGCCCAGAAAGGCAGCCCAGTCGCATAATACCAATGTCTCCAACCCCTGCCGGCCCCGAAAGCACCAGGTCCCAGGCCAAAAGCCCTGCGCCAGAACCTCCTGCCCCAGAATCCCCTTCCAACGGGATTCATGAAGCCCGGGACAGGAAAGCCTGCACAGAAACCTGCGGCTCTGCCGGTCTTTGGGCCAAGTCCCCAGGGGCCCGTTCCGTCGCCTCTTGGCATGTTTTCACCTCCTTTCGGTGATTTTAAACTCTCTAAAAATAAGTGCTTTATTTCTTTTTAAGACGCTCTAGATCTTTCACCCAGTCTTCAATTCTTTTTATTTCATCACTGTCATACATTTCAATTTCGCCTCTGTCACACAATTCCGCAAGCTTGTAATCTATCGGCAGGGAACCTAAATATGGAATCTGCACCTGCTCTGCTGCTTCCTTTCCACGACTTTCGCCGAATATCCTTATCTTTTCGCCGCATTTGGGACAAACCAGGTAACTATAATTTTCCACCAGGCCCAATACGGGTACGCCCATAATTCTACTCATTTTTATGGCCTTTTTCACTACCATCATTACAAGGTCCTGAGGTGAAGAGACGATCACTAATGCATCAACCGGTAGAGATTGCATGACAGTAAGCGGCGCATCACCAGTACCGGGAGGAAGGTCGATGAGTAGAAAATCCAAATCTCCCCATATCACATCGGTCCAGAATTGCTTTACCGCGCTGGCGATGAGGGGACCTCGCCATATCACAGGGTCATCCTCATTGTCCAGCAAAAGATTTAAAGACATTATACGAATTCCCGTTGAGCTTTCGGGCGGAATCAGACCAAATTCAATATTCTCGGGGCGTTTTTTTACCCCGAACATCCTCGGTATGCTCGGGCCGGTAATATCGGCATCCAGAATGCCCACTTTATAGCCTTTTCTCTGCAAGCTTACAGCCATGAGCCCCGTTATAGTGGATTTGCCCACTCCACCCTTTCCGCTCATGATGGCTATCACGTTTTTTATACGGTTAAGTTCGCTTGCGGGAATTTTTTCTATGCCCGTACCGGTATCGGCAGCTTTCTCCCGACTTTTCTGAGTGTTTTCTATTTTGTTTTGCTCCATAATAAACACCCTTCCCAATTTAAGTTTTATTTTCCTTGCGTAATTTACAATTCCTACAATATCCAAAATGCCAGCAAGAGCTGTTCACCACTGTAAAATCCTCGAGGCTCTCATCATTTTTTGTACTTGGCAATGGCAATTCTTCTTGCAGCGGTACCTCGAAAATCTTTCCGCATCCAAGGCACAAATAATGGCAATGAGCATTTTCCTCTTTTTGCAGCAACTCATATCTTGCAGCATCTTGCAAATTCAATTTCTGCAGTATACCCATCGCGCAAAATAGCTCTAATGTACGGTACACAGTCGCCAAACCTATTGAAGGCATTGTCTTTTTCGTAAGGAGGTATATCTCTTCTGCCGAAAGGTGTTTCTTTTCACTGTTTGCAATGGCCGAGATTATAGCCTGGCGCTGAGGTGTCCAACGCAACCCTTTTTCTTCTATATTTTTTACAGCTACTTGCTTCATTTAATTCACCACCTTTTGCCAGAACTAATCCTGGCAATCAAAAAAACCTTCCTGCCGGTGGCCATGACACCACCCCCACCTATTTCTGCCAGGTGAAAACTGATATTTCCCTCCTTCTATTCTGATAGCCTTTCCTTTTACAAGAGCATCTGCTATTTTACTGCGGGCCGAATTTATTATCCGGAAGAATGTGGGTCTTGAAATACCCATCCTCTCGGAACATTCTTCCTGCTCAAGACCCTCCAGATCCTTTAATCGAATGGCCTCCAGTTCTTCCACCGTCAGGATAACTTCTTCCAGCTCTCTGAGCGGCACTCCCGCAGGTTTGAAATATGTTATTTCGGGCAAAAACTCTACTCTTCGCCACTTTGGTGGTCTCGGCACTTTTTCTCTCCTTCCTTGTTATGGTCATTTGTTCATAACCTTCTGGTTTTATTATATTATTATTATGAACTTATGTCAACAATAATATTTTTGTGTCTGTAGATTAAATCTTTTCATTTAAAGCAATTTACCTCCTAGCTCATAGTTTTTGTTATATTTAGGTTATCGTAAAACCCCAAATCTATTGAAAAATTAGGGGTTTTTACCTCTTACAAGAAGGGTCCCTCCACTCCACGAAGAATATTTCATTTTGAAAAACAATCTATGCAATGACTTCTAGATAGCAACCAGCAACAATAAATTAAAGATGCTCAGCGATTACATCGACATCGAAGAATTTATCCCTCTAGATGTAAAGCTGGCTTAATATAAATCTACTGGCCGCCCACCATACCCTTTATCATCTATGCTTGCCGCATTAATCATCCAAAAGATATTCTCCAAAAAGATATTCTCCATCCCTACAGTCGAACTACTGGTTTCCTTCCTTGAATTATCTTAGCCTCTAAGAGAATTTTGTGCGTCCTGGATACAACCAGCCTAGAAGTCCCCGTAAAGGAGAATAACCCTAAGTTTTTTTATTCCTTGAAAAACCAGGTCGAGAAGGGATCTCCTGAAAAACCTTAACACGAGATTTACATAGCAACTCTCGCTCAGATGCCTAAACACTCTAAAGCTGCACCTAAAGCTAAACTCATGTATACCAATGGCCATTTCGCTTATGCTTATACCGCTGCAGTCCTCACTAACGGACTCGGTCTCGTCCGAAACGTTATGCTCTTCGAAGGCCAAAAGGATTCTGTTACTTTAAAGCCT
>JASUSP010000024.1 GCA_030446005.1 Tepidanaerobacteraceae bacterium | reverse complement strand
ATGTCTTTCGCCCTCCTGGTTGATTGGTTTTTCCAATTACTTTTTTACCAGGAGGGTTTTTAGTTTGCAAAGGTTATTTCAATTTATTACAGGAATGCTATCTTCTTCACTGTCAAAAACAAGTTTAGCTTGGATTGTTAGCATGTTTTTTAGCACCTCTTTGCCCATAAATCCTCGCCGTACCTAAGAGGTGTTATATTAATCCTTCCTTTTCCCAGTTTATTAGTGTTCTTCTGCTGATACCATATATCTCCTTACCTTTTGCACACTTAGTATCATTCAATATCACCCGATCAAAATTATCTCTTCTTGCATTATTATTTTCAACTGTTGTGCCCTCCCGCCATTAATTCGAGCCGGCTCTCATCGATTTCTTCAAACATTACACCGAACACTTCTTCGACTTTGCCGATCAGCCTATCCCTCACCCGCTCCAGATCTTCTTTAATCCCCAGCTTTTCCAGGGATGTTACACCGAATTCCTTTATTCCGCAGGGGAATATCCTGCCGAAATACGTAAGGTCGGTGTTGACGTTGAAAGCGATGCCGTGCCATGTAACCCAGCGCCTAACGGCGATGCCTATCGCGCATATCTTCTCATCGCCCACCCAAACGCCGGTGTACTTCGGCTTCCTACCTGCCATTACTCCGTAATCGGCCAGCAGCCTTATCACTGCCTCTTCCAACCTGTCCACAAAAATGTGGACATCTTTCTCCCACTTATTCAGGTTCACCACGGGATAGGCCACTATCTGCCCCGGCCCGTGAAAGGTGATATTGCCGCCCCGCTCTACCTCGTGCACTTCAGCAATTTTCTTAAGCTCTTCCAGCGGCACCAGCAGGTTTTCATAACCGCCGGCCCTGCCTATGGTGTAAACCGGCGGGTGCTGCAGGGTTATCAGGATCATGTCGGCGAGCCCCGACTTTACAGCTTCGACAGCTTTGAGCTGCAGCTCCTTGCCTTTTAGATACGGTACAAGTCCCTGTTTCAGCAATAAGGCTTTCATCTCTAGTTTCATCCTTCCAGTATTGATACGTATTTTAACACGTGACACGTGCTATTATATAATACTTCAAGCAGCGCTAAAAGAACATTTAAGTATTCATGATAGGCCGTAATGGCCTTATTTATTTAAATCTACTTATTTATTCATTTTAACATAAGTTGAAGGTCTAGGCATCTATAAATAAAGCAGGTATATACTTAAAAAAACACAATCATTGCAACAAAGGGCGTTAAATTCCGAGATTAAAATACCAATAAGATGCTGACTGCCGCCAGAGAAAATTTCCATCCTCAAAGTACAGAAGAAAGGAGATTCTTATCAATTCATGTTCCGGACTTATATAGACCTTAAAATACGACCTTCCGAAAATTAGAACTAAGATTAGGATTACTAAATAAAGGAGTGCCAAAAAAGGCAAAAATCTTTCGGCATAACCTTTCAAGCAAATCACCCTTTAATTGCTTAAAGAGGGTGTAGTAGAAAAAATAAAGGAATGCGCAAAAGCATTCCCCCATCTCGAAATATGTTTACCCACCTCCGGAGCCGCCTGAACCGCCTCTCTTTTGGCGTTCCCTGTAAAAATAATAAGTTACAGCCGCCAGTGGTGATAGTTAATTATATCTTACCGATAATACTGCTGAGGGCCCTCACGAATTTCTCCTTCACCTTCTCGGATACTTCCAGGACTTCGGCGTGGGATAAGGGTTTATCCAGAATCCCTGCGGCCATGTTGGTGATGCAGGAAATCCCGAGCACCTTAATTCCCATCTGCCTGGCGGCAATCACCTCCGGAACAGTGGACATGCCCACCGCATCGGCCCCGATGATTTTTAGCATCCGTATTTCCGCCGGCGTCTCGTAGGAAGGGCCTTTCATGAAGGCATACACCCCCTCCTTATATTCAAGTCCGAGTTCTTCGAATACCATCTTCGCCTTGTCCCTGAGCTCCGCGTCGTAAGCGAAGGTCATATCGAAGAACCTGGCCCCTAGCTCCGGAATCTCTTCTCCTGCCGCCGGGTTTTCCCCCGTCATGTTTATATGGTCTTTAATCACCATGAGGTCTCCAGGGCTTAAATTTTCCGATATTCCCCCCGCAGCATTGGTCACTATCAAAGCCCTTATTCCCAAAAGCCCCAAAACCCTTACTCCGAAGACCACCTTCTCTATTGGATATCCTTCGTAGAGGTGAAACCTGCCCTGCATCACCGCCAAGTTCCTGCCGTTTATCTGTCCGAAGACCAGATTCCCCTTGTGCCCTTTAACCGTTGAAACCGGAAATCCGGGTATTTCGGCGTAGGGTATCACTAACCTTTCCTCAAGCCCCTCGGCGAAATCCCCGAGGCCGCTGCCCAGTATAACGCCGATTTCCGGCTGCATCATCACGCGAGATTTTATATATTCGGCTGACTTTTTGAGTTCACCGTAGTAACCCATAAGTTATTCACCTCTGCTTCTCAAGCCCAGCCAACCAGCCGAGCTCGAACCTGAGCTATTTTCCCTGCTTTTTTCAAGAAGCGCCTATTCCCAGCGGGCGGTATTTAAGCACCTGTTTCCCAGATGAAAATCCGATCTATCCCGTTAGCTCAAAACTCCGCCCTCCTCAATATTTGACTCAGTATCGGCTATTTCAAAATTTTAAGGTGTATAGGAATCAGCAATAATTTTCCCCTTAAAACTCCTTCCGTTGGAGAGCTTTTCGCACCCCAGGAGGTCGGCTACGGTCTGGCCGATATCCGAAAACGTCGAAAGGATGCCCAGATTCACTCCCTTTTTAATCCGGTCTCCGGCAACCAAAACTGGCACGTATTCCCTGGAATGGTCGGTGCTCGGCGTCGTCGGGTCGCAGCCGTGGTCCGCCGTCAGGATGAGCACATCGTCGCTTTTGAGTTTCTCCATAATCTCCGGCAGCCTTCCGTCGAAATCCTGAAGAGCCCTGGCGTACCCCTGCGGGTCGTTCCGGTGACCATAGAGCATGTCATAGTCAACGAGGTTTGCTATGACAAGTCCCCGCTCCATCTCGTCCATGGCCCGGAGCACCTTGTCAACTCCATCCATGTTCCCTTCGGTGTGGTATTCCTTTGTTATCCCCTGCCCCGCAAATATGTCCCATATCTTCCCGACGGCGAAAACATCCATCCCGGCTTTTTTCACCTTGTCGAGCAACGTCTCCTCCGGGGGCTTCAGGGAAAAATCCCTGCGGTTGTAGGTCCTCACAAAGTTTCCGGGAGTCCCGACGAAAGGCCTTGCTATGACCCTGGATACCGCATGGTCGCCCTTTAATATTTCCCGGGCAATCATGCACATCTCGTACAGCTTTTCAAGCGGTATAACCTCTTCGTGGGCGGCTATCTGGAACACCGAATCGGCGGAAGTGTAAACGATGGGATATCCCGTCTTCATGTGCTCCTCGCCTAGCTCGTTTATTATCTGCGTGCCGGAAGCCGGCCTGTTACCTAATGTCTTTGTGCCTATCCTCCGTTCGAATTCTTCCATCACTTCGGGAGGAAATCCGTGGGGATAAACGGGGAAGGGTTTTTCCAGGATTATTCCCGCAATTTCCCAGTGGCCGGTGGTGGTGTCCTTTCCGGCGGACCTTTCCGCCGCCTTGCCGTAAGAAGCCTCCGGTCTTTCCGCCGGCGGTACTCCCTCTATCTCGACTATATTGCCGAGGCCCATTTTTTGCAGATTAGGCAGATCCAGTCCTCCGACAGCCCTTGCCGTGTTGGCCAGGGTATTGCTGCCTTCGTCGCCGTATAAGGCAGCGTCGGGAAGCTCTCCGGCCCCGACGCTGTCCAGCACTATAAGTATCGCCCTTTTTACCGCCATCTTCCATCCCCCGCTTTTTAAAACTCCTCCATATTTTCTGCAGTAATCCTCGCCCATATAAGCTTTCTCTTTTCCACCTTTTCAGGAGAAAGCCGGAAAGCTTCCCGCACTTCCTCCAAGGCCCATCCGAGCTTTTCTTCATCGTTGGCGTATACCACCGCAAGGGGTTTTCTTCTTTCCACCCGGTCTCCGACTTTGCCGCCGAGCCATATCCCCACCGAATGGTCTATTCTGTCCTCCTTTTTCTGCCTACCGGCCCCCAACTTCATTGCCGTAAGACCAAGTTTCAACGCGTCTATGCTTTCTATCCAGCCGTCATCCAGGGCCTTTACCTCCTCCTGGAATCTAGCCTGCGGAAGCAGCGAATAATCTTCAGCTATTTTCGGATCGCCCCCCTGCCTTTTTATTATTTCCTTGAACTTTTCAATAGCTTTTCCGCTTTTTATGCTTTCGTTGAGTTTTTCTTTGGCCCTTTCCCTGTCGGTTTCAATTCCCGAAAGCACCATCATCTCCGCCCCGAATTCCAGCGAAAGGTTCAAAAGGTCTTCGTGTCCCCTGCCTTTCAAGGTTTCCGCCGCTTCTATGATTTCCAGGGCATTTCCTATTGCCATCCCCAGGGGCTGGTCCATGTCCGTAACGTACGCCACCGTGGGTTTTCCAGCGAGATTCCCTATTTTCACCATGGTCCTTGCAAGTTCCACAGCATCCTCGTATTTTTTCATAAAGGCGCCCTTCCCGAATTTTACATCGAGGATTATCTTATCCGCGCCGCCTGCTATTTTCTTGCTCATGATGGAAGACGCAATCAGCGGTATGGAATCCACGGTAGCTGTCACATCCCTGAGGGCATAGAGCTTTTTGTCCGCCGGGACCAGGTCTTTCGACTGACCGCCGATGGCCGCACCCACTTCGTTGACTATCCTGACAAATTCCTCCTTAGAAAATTCGGTCCTGAATCCCGGTATCGACTCCAGCTTATCTATGGTCCCGCCGGTGTGACCGAGGCCCCGTCCGGAAAGCTTCGCTATTTTTACCCCGACCGACGCGGCAAGGGGAATCAGCACCAGGGTGGTGGTGTCGGCTATCCCACCGCTGGAGTGCTTATCCACCTTTATTCCTTCTATGGCCGAAAGGTCCACCGTTTCTCCGGACCGGGCCATCGCAAGGGTAAGTTCCGTCACTTCCTCCTCGTCCATACCCCTAAAGTACACCGCCATCAAAAAGGCGGCCATCTGGTAGTCGGGTATTTCTCCTTTTACGTACCCTCCTACCAGGTAGCGGATTTCTTCTTTTGAAAGTTTTCCTCCGTTTCGCTTTTTTTCAATAAGTTCGGGGACGAAAAACATAAAGGTCTTCCTCCCTTCAAAAAGTCAGAGTTTAAACCCGTACGGCAGGAGTTCTTTTGGACTTGTGCGCATCACCTTTGAACCGTCCCTGTTGGAAAGAAGCACCGTGGCTTTTTGCGCAAGTTCGAGGAGCACCTGACGGCAGGCGCCGCAGGGTGAAACCGGCTCATCCACGTCCGCCGCCACCGCCAGGGCAATTATATCCCTCTTCCCCTCGGAGTACGCCTTAAAGAGCGCCACCCGCTCGGCGCACACGGTAAGCCCAAAGGAAGCGTTTTCTATGTTGCAGCCCGTAAATTCCGTGCCGTCGGAAGTTAAAACGCACGCCCCCACCTTGAATCCGGAATAGGGAGCGTAGGCGTTTTCCATGGCTTTTACAGCCTTTTTTATCAAAAGCTTTTCATCCACCACAATAAACCTCCTATTTTCTCCTGCGAACTATGTAAAACCTGAACTTTTCAGGCGAAAAGAAATTGGAGGAATAAAAAATGGGATTGTCATTTTCATCGTAGTGGAGTTGTTCTAAAAGCAGAACCACGGCTGACCTGGATTTCAAGTTCAGCTTTTTGTGCACGCCGGCCACCTTTGCCTCCACCGGCAGTATGTCCGAGACGGCGTAGGATATATATATGCCGAGGTCTTCCTGGAGGTAATCGAAAAGCGATTCCTTTTCCAGCTTGAACTCTCCTTTTACGAACCTGGCGGGTATCCGGTCTATGCAAAAGAGCACCGGAACTCCGTCGGCGGTCCTGACCCTTTCGACCCTGTAGATTTCTTCTTCCTGGGAAATACCCATCATGGCAGCTTCTTTTTCGCTAGGCCGGACCTTTTTTATGACTACATCGGTGGTGCCGGGTTTCATGCCCTGCCTTTCGATGAGCTTGGTTATGCTGGCGAGTTCCTCCATCCCGCTTTTTATGAATGGTATTTTGGAAACGAAGGTTCCAACGCCGTGGTACCTTTTTATCAACCCCTCGTCCTCCAGGATGCGGAAGGCTTCCCGGAGCGTGGCCCTGCTTACGCCGAGCGTCCTTGAAAATTCTATTTCGGATGGAAGTTTTTCGCCTTCCTTTAATTCTCCGTTTAATATCATTTCTTTGATTTTTTTAACGGCAATTTCGTATCTCGTGGGGTAAAGCATTTTCATGCAACTCCTTATGAAAGATTCATATAATCCATAAAATCATTGAAAAGCTCGAAGAAATCTATTTTCCACGAATTCCTCTACGTAAAGCCTTGGGCTTCGCCCGGTTCGACGAATCTTAGTTAAAATTTTTGCGCAGAACTTCCAGCGTCGGCTCCACGCTTTTCAACACCTTCTCTTCTCCGTGAAGCGACAATATGAGTTTTATCACGTTTATCCTCATTTTACTTCAACCCCCTCTCGTAAGGGACTCCACTCGCCGCAGGGCCTGTGGATTTTTTGACAACACCGGTCAGCACCAGGAGTGTCAATACGTAGGGGATCATTTTTATGAACTGGTATGGTACGACTCCCCCTTCTACCACTCGGAAGCTCAATGCCTCAGAAAAACCGAAAAGCAGTGAGGCCCAAAGCGCTCCTTTCGGTTCCCAGTTGCCGAAAATCATGGCTGCCAGTGCGATAAATCCCTCTCCCTGGGTCATCCCCTCCACATACATACCCGTGTGCTCAAGGGCCAAGTACGCACCGGAAAGGCCGGACAGAATGCCGCTCAAAAGCACGCCGGCATATTTCATTTTGAAAACATTAATGCCCAAGGTATCAGCCGCCAGGGGATTTTCCCCCACAGACCGGAGTCTGAGGCCGAAGACCGTCCGGTTTATGACAAAACTCGAGATTGGGACTAAAACCAAAGCCAGTATTATAACGGGGGATACGTCAGTAACTAGTGGCTTCAGAAACTCTATGCCGGAAAGCACTGGTATGTTTATCTTGGGGAGGCCTGATACGTGGGGGCTAGTGGTAGCCATATTAAATATGGCCAAGCTCAAGAAACGAGTACTCCCGTATGCCAGTATGTTTATGGCCACACCGCTCACCACCTGGTCTACGCGAAAGGTAACCGTGTTTATCGCGTGAATCAATGCCATGAACATGCCCGCAGCCATCGCAAGGAGCAAGCCGAAATACGGACCGTAATAATACGCTCCAAGAGCGCCCCAGAAGGAACCCACTATCATCATACCTTCCAGGCCTATATTGACCACACCGGCTCTTTCCGTAAAAACAGCCCCGAGGGCGGTAAGCAGGATGGGCACCGCCATCCTCAAGCTGGAGGCGAGGAGTTCTCCGAAGAACATACCATCATCTCCTCCTTTTTCTCAAGACGCTTAATGTAATCGTTCATGAGTTTCGCAATCACCACTATAGACATTATCATCAAGGCCTGTAGGATTGATACCATTTCCCTGGGCACGCCCATCAATGTTTGAATCCCTTCGGCACCTCTTTTCAGGAAACCGAAGAGTATTGCAGAAAAGATTATGCCCAAAGGGTGGTTTTGCGCAATGAGCGCTACGGCAATACCGTCAAACCCGTAGTTCCGCGGGAAATCCATATCCATGTATCCGAAATAGCTCAAAAGGTCCGAGAGCCCCACCAGACCGGCCAGGGCCCCACTCAACAAAAAACCAATTACATATACCCGCTCGGGCTCGATCCCCACCGTTCTAGCCGCCTCCCGGTTCTGCCCCACCGCTCTCAACTCAAAACCGAAAGGAGTATACATTAAAAGATAATATACCAGTGCCGCTGTCAAAATTCCCAGTGGAAAAAACCAGTTCAGGTACACGTGCCTCGGGAGCTGTAAGCCGAAAAGTCCGAGAAAGCCGTGAAGTTTCGGCATCATGGCCGACGGACTCAGCTTAGGCGTCCTTGAGAGAATGCTGCCTAGCCCCTGTATCAGCTTCTGGGATTTGTCGATAAATACATCGGCAATAAGGTAGTGGATAAGGGAGTAGGAAATGTAGTTCAGCATTATCGTACTTATTACCTCATGAACCCCCCTTTTTACCTTGAGGAAGATCGGTATAAAGGACCACATCATTCCACCAAGGGCCCCGCACAGAATGACGAGAGGAAGGTGTATGACCGCCGGCAATCCCTTTATGGAAAATCCAGCCAGGGCTGCCAAAAAGGCCCCTATAAGGTACTGGCCTTCCACACCTATGTTAAAAAGCCCCATTCGGAATCCTATGGAAACGGCAAGGCCTGAAAAGATTAGCGGCGTCGCGTTATAAAGCATTATGGCGACACTGTCCAGCCTGCTCAAGCTGAATTTAAACATGGTATAAAAGACCTGCAATGGACTTTTACCGATGGCGAGAATCACAATAGAGCTCATGAGTGCCGAAAGTACTATTGCCAGAACCGGCGCCAGTACCCTAAGTAAAACTATATAATATCTTTTCTTCATTTTCCTTCACCCGCCTTTACATCTCCCCCCAGCATGTACACTCCTATATCTTCCGGGGTCACTTCTTCTGGCCTGAACTCCGCCGTTATCTTGCCGTTGTACATTACGCCCACCCTGTCGGCGATAGATAGCACCTCTTCCAGATCGGCAGAAATGAGTAGGATTGCCCTGCCCTTTTTGCGCATTTTCAAAAGCTCCCTATGCACGAATTCGGCAGCCCCTACGTCAAGCCCCCTGGTGGGCTGAGAAGCTACTATTACCTTCGGTTCCCGAGAAAGTTCCCGACCTAGTATAACCTTCTGCTGATTGCCGCCGGACAGACCTTCAATGGGCTGCTCGATAGAACTCAGCCTGACCCCATATTCTTCGACCTTATTTTTGGTAAACCTCCGAATGGCTTTAAGATTCAGGGACTTTCCTTTCAAAAATTCCTTCTTAGTGTGGTACCCCAGCATCATATTTTCCCACACCTTCATCGGCAACACGAGACCCTGCCGATGTCTATCTTCGGGAATGAAGGCAACCCCTAGATCCCTTATCTCCTTTATTGAAAGCCCGGTAATATCCCTTCCGCATGCCGTTATCCTTCCAGATGAAGCTTCCCGCAAACCGATTATTGCCTCAGCCAGCTCTTTCTGGCCGTTACCTTCAATGCCGGCTATACCGTAAATTTCCCCACCCCGAATTTTCAGGGAAACGCCGTTTACTATAGGTTTTCCTGAGCTTTCCTTCACAACCAAATCCTCTATCGAAAGGAGCACATCGCCTGCATTGACCGGTTCTTTATCCAACTTCATCATAACCGGCTTGCCTACCATCATCCGCGCTAGGTCTTCCTTGGTCACCCGAGACGGCAGAACGGTGCCCTCCACCCGGCCGCGCCTCAATACGGTTATGCGGTCGGCGATTTCTAGCACTTCGTCCAGCTTATGGCTGATGAAAATAATAGTTTTCCCCTCGCCCTTCAGCCTCCGCAGGTTGTTAAAAAGTTCCTTCACTTCCTGAGGGGCCAGCACCGCCGTGGGTTCATCCAGCACGAGAATGTCGGCGCCTCTATAAAGTACCTTCAATATTTCAACCCTTTGCGCCTGCCCCACCGATATTTCCTCCACCCGGGCATCCAGATTCAGGGAAAAATTATAAAGGGATAGTAGCTCTTCTACAGCCTTGCGACACTTTTTTTCATCCAGGGCAATTCCCAACCTCTTCTCGGCGCCTAAGATTATGTTTTCTAGCACCGTAAACCGATCGACCAGCATAAAATGCTGATGAACCATACCTATCTTGAGCTCTATCGCCCGGCCGGGAGAAGTTATCTTCTCTTTTTTCCCGAAAATGTAAATCTCACCTTCATCGGGCTGGTAGATCCCGGCAAGGATTTTCATAAGAGTGCTCTTCCCCGCACCGTTTTCGCCCACAATGGCGTGAATTTCTCCTTTTTCAACTTCCAGATCTATCCTGTCATTAGCCACAATTCCCGGAAAGCGCTTGGTGATTCCCCTCAAAACAACAGCCTTATCCAATGTAACACCTCCGTTCGGGGATTGCAAAGAGGGGGTGACACGGTCAATGCCACCCCCGCGGCTATTATTTAAAGTTACTCTTCAGAAATTCATTGTACTCAGTTTTGTCTACCGGCACCTTGATTTCACCTTTTACTATTTTCTCCTTTATTTCCTCGAGTTTGGGCTTAATGTCAGCTATGAGCTCCTTGTTGTAATCGTTCTCCGCATAGCCTACACCATCCTCAGCAAGGCCAAACACCTTGTACCCGCCCTTGAAGTTACCTTCCACCATAGACTTGATGGTCTCATATACTGCTACGTCAACCCTTTTAAGCATGCTGGTAAGTATATACGGTCTTTGCTCTTCAGTGGCACTCAGCGACTGGTCGGAATCTACCCCTATAGCAAATTTCTTCTCGGCTGCAGCAGCTTCTATAACGCCCACACCTGAAGCTCCCGATGCATGGTATACCACGTCGGCGCCTTTCTTAAACTGATTGAGGGCCAACTCCTTGCCTTTCACCGGATCTTTAAAAGCGTCTCCTGTAGTTCCTATGTAATCGGAATAAATTTCAATATTCGGATTGACGTACTTGGCACCTGCCATGTAGCCCACTTCAAACCTCTCAATAAGAGGCGACTTCATGCCGCCCACAAACCCGATCTTGCCGGTTTTGGACTTCATCGCCGCTGCGGCTCCTACAAGGAAGGATCCCTCATGCTCTTTAAAGAGCAGGCACGCCACGTTGGAATTCTCGTCAAGGCCGTCAATCGCGCCGTCGATAAGGGCGAATTTTACATCCGGAAATTCCTGGGACACTTTCTGGATGTGTTCTGTAAAAAGAAATCCCACGCCGAAGATCAGGTCAAAGCCGTTTTCCGCAAGGAGCCTCAGGAGCTGCTCCCGGTCCTGACCGCCCGCCGAGGGCTCCCTGTATTCCACTTCGATCTTGTCGGCAAAGTCCTTTGCCGCCCTTTCCAGCCCGGCGTAGGCACTGTCGTTGAAGGAAAGGTCTCCGCGTCCGCCCACATCAAAGACGAGCCCGACCTTCAGTTTCTCTTCACCGGACGGTTGTTGCCCCTGCTGGTTTTGTTGCTGCTGGCCTTTATTACCTGAGCAACCCGCCAGTACGGCCGCCATAAGCACCAGCACAAGGGCTATTGCTAAAATCTTTCGGCCGTTCATTAAAACCCCTCCCAAAAGGAATTAGTAATTGTATAGTTTGACGTTCGATAAAACCTTTGTATTTTTAACCTATCAAGCCCCCTTCACTTTCATGATGTCTGACATCTGACCATTGATATTTTATAATTTTCTGTACAGTTTGTCAAGCGAAAATAAAAAAAAGGCCGGCTTGCGCCGGTCCAATAAACAATAAACGACTAACTTTCCATATAGTTTTTTGCAAGCCTTACGTACTCTTCGGCGTTCTTTTTTATGGCGTCTACCTGCTCTTTCGTAAGCTCCCTTATAACCTTCGCCGGAACCCCTAAAGCCAGACTGTGAGGCGGAATCTCCTTCCCCTCGGGCACCAGAGAGCCGGCACCCACCAGGGCCCCTTCGCCTACCACCGCACCGTCGAGTACTATGGCTCCCATGCCTATGAGGGCGTTATCCTTGACCGTGCAGCCGTGCAAAACGGCGCCGTGGCCCACGGTGACGTTATCCCCTACCGTGACCGGATGCGTTTCCGTGACGTGGATTACTGTGCCATCCTGAATATTGGAATTTGCCCCTATCTTTATGCCGTTTATGTCCCCCCTTATGACAGCTCTGTGCCACACGCTTGAATTCTCTCCGATAGTAACGTCCCCAATGACATCGGCGGTCGGAGCAATAAAACAGCTTTTGTGGATGTTGGGTTTTTTACCTTTGAATTCCTGAATCAACTTCGAAAATCCCCTTTCCCGCTAAGGTTTTATTAAAAATTAATTGCTATTCCTCAAATATCTCTCTTAAATTCACAAAAAATCCTTCTAAAACTTTAGACTCAATTACATCTCCATCCGAGTGAATTTCCGGTGCTTCATATTCCTTCCTCTCGTTGAGCCTGTAAATCATTGCGGTCTTATTTTCGGGATTAACTATCCAGTATTCCTTCACACCGTGCCTTTCATACAAATTAAGCTTCTTTATGTAATCCATCGATGCGGATGAACTCGATACTATTTCCACTATCAAGTCAGGGGGCCCCTTACATCCTCTTTTATCCAGCTTGGATTCGTCACATACTACAAGGATATCGGGCTGCACTACGGTTTTTACATCCTCGTCTTTCTCATCTCCTTCGGGCAGCCTTACATCGAAAGGTGCACTGAATACTTCGCACTGCTTGCCTTCAAGGAAAAGATCAAACCTCACCAACAACTTTCTAAGTACTCTTTGATGTTGTACAGATGGCGAAGGACTCATGTCGTAAGCAATACCCTCTATCAATTGCCATCTTCCATCATCGGTCCAGGATAAATAATCCTTGTAAGTATATTTGTCTTTCTTTGTGCTTTCGGATTTCATAAAAACACCTCTTAAATGTGATTAACGTCATACATATTTTATCACAAAATGATAAAATATAGAAAAGCACAACATTAAAATTTTTTTGGGGGTGATTCTATGGAGAAAACCGGAAAATTTATCAGGAACATACCTCACTCGGAAATTTGCAACATAGTTGACTTAGTAGAATACAGAGAAGGCAGGGTGGAAAGCCGAACCCTTGCACAGGGAAAAAACTTGAGCGTAACGATTTTCTCTTTTGACAAAGGCGAAGAAATCAGCGCCCATTCCTCGCCGGGAGATGCGTTAGTTCAGATTCTAGACGGAGAAGCGGAAATAACTATAGGCCAGGAAAAATTTCGTCTAAAAGCCGGCCAGATGATAGTGATGCCCGCAGGAGTCCCTCATGCCCTTTACGCTGTGGAAAGATTTAAAATGCTGCTTATAGTGGTCTTTCAACCTTAAATTAAGAAAAATATTTTCGGGAGGTTTTACTATGTCAGAACTTATCCAAAACCGGGAATACAGGATGAAAGCGCTCAAAGAACTCATCATGGACCTTCACCGGGGAAAGAGCGTGGACGAGGTAAAGCAAAGGTTCAGGGAAATCATAAAGGACGTCTCCGCCGAAGAAGTGTCCGCCATGGAACAGGCCCTCATCCAGGAGGGTATGCCCGTGGAAGAGGTCCAGAGGCTCTGCGACGTCCATGCTGCCATATTTAAGGAAGCATTGGAGCAAAAGCCCGAACCTAAAGCCATCCCAGGCCACCCGCTCAATACCTTCTTTAAAGAAAACCGGGCCATAGAGGAATTGATAGAAAAGGAGATAAATCCGCTTCTCGAAGAGCTAAAAAATTCTCAGCCTGACGCAGAGAAAAATACAGCACTGAAGCTTTTGGAAAAGGTGAACCTTCTTTTTGACGTGGAAAAACATTACAAGAGAAAAGAGGAGCTCCTTTTTCCTTATCTCGAAAAATACGGCATATACGGACCTTCCAAAGTAATGTGGGGAGTTGATGACGAAATAAGGGAAGACCTCAGACGGCTGAGAGAGATGCTGTATAATTACAGTTCCGGGGCTAAAAGTCAAGTGGTAGAGAAAACAATGGAGCTTGCCACTAAAATCAAGGAAATGATATTCAAAGGAGGAAAAGATCCTCCTCCCCACCGCCGAGCAGAAACTCACCGAAGACGAATGGTATCAAATTTACAAATCCGAAGATGAAATAGGCTACTGCCTGGTGGAACCCGAGGCTGAGTGGAAGCCTGCAAGGGTAGACCTGGAAAAAGCGGGAGAAGCCATCGCAGATGATACCACTAGGGGATTCATAAAATTCCCCACCGGCATGCTTACTCCTAAGGAAATCGAATTAATCTTCAACCACCTTCCCGTGGACATTACTTTTGTGGACAAGAACGACACCGTAAGATATTTTTCCGCAACAAAAGACAGAATATTTACTAGGCCCAAAACCGTCATCGGCAGAAAAGTTCAAAACTGCCATCCGCCGGCAAGTTACCCCGTCGTCGAAAAAATCCTGAAAAACTTCAAAGAAGGCAAAAAAGACGTAGAGGAATTCTGGATAAATTTGAAGGGCAAATCAATCTACATCCGATATTTTGCCGTGAGGGACGAAGAAGGAAATTACATGGGAACTCTTGAAGTAACCCAGGAAATAGGACGCATAAAGGAGCTGCAGGGCGAAAAAAGGCTTTTGGAGGATTAAAAATCCACCCCTATAAGGGGCGGATTTTTTACGCCCTTTCGAAAAACAGGGCCAGCGTCCCCGGCCCCGCGTGGGCCCCTATCACGGGCCCGATCCAGGAAATCACGACATCTTTGGGATTAAATCTTTGCCTTATCTCCCTTTCGAGTTCCCTTGCCCCTTCTTCGTCGTCGGCGTGGCTTATCCCCACTACCTGGCTTTCCAGGTTTTTAGCTCTTTCCTCCATTATATCCAGCATCCTCTTTAGAGCGTTTTTCTTCCCCCTCACTTTTTCAAGAGGCTCGATACCCCCGTCTACAAAATGCAAGACCGGTTTTATGTTCAAAAGTCCTCCGACGAAGGCCTGGGCGGCAGAAAGTCTGCCTCCTCTCTTTAAGTGCTCAAGGGAGTCCACCGTAAATATGTGTTCCAACCGGTGGGCGTAAGATTCGGCAGCGTTTGCAATCTCTTCTGGTGGATGACCTTCGATGGCCATCCGGGCCGCCTTCATTACAACCAATCCAAGACCGAGGCTGGCGCACTTTGAATCAATGACTATCACTTTATCAGGTTCCGGCATGTTGTTTTTCGCCACCAATGCAGCTTCATAGCTTTTGGTGAGTTTCGAGGAAAGGCCTATGACTATCGGAGTCTTGCCTTGTTCTAAGCATTCCTCAAAACATTCCTTGAACCTTGCCGTATTTACTTGGGAAGTAGTTGGCAATATCTTACCCTTTCGCATTAAGTCGTAAAACTCCTTGAGGTCAAGATGGGAAATATCCTTCTTCGGGTCATCTTTCAACGCCACCGGCATTTCAAGTACCACGACCGGGAGGTCTTTCAAAGCCCCTTCTGGAAAATCGCAAGAACTGTCGGTTATTATCACGCTGCTTGCCATCATTCTCCTCCTTTCATCCAAAAATTCGTCCTGTTTACCCTATTAAGACCGTCCATCCCGGCACTTATCGTCCCGAATTCATAACCTTCACCCTTCAGATACTCTATTATCCACGGCAGTACCTCCAGGATACTCCTTTTGGAATCCAGGTCGTGCATCAAAAGCACCACCGGGTTTTTCCCTTTCGTCGTCCGCCGGACAGCTTCCATCATCTGTGCTTTAGAAAGAGGAGGCTTCATAGCATCGCCTGCAGAAGCGTTCCAGTCTATATAGACGTAGCCTTCTTTTTTAAGCCGCTCGGCGATTTTTTCCATTATATCCTTTCCGCCAAACCTCCTGCTAACCAGGTTGTCGGAACCGCCGGGAAAGCGGATTATTTTGGGCCTTACGCCCGTTGCCTCATAAATCATTTCCTCCTGCTTTTTAAGGTCCGCCATGAAGTTTTCTACCGAAGAGTATATTACTTCATAACGGTGGCTGTAGGTGTGGTTCCCTATCGCATGGCCTTCTTCGTTAATCGTCTTCAGTATTTGTTTAAAATTCTTTTTTTTCCATCCGTTCACAAAAAAGGTGGCCTTAACGTTGTACTGCCTTAGTATTTCCAGTATCTCCGGAGTATTAGAACTGGGCCCGTCATCAAAGGTAAGATATGCCACCTTTCCTTTCTTGACCCCAGCTACTGGGGATACTTTCTTTCCGAGAAGTCTCTTTGCCAGCAGATTATTCAATTCTCCCGCGTAATCTCCGTTTCCCCGATATAAATTTTCGCCACCGGGCACAACTTCCCCTCCGCCGGGTTCGGAACCGTACACTTCTTTCCCCACTTGAGAAAGATGTCCGTTGGTATAAAAAGCCAATGCGGTGCCGAATACCAGGCCGAAAATCGCCGTCAAAACAAATAGCAACAGAAGACCCCTATTGCGTCTAACCCCCATCAAATTATCAGCTTCTTTCTACATCTCTTTTATAAAGAAGCATATCAATTCAATGCCGCTTTGTAAACAGGTTTATTTTGCAAGTTCCCTGTATATCTCCCCTATCTTCTTCTTCAATACCGGATGTACAAAATCGGGGTCTATCTCTGCAATCGGACCCATAACGAAAGTTCTATTGTGTGCATCGGGATGGGGCACCACCAGGCGCTCTTCCCTTATCACCCTGTCCTCGTAAAATATGAGGTCTAGGTCTATATTGCGGGGCCCCCAGCGAATTTTTCTTTCCCTACCCATCTCCTTTTCTATATCGAGCAGCACATCCATAAGCTCCATCGGGGAAAGTTCCGTTTCTACAAGACATGCGGCATTCAGAAATTTATCCTGATCTTTATATCCGTAAGGCTCGGTTTCGATAATCGAAGACATCTTTACGATTTTTATGCCCCGCTGCCTCATCCTTTCCACCGCTTCGGCGATGTTCTTTTGCCTGTCCCCCAGGTTACTCCCCAGGGCTATGAACGCCCTCGGCATTTTACCGCCTCCACGAGGTCTATGACCCGCCTATTTTCCTTTACGTCGTGCACCCTCACTATGTCCACGCCGCTTAACGCGCATAAAGCCGTAACCGCAAGGGTTCCTTCCAGCCTTTCTTCGGGAGGCAAATCCCCCAGAACCTTCCCGATAAAGGTCTTCCTCGACGCCCCAATAAGCAGCGGCTTTTTGAAGCTCTTGAACTCTTTCAGCCGGCTTAATATTTCCAGGTTGTGCTCGTAACTCTTTCCAAAACCGATTCCGGGGTCCAGGATGATGCTCTCAGGTCTTACTCCGGAAGAAATAGCAAATTCCATCCTCTCGCAAAAGTATTCGGCTATTTCTCTCACCACATCTTCGTAATGGGGGTTTTTCTGCATATCCTTAGGCGTCCCTTTTATGTGCATGAGCACCAGGGGAGCTTTATATTCGGCCACTATCCTTACCAGATTTTCATCAAACTGAAGCCCGCTGATGTCGTTTATTACGTCCGCCCCGGCGTCCAGCGCCTCTTTCGCCACTCTGGCCCTGTAAGTGTCAACGGATATGGGAATTTGCGGGAACTCTTGCCGGATAGCCTTTACGGCCGGAACCACTCTTTTTAACTCTTCCTCCTCCCTTACGGGCTCCGAACCCGGACGGGTCGAAAGACCGCCTATATCTAAGATGTCGACTCCGTTTTCAATCATATCGGAAGCGGCCTGCAGGGCCTGTTTTAAGTCCTCCTTTCTCGAACCTGCAAAAAAGGAGTCCGGAGTGACGTTTATTATACCCATCAACCGGGTTCGCTCGAAAGTTATCCTTCGTCCCCAGGGGCTTTCGACGTGGTCAGGCTTTTTCTTTTCGAGGTAATCTTTCAGCTTTTTCCTAACCTCCTGCAGGCCGAAGTAATTCGCTCTTTCCAGCTTTTTAAGCAAAGCCTCATACTGCTTTTTTGTTCCCATCAAGATCACGTCCGACCTTTCCACCTTGCAGTCCACGGCGTTTTTGTGAACCACCGCATCCCCGCCGAGGGACAGCATTTCCTGCTTTATTACGTTGGCCCCCGGCGATATCACGCCGAAAACTTTAAGCAAGATGACATCCGCTTTCCTTTCGAAAATGGGAAAGGATGCGGGATGGGCCCCCACCCTCTCCATTTCGGCTCTCAAATACTCACGCGAAATCTCCATCAGCACCTTGCAGCCACCCCTTTTCCACGCACGCAAAGGCATCGTGATTGTGGATACTCTCGAAACTCGTAACCTGCACTTTATACCATTCTATCCTCTCGTCCTTTTCCAGCTCCAAGGCCGCGTCCCGAGTCACATCCTCCACGAATTTTGCGTTGCTGTACGCCATTTCCGTCACGAATTTTTCATCGGGCCTTTTAAGGAGGGTGTATATGGGACAGCTGGCGCTCTTTTCGGCTATCTCTGAAAGGTCTTCAAACCATATCATCTTTTTTGACCTAACGTAAATCTCCACCACCGCCCGCTGGTTGTGCGCCCCGTTTTCGCTGATTTCCTTAGAACACGGACACAGGGTATGCACTGGAACCTTCACTCCCATGGTTATGGTGGACTTAATGCCGCTTTCGGCCTCTATCAGGGCTTGTATTTTCAAGGGCGAGGAAAATCGGGAAACCGGCGATTCTTTCCACAGAAAATACGGAAAGCACATCTTGAGGTAACTTTTTTCAGCCTGCAGCTTTTCCTTTATTTTGGAGAGAATTTCCAGAAGGGCAGCCGGGCTCAGCATTTCAAGGTTGTTTAACACTTCCACGAACCTGCTCATGTGGGTTCCCCGCACGTCATGCCTCAAATCGACGGAAAGGCTTATCTTCGCAACCGTGTACTGATGGCCCCTGGCCTTGTCCAGCACCTTTAACGGCCACTCTATGTTTTTTACCCCGACCTTTTTGAGAGGGACCCGCCTTTCGTCCCTTTCACTTTGAACGTCCTTCAAGGCTTTCACCCCTGTAGACGACTCCACTCGTTGCGGTCTCCCAGACCTGCACCTCGTAAAGCCGACAGTTTTCCCTTCTCACGCTTTTTTCAAGCTGCTCCCACACCCAAACGGCTATGTTCTCCGCTGAAGGCTGCTTTATAATGTCGTTTATGTAGGAATGGTCGAGTTTTTTCAATACCTTTTCATTCACAATCTCCTTCAGCTCCAAAAAATCCATTATCATTCCTTCCCGGTCCGGAACTCCATCCAGCACCACCACCAGCCTGTAGGTGTGGCCGTGAAGCTTTTCGCACTTGCCCTTATAGCTCACCAGGTTGTGGGCCGCGTCAAATTTGAACTCCTTTATCAAAAACAACTTCTCATCCCATCCTCTGTTAAGATTTTGTTAGCTTTTTTCACGGAAGTACTGCCGGTTTTTTTCATAAAATTTTGTTATCAATCCCTCATCCAGCAGGTAACCGATGTAAGCCATTACCGTGAGGTTCATCAGGTAATACTGGGTCATGGTGGTTATCTCTATTTGAAACCTTTCGCAAACCCCTTTGAGCACTTCCTCCGCCGTAAGGGGCTCTTTTAAAAGAGAAGTTATATACTCGATTGTATCTCTAATCCTTTGCCGGTTTGCTTCCACCACCGGCTTTATGTCATACACAGGCGCCCCGTGGGCGGGGACGAAAAAAGAAGCAGAGGTTTTTACGAGGTAGGGTGCTCCGCCGCTGTGGTCGGCGTGGGCGTGGGTTATTGCTATCCCCTTGAGTTTAAAGCCGCTTTCTTCTACAATCCTTCTTGCCTTTCGGGAAACGCTGTCGTCGATGCCGGCGTCCAAGAGCAGCGCGCTGCCGTCATCAGCCGCCACAAGCCCCATGTTTACCGCACCGTCGATATAGTAGACGTTATCTTTTATCTTGTTGAGCTTCAAGTTCTCACCTTCTAGGCTAATCTTTTTTAGCTCTTGAGCCCCAGGAATACTATGCCCGTTTTCTTTCCCATTCCCAGGCAGTCTTTATTATAAATCCCAGGTCATCGTACCGGGGCTTCCAGCCCAGCCTTCCTCGAATCTTTTTCGAGTCGGCCACCAGCTCCGTCGGGTCCCCCGGCCTGCGAGGGGCACATTCCACCGGAAAGTCCACTCCCGTTACTTTTTTTGCCTCGTCCACGACTTCCTTCACCGAATAGCCCCTGCCGTAACCGCAGTTAAAGGTGTCACTTTCCCCGCCCGACAGAAGGTAATCCAAGGCGAGCAGATGGGCATCCGCTAGGTCCATCACGTGGATGTAATCCCTGATACAGGTGCCGTCCCGGGTGGGGTAGTCGGTGCCGTATATGTAAAGCCTGTCCCGCTTTCCGCAGGCAGTCCTGACGCACATGGTTATGAGGTGGGTGGCATCGGGTTTCGTCTCCCCTATTTGCCCTTCGGGGTCAGCGCCGGCCACGTTGAAGTATCTGAGCGATACGTACCTGAAGTCCTCAGCCGTCGAAAGATCGCGCAGCACTGCTTCCACGGCAGCCTTGCTCCTTCCGTAAGGGTTTACAGGGTTCAAGGGGTAATCTTCCGTAATGGGCATCTTGTCCGGCTCGCCGTAGACCGCCGCCGTTGAGGAAAAAATAAATTTTTTTACGCCGCACTGCCTCATGGCTTTCAGTATGTTTATAGCTCCGCAAGTGTTGTTTTCATAATATAAAAGCGGCTTTTTGACCGACTCCGGCACTACGATCTTCGCCGCAAAGTGCATCACCGCATCGGGCTTAAAATTTTCCATTGCATCCTTCAAGGTCTTATAGTCCAAAATGTCGCCCTCCACCAGCTTGCCCCACAGCACGGCCTTTCTGCTGCCGGTTGAAAGGTTGTCGTAGACCAAAACTTCATGGCCCCTTTCGCCAAGAAGCTTTACCACGTGGCTTCCAATGTAGCCCGCTCCTCCGGTCACAAAAACCCTTGCCATCAACTTTTCTCCTCTCACAAAAGCAAATATTTTCAAATTTCTTCTAGGAAATTACAAAAGTCCAGTAATTCGTTTTCGGTGGCGTTAAAAAGTTCATCAATATTTTCTACTAGCCTTTCTATTCTTTCAGCCTTAAAGTTATGAGCATAAACATTTCTCACAATATGCCGAAAGGCCCTGTACTCGTCTAATTTTTGCTTTAAATCCTGGGAAATAACAGCAGGTCGAATTTTGGGGATTTCAGTAGCCATCTGCCTTAACAGTTCTTGATGCCAATTGCCTCCTGTAGGTTTGGTTTCATCGACATTCTCCGCTATAAGCTCGAAAACTCTTTCAAGGCCGCTGTAGAAATCATGTAGGTTCAAAGCCACACTGTCCAAGTAGAGGGGATCCGAGGATTCCTTAGCCCGGATCCATGCTTTTTTTGCTCTCTCGATACACATTTTGATCTCTGAAATTTCTTGTTTTATGCGCCCTGATAAGGTTAAATACCTGCTATTCATAATTCTTTTCCTTCCCGAATAATTTTCTCTTTTAATGAAGCTGAACAGGTTTCCAAATCTACTAAATCAATTTTAAATTCATCATTTAGAAAGACAACGTCTGCAACGGCTTTAAAAAATACTTCATCATCAAGGCCTGAAACGCCTATATCAATATCCGACCATTTGGTAAAATTTGCTCTGTTGGTTAGCGAACCAAAAACCACGACCTTTCCGGCTTTGTATTTAGAGTATAATAACCCTGCAGCTTTTTCTGCAACCTCCCAAGCCCTTTTATACCTTTCCTCAAGGGCTTCTTTTTCTTTAAAAAGTTTTTCCCTTAAGCCTTTTTTGTACTTCTCGAGTTCCTCCGAAGACATTTCTTTGACCGTTCTATCCATTCTTCCACCTCGAATCCATCATACCAGGTTTAGTATTTCTTGTCAAAATTATCTTTCTTATTCTCGAGCAATTAAAAAGTCAGAAAAAGGATCATGGGAGCGGTAGTTTTCTTTCGCCTTCCTAATATCACTGTTGGCGTAGCAGTAGCGGCAGCCGTGCGGGCAGGTGTTGTAAACCCCTATATCCACGCTCTTGTAGCAACCGCAGCCCGGCCTTGTTGGGTTTAACGGGACCTTTATATCGTATGAATAAAGCTCTGTTATGGCTTTTGCGTCCACGCAGCTTCCCTTTCGGACGTAATCGCCCACAAGGTAATCGTTACAGCAACTGTACACTGTAATTCCGTATTCTCTTGCTATGCTCCCCAACCTGTTTGCGAATTCCTTTTTTTCCTCATCATCCCAAGGTATAAGGCTAATACCCTTTTGCCTTTCTAGCAAATTGAAGTTCTTTTTTACCTTGCCGTACAAAGTGGCAAAACTTATATAGCACCGCCGGGTGTAGCCCCTTAGCCTGCGGGCCAGGTACGTGAAATTCTTTAGATAAAACTCCGGCCCGGTGGCGCTGGTAATCACTATGGGGTCAAACCTCCACTGTACGTGACCGGGCGAAAACATGCGGGATATTTCAATAAACTGTCTTACGGCTTCGTCGGCAGCAATGACGTGGTCTTCCAGTATGCCGGAAAGCCCGGTTATGGTGAATAAAAAGTACAGGCGGTATTTATCTTTCAGCTCATCGAGGTGTGGAATCAAAGGGCCGAAATTTTTGCTCCAGAATACCACGGCATCCACATCTTCTGATTTTAGCGATATTTCCCTTTTTAATCCGTTGAAGGGGTTATAAACCACAACCTTTCCTTTCCTGACCTTGTCCATGAACCACCGGGTGTAAAAGGCCGGGATGTCGGTTCTCCTGCTGGCCGATATTATCATTTTCATCACCATTTTAATTTTACATAAAAAAACCGCCCCTTTAAAGGCCGGTTCTTCAATAATCACTGATTCACACCATTTCCGAATAAACAATTACACCGCCCACCGCCGCCTCTTTCACCTCACCCACCAGTTCGTTCAAATTCTTGTATAACCTCGCTTTGCAAGCTTTAAGCACCATGGGCAAGCTTAAACCCGTCACCAAGTCAACGTTCAAATGTTTTAATTCCGAACCTATCAATTCAATGCAGATGTTACACGGAATTTCTCCGAACATATCTATAAGTATCAATACCCCATCATCCCCGTACACCTTGAAAACCGCCTCTTTTACCCGGAGCTTAAAGTTTTCCTTACTTTCCCCCGGATGAAGGCCCACCGACTCCACACACCGCTGAGTTCCAAGGAGGAACTCCAGGGTCCTATGTAGTTCAACAGCTATGTTGTAATAGGAAATCATCACTATGCCGACCATCGGATCAACTCCATTAAAGAGCACAAACTTGACATGTCGAGCATTAATTTGTAACATATTTAAGTAGCCGCTTAAACATAAACAACGGTATTATTATAGACAATTTGTCTTAAGTAGTCAATGTGTCTTTTTGCGCTCATTTTGTCGGATTGGGGGGGTATATGATAAGCAGCATTGGTAAAAAGATAGACCTGATAAAAGGAGACCTGTCCTACGCGGAACTTGCAAACCGGATTTACGAAAAAACCGGTTATAAAATACACCACACAACCTTACAAAAGTACGCTACGGGAAAACGGGAACCTTCCAAAAAGGCCCTAAAAATCCTCGCCGCTTACACCGGAAAGCCTTTGAGCTGGTTTTTGGAAGAAGAAGCCGAAGAGATAAGCCGGGACTACTTCGTAAAGGAAGGCAGCCAAACAATGTACGAATACCACGACGTTGTAAAAAAAGCCAAGGCGAAGAAAATTCCGCCCTCCAGTCTGGAGCTTTTTATAAAAGCGGTAGAGGAAGCTCGAAAGGAGGAAAATTAAGGCCGCCATCTAAAATGGCGGCTTTATAATTTTACTCTGTTTTCCAGCGTTCCTATCCCTTCGATTATAACCTCCAGGACATCACCAGGCTCTACAGGGCCAACACCCGCGGGTGTCCCGGTAAGGATCACGTCACCGGGGAGCAATGTCATTACGGAGGATATAAAGGAGATGATCTCGGGTACCTTGAATATTAAATTTTCTGTATTGGATTTTTGCTTTATAACGCCGTTCTGCCTAAGCTCGATATTGAGGCCTGAAGGGTCCAGCTCCGTCTCAAGCCAGGGGCCGAGCGGGCAAAAAGTATCGAAGGACTTGCTCCTGGTCCACTGCCCGTCCTTTTGCTGAAGGTCACGGGCTGTCACGTCGTTGGCGCACGTGTATCCGAAAACAAACTCCAAGGCCTTTTCCCTGGAAATTTTGTACGCCTTTTTCCCCATTACCACCGCGAGTTCCGCTTCGTAATCCACCCTTCGGGATACATCCGGTATTACTATCGCCTCCCCCGGCCCTATAATGCTGGAAGGAGGCTTCATAAAAAGCACGGGCTCTTCGGGCAGGGCCACTCCCATTTCCCTTGCGTGGTCGGCGTAGTTTAACCCCAGACAGATGATCTTGGAAGGCTCGACCGGCGCAACAAGCTTTACGTCCGCCAGCAAAAGCGGCTCCCCCTCTTTGACAATTCCGTAATACGGCGGCCCGGCCAGGGGTTGGACCTTTTCGTTTTCCAGCATGCCCCAACTTGTTTTTCCCCGGTACGAAAACCTGCAAAAACGCATTTCATCACCTCCTTGAAATTTAAAAAAACCCGGCACGTATTTTTACTGTTTTTTATAGAATTATTATATATCACTTCCTTCCAGCATCAAGATATTTCCCAAGATATATTTTTATTCAAACACTTTGGGTAATTTTATGTTCACAATATGTAATATATTCTTTACTTTTTGTCTATATTGTGTTACAATATACAAAAAAAGAAAGATTGGAGGAACGTTATGGACAGAAGGCGATTTTCTATATTGGTTGCCTTGATAAGTGCCGCTGTCGGTGCAGCTACAGGCTTCTTAGTAGCAAGCGATAAGGCTTCTTATGCAGCGGTATTTCCCCTGGCAGGCACATTGCTCGTATACCTGCTCAGGTCAAAAGTTAGTGATGTAATAGAAGATGAAATGATCGAGAAGTATGCCGGGAAGGCCTCCAAAAAGGCCATTGACGTGCTTGGAATCTCGATGACGATCCTGGGCTTAATCTTCCTGGGATATAAAAGGGTCCATCCGGAACTGGAGATAGCAGGTTTCACCCTGCTCTATTCCGTTTGCTTTATGCTGGTTCTTTATTCTTTCTTATATTACTTTTATACCAAGAATCTGGCGGGAGAAGACGGCGATGATAAAAAATAAAATAAAAGTTTTCAGGGCTATGTACGACATGACCCAGGAAGACCTGGCCAAAAAACTAGGTATAACCAGACAAACGGTTATAGCTTTGGAAAAGGGAAAATATTACCCTTCTCTGGAACTGGCTTTTAAAATAGCGAGGGTATTCGGTGTTGGAATAGAAGATGTATTTATTTATGAAGAAAACTTGTAAAAAACAGAGTACGTCCTTGTGCTCATCTGCATTTTTTGATAGAATTTTCTTAGCTTTGAAAAGCATGACATTATCTTGCAGAAAATGACTGGAGGGCTTGATTTGTATAAAATATTGCGACTTATTTTTCTCATGCTTTTTACGATCTTAGCCCTGACTGAAGGCACGAATACTCCTTCCTTTGCCCAGGAAAGGACTATTTCGATCATGGTAGACGGGCTTCCGGTTTCTTTTGACGTTCCCCCAATTATCACAGATGGGCGAACCCTCGTCCCCTTTCGCGCCGTATCCGAAGCATTGAACGTTCCGGTATCCTGGGATGAAAAAGCAAGAACAGTTACGGCAAGCGACGGCATCACCCGCATCCTGCTTCGCATAGGCGATAAAACAGCATACCGCAACAACGCGCCGGTCGCTCTGGACGTCCCACCGATGATTATGAACGGAAGGATGCTAATACCCCTTCGTTTTTTCAGCGAAGCCTTTGGCTGCAACGTAGAGTGGGATAATGCATCATACACGGTAAGGATAGTTTCCCCCAGGAGAAAAATGGCGGTCATCGGCTTTTACGCCCTCGGCGACAGCAGAACCAGCAGCTGGACCAACCTTTTCGGAAAGCCTTACCCTGAGCACTCAAAGGGAAACACCGATGCCGTAAGCGAACTTGCCCTTGGTTGGTACAGCCTTGACAAAGGCGGAAACCTTCTAACACAAAGCAATACCGGGTGGCAAAGACCTGCCGGCTGGGAAGATGTGCTTAAAGTCGCATCGCTTTATAACCTGCGAACGGAGATGGTAATCCACGCCACCGACAGCAGCGGGGACTTAACCAGACTTTTTTCTTCAAAAGAAGCCATGGAAAAACTGGCAGAAGCCATAGCGGAAGAGTCAAAGCTTTATTCCGGCGTTAACCTGGACCTGGAAGGGCTCGGGTTAAATGAAAGCCAGGAGGCCCTTTTGAAAACCCGTCAAAATTTCACCCAGTTTGTCCGAATACTCTCTGAAAGGCTAGACCCTTCAAAAACTCTCACTTTGACGCTTCACGCACCCAACAGTGCCTATAAAGGCTACGACTACAGAGAATTGGGAAAAATCGCAGACCGCATCATAATAATGGCATACGACTACGGGAGTTCTCCGGAGCCGGTGGACAAGGTACTGCAGGCGATAGAAATGGCAAAAGCCGAGGTACCGCCGGAAAAACTGGTGCTTGGCATATCCGTACCAAGAGAGACCGCACAAAGCCTGCTTACAAAAATAGGTATTGCAAAGCGCTACAAGCTTTCGGGAATCGCACTCTGGCGACTGGGGCTGATTTCGGAGGATGAATGGGAAGTACTTAGAAACGTGGTGGCACCCGTTACTTTTCATAGATGACTCGGAAACTTAAGTTTTTACTCGTCAACAAATTTTTGCAATTCTTTGATATAATAATAATCAACCAGGACTATTATTAAAGGGGTTGTCTTGATTGCGTCAGGAAGTATTAGACTGGCTTGAAAGCTCCGAATACGACTTTGAGACCGCAAAGGCCATGTTTAAAGCCGGAAGATACAATTACTGCATATTTATGTGCCATCAGGCGGTTGAAAAACTTTTGAAGGCGCTCGTAATTTTTTTAAATAAGGAGTTTCCGCCGAAAACCCATAACTTGATTACTCTGCTGGAAATGATAGACCAAAACCCGGAAAAAGAAATGCAAACTATAATATTAAAGTTAAACCCGCATTATATGGTTTCAAGGTACCCGGATGCTGCCGGAGGACCCAGTCATAAAATGTACAACGACCACATCGCTCAGGAGTTTTTAAAAGAAACCGAGAGGGTATTGCAATGGTTAAGACAAAAGATGAAATAATGAAGATTATCGGTGATTATATAGATAAACTCAGGAAACATATAAAAATAAACAGGGTCATTTTATTTGGTTCGTACGCGAAAGGCGAGGCCTTAAAATCCAGCGACGTTGACCTGGCAATAGTTTCCGAAGACTTTGGGAAAATGAGCTTCTTTGAACGGCTAGAGTTGCTGTATAAATGCTGGAATTACGATATAGGCGCCGATTTGCTGGGATACACCCCGGAAGAATTAGAGGAAATGGCAAATAAAATAAGTTTTGTATCGGAAATATTAAAGACGGGAATCGACGTCACTTCGAACAAAAAGGAGGGCGCGTAATATTGTATGTACAACGACAAGGTGCTCGACCACCTGTCAAATCCGAGAAACGCCGGGGAAATACCCGACGCCGACGGAATAGGCCATGCGGGAAATCCTGTAGACGGAGATTCGATAACGATATACATAAAGGTGAAAGACGGCATCATCGATGATATAAAATTCAAAACCTTCGGCTGCGGTGCGGCCATCGCGGCAAGCAGCATGCTGACCGTTCTTGCAAAAGGCAAAACCATCGAAGAAGCCTTAAAAATAACCAACGAACAGGTAGCCGAGGCTTTAGACGGCCTTCCGCCCCAAAAGCTCAATTGTTCCAACATAGCCGCCGATGCTCTGCACGATGCTATAAGGGATTACAATAATAGAAAAAGTAAACCGGCGCATTAAAATCGCCGGTCGTTTTTATTTCAGCACCTCATAAAGCGGCTTTCCCACTCTCACGAGCCCCTTTTCATCAATCTCCAGAAGGTGAACATTCGAATCGTGGCCGCACATCCGGCAACCGTCTATCCTCAAAGTTCTGACAACCTCGCCGGGCTTTTTATTGTACATCGTAGCCAGCGCTTTAGAATTAAGCACTATTTTAGAAAGGACTATGGTGCAGTCAACGATATGCGGGACGGCATAGCCTCCCGCCGCCTCCGATGATATTTCCTCGTGGCTGCTTCGCTTTTGCGAAATAAATATCGCAGTCTGATAGTGTTTCTTCATGATTTCGTAGAGCTTTCTTACGATACTTCTCGCCAGCATTTCCCTGCCTTCGTACAATCCCGTAATAGAATCTATTACCGTCGAATTTATTTTTTCCTTCTCAATCGTTTCGGAAAGAAAGGCACACAAATCGCCTACATTATCCCTGAGTTCCGGATACCGCGTCGCATCTACAATGAATATCCGCTCCTTCATCTTATCCCAATCTGCTTTTAAGGCTTGAGAACGCTGTTTGAAGCTCAGCGCGAGAAAAGGTGCGGGTATTTCTACCGTCACGTAAAGTACGTTATAGCCGCATAAAGCCTGGCTTATGGAAAACTGTTCGCCTATGAGCGACTTTCCCGTATCCGGAACTCCAGTTAGATGAATTACGGAAGCTGAAGGAAAACCGTTTAAAAGCACCCTCTTAACTTCCTCACCCTCGACCCGAAATGTAAAAAACAACTCGTCCAGTCCCGGTACACCTGACGGAATTCCAAAGAGCTTCGGGACCTTATCGGATAATCCGGAAAGAGAAACTGCACAGGGCGATTTGCCGCTTTCCTTCATCTCCACCACACTCCAGAGGCTCATGATTCATAATATATTCTAATAATAATTTTACAACGGAAATTTTCAACCTTCAGTGAAAATTTCAGGTAAAACTCATCTGTGAATTCGTCAGGATAGAAGGGGTATAATGGAGGCCTGTAAACGTTTGTAGTGCCAGCCTGACATTTTATCAGATGGATTTCACCCTGACAATATCACAGACGGAAAACACATAAGTTACTGAGGTTATGATATAATTTTCCAGAAAGTACAAGTACTGTTAACAATACCCTGATAACTAGTTTTAATCTCCTATAGGGGGATTTATCCATCTTCT
>JASUSP010000023.1 GCA_030446005.1 Tepidanaerobacteraceae bacterium | reverse complement strand
ATATCGACTTTAAAATGTTTAGCAGCGAATAGGAAGACTTTCAGTAAAAAATTTAATAAATGAGCGAAGAGGAAAACGGGTAGTGGTTGTCGAAACATAGATTATGGATTCCCTCCTTTTGGGTTGATGGTGATTGTTTTTGGCAACTACTACCTACGACACCAAGGGGAGGGAATCCTCCTTTTTTTCGAAAAGCTTTTAGTTTCAATGGTTTTAAAGCAGCAAGCATGTGAATTTAAGGTCTTAATTTGACGTTACACAATATATGAAGGGAGGCTTCGGCATGATAAGGAAAGTCTTCATTGCTTTTTTACTGGTGCTTTTTCTTGGGAGCGCTATTTGTACCGCACAACCTGCAATGCCTGTAGAAATTTATATCAACCACCAAAAAGTAACGTCTGACGTGTCTCCAGTTGTTTACAAAGATAGAACGCTGGTACCCATAAGAGTTATATCCGAGAATCTTAACGCATCGGTATCGTGGAACGATAAAGAAAAAACGGTAAAGGTGTATTCCGATGAAAGGCAGATAGTTCTTAAAATAAACGATACGAGGGCTCTGGTAGGTCAGCAAACGGTAATTTTGGATGTTCCGGCTATGATAATAAATAACAGAACCATGGTTCCGCTCAGGTTTGTGGGCGAAGCCCTGATGGCAGAAGTTTTGTGGAATAGCAAATTGCGAAGGGTGGACGTGATAAAACAGGTCCCCCAGATAGTGGATTTTTCTTACACGACGGTAAACAAAGCCCCTGCCGTTTTGATAAAAGGAAACGCCCCTTTGGAATATTCTGTAGTCGGGCATGACGGTGAGAGGGTTGCTATTGACATAAAGGCGAAGCTCAACACTTCCAAAAACGTGATTGATATTAGCGATGGTCTTTTAAAAAAGGTAATTGCAGGCGAACTTAAAAACGGTTCTGTGCTGACCCGATTTGTGCTGGAAATAAGTGAAGGGGTTTCTTTTTACATATTAGAACCGGATCAGAATTCGGTAGCTATCGCCATCACCAATATTTTGTCTTCCGTAGATGTGGATGAAGAGGAGGATACTTTAATTGCACGGTTGAAAACGGCTTATCCTGCAACGTACAACTACTTTACCTTAGGTTCCCCGGGAAACGGCGATTACAGGTTGGTAGTGGATATTTCCAATGCCAGGCTTTTGGCATCATCGCCCGAGATTTCCGAGAACGATTACGTAAAAGGTTTGCGAATGAGTCAGTTTGCGGTAGACCCCTATGTAGCAAGGGTGGTTTTTGACCTTAAAGGAGATGTAAATTACAGGGTTTTCCAAAATGGAAGTGAAATTTCGGTAATTTTCTCTTCCCGTGAAATTCCCTCCCGCGGTGATGAAGGTGGTTCATTAAAGAATAAAATAATAGTTATAGACCCGGGTCACGGAGGCAGCGACCCCGGAGCAGTATATTCGGGAATTTATGAAAAGGACCTGAACCTTGACATAGCTATTCGGCTTAAAAAACTTCTTGAAGAAAGCGGAGCGAGGGTTTTGATGACGAGGGAAAGCGACATCTACGTAAGCCTTTACACCAGGGCTGACATAGCCAACCAGGTGGGAGCCCACCTTTTCGTTAGCATACACAACAATTCCAGCACCAATATTTCCACTTCTGGAACCATGACGTTATATTATCCCACTCCTGAGAAAAAAGCGTTTGCACAAATACTCCAAAAAGCCGTAGTCGAAACTCTGGGCCTTCCAGATTTGGGCATATCGGAGAGGCCAAATCTGGTGGTAACCAGGGAGACGAAAATGCCGTCGGCTCTTGTTGAGGTGGCCTTTATGAGCAACTCAAGAGACCTTGCTCTGCTTAAGACTGACGAATTCAAACAAAAGGCTGCAGAAGGGATATATAGGGGGATAGTGAAGTATTTTTCGGCTAACTGAGCCTTATTGACATAAAAACCCCGGTTTGATATGATACACTTGAAACTTATCAGGGAGGTTATGGGTTGGACGCAATTCTCGGTTACTTTTTCATTTTTTTCGCTCGGGTTTGCGATGTTTCTTTGGCTACGATACGAACTTTAATGGTCGTCAGGGGTAACCGGTTACAGGCTGCTGCGATAGGCTTTTTCGAAGTCATAATATACATAACAGCGCTCAATCAAGTTGTAGGCAAACTGGATAACCCGGTAAATCTCCTCGTATATGCATCGGGCTTCGCTACGGGAAACTACGTTGGAAGTTTGCTTGAGGAAAAACTAGCTTTGGGGCTTACAACGGTACACGTGATAACCAAGAATCCGGAGCTATCGGAAAAGGTGAGAAGTCTCGGTTACGGAGTAACCGTGCTTAACGGTTCGGGCAAAGAAGGCACGCGTCATGTGCTCGTAATTTCACTGGCGCGAAAAAATGTTCCGGATTTGATAAGTTATATAGAAAACGAAGATGAATCGGCATTTATCACCCTAATGGATACCAAGTCGGTAAGAGGGGGATACTTTAAACAGGCAAAGTGACCCTAAAGGCATAAAACGCCCCTTTTTTAAAATATTATTAATTAGATTTAAAAAAAGGGGGTTGTTTTATGCCTAAAAGGGTTATTGCATTTACGGTGGCTCTTTTTATTCTCGTTTTTTCGGCGGCCTGTGGGTTTTGGGGAAACAAAGGTGAAGTTTCTCCCGAGGGGTCGAATTCTGTCCGGGAAACGCAGGCTAAGATGCGAAGGACAGTATTTTATTTTGTAAATGAACAAGACCTCTTGGTTCCGGTGACAAAGGATATACCGTGGGTAGAAGGAATCGGGAAGGCCGCTTTAGAAAATCTAGTAGATAAAGCCGAGATAGCGGCGGAACTTAAGGCTCTGGGACTGAAACCTCCTCTGCCGGCCGGGACAAAGGTCGTGGGGATGACCATAAGGGATGGACTTGCAAAGGTAGATTTCAGCAGAGAATTTTTGAATCTGAGCAACAGGACCCAGGAGGAGAATGCCGTCAAGGCTGTGGTTTATACTCTTACCGAATTTCCGACGGTTCAACGGGTGCATTTGATGGTGGAGGGTAAGTCTTTGAAAAAATGTCCAAACGGTACTGTTTTGGATGACGAATTAAGACGCGAGATGATAAACCTTGAAGATAAAAAAGCAGGAAGCAATAAGGTTCCCATAACGCTATACTTTAGGGCAACCAGCAGCGAAGGAACTTACACCTATTACGTGCCGGTTACCCGTTTGGTTGAAAAGAGCGACGATTTAATGAAGGTTGCACTAGAGGAGCTCATTAAAGGCCCGAAAGAAGGAATGGGTTTGAGTTCCGTTATACCGGTCGATACAAAGGTGCTGGGTGTAAGCCAAAACGGCAGTGAAGTGATAGCCAATTTTTCCAGGGAAATAGAAGGTTACGGCGGCGGTGTTGAAAACGAACAAGTCCTGGTAAATACGATAATATTGACTCTTTCCGAATTTCCCGGGGTAGAGAGGGTCACCCTGCAGGTGGAGGGTGAAAGCGGGGTCTTACCCGAGGGAACCATGTTGGATGCTCCCATATTGAAACCGGCTTATATAAACCCCGCCAATATCTAATGAGAGAGGATGGTACTTTTGGCAAGGGTTGACGGCAGGGAATTCAACGAGATAAGATGTGTTAGAATAACCAGACATTTTAACAAGTATGCCGAAGGTTCGGTTCTCATCGAAGCTGGCGATACCAAGGTAATATGCACGGCAACCGTAGACGAAAAAGTACCCCCCTTTCTGAGGGGTAAGGGCCAGGGATGGATCACTGCCGAATATTCGATGCTGCCCAGGGCTACGGAATTGCGCAATGTAAGGGAAACGTTGCGCCCTAACGGCAGGACTATGGAAATACAAAGATTAATCGGAAGGGCTTTGAGGTCGGTAGTGGACCTTGCGGCCATGGGAGAGAGGACGGTATGGCTGGACTGCGACGTGATTCAGGCCGACGGGGGGACTCGCACGGCAGCTATAACCGGAGCTTTCGTGGCCCTAGTGGATGCTTTCAAGCATTTGAAAGATAAAGGCGATTTGGAGATTATACCTGTCAACAATTTTGTGGCGGCAGTAAGCGTGGGAATTGTTGAAGGAGAGAAATTGCTGGACCTAAATTTCGATGAAGATAGCAAAGCCCAGGTGGATATGAACGTGGTGATGACCGACAAGGGACAGATTGTCGAAATTCAGGGGACTGGAGAAGCCTTTCCCTTTACCCGTCAGGACCTTGACGAACTTTTAGACCTGGCCCAGAAAGGTATATTGGACCTTATCGCCATCCAAAAAGAGGTTCTGAAGGATATTTTAAGTGAGGTAGAAAATAATGCCAAATCTAGTAATAGCCACTAAAAACCAGGGTAAATTGAAGGAATTCAAGGCAATGCTTTCCGATATTCCTTTAAACGTCCTTTCACTTGGCGATTTTCAGGAAATAGAAGTGGATGAAAATGGAAAAACCTTTGAGGAAAACGCATTAATTAAAGCAAAAAAGGTGGTGCAGATGACCGGAGACGCGGTCCTCAGCGACGATTCGGGGCTAGAGGTGGAGGTTTTAGGAGGAAGGCCGGGGGTGCATACCGCCAGGTACGCGGGGCCAGGTGCCAGCGACCACGAAAATATCGAAAAGCTCCTGAAGGAGCTTGAGGGCGTGCCACCGGAAAAAAGAAAAGCGCGATTCGTCTGCTGCCTGTGCCTTGCCCTACCCGACGGGCGGATTTTTGTCGAGCACGGTTATCTCGAAGGGTTTATTACTTTTGAGCCAAAGGGTACCATGGGATTCGGATACGATCCTGTTTTTTTTGTACCCGAACTGGGGAAAACCCTATCTGAGGCGACGCCCCAGGAGAAAAACGCCGTGAGCCACCGGGCCAGGGCTATGCAAAAAATGAAAAAACACCTGCTTAAATATGTCAAAAGTTTTTGAAGCGGAGGGGCAGCGCTTGAGAATAGGAGTATTTAGCGATACGCACGGTTTGCTCCATTTTATAGATAAAGCTATGGAAATTGTAGGGCCTGTGGATTTGGTGTTTCATGCGGGCGACGTATCACCCGACGCCGATTACATAAGAGAAGCGTATAGATACAAGGTCTACGGAGTTTCGGGAAACTGCGATACCTATTCGGACTACCCGGGTGAGCGGCTTATAAAGTTGGAAGGCAAAAAGATATTCCTCACCCACGGCCATGCGTACCGCGTGAAATACGGGTACGATAGGCTTTTGGCGAGGGCGAAGGAACTTTCCGCCGATATAGTGGTCTTCGGTCACACACACTGTCCGGAAAACGTCCGGGCTAGCGGTATCCTTATTTTCAATCCGGGCAGCCTCGCATTGCCGCGTTGCGGAAAAAGGCCTACTTTCGGCATTCTCGAAATAAATGAAGGTGAAATAAAAAGCTCAATAAATGAGCTTTGAAACCAGGGGGTGTTGTGAGGGTGATGAAAAAAATCCTGTTTGGGCATAAAGTTTCCGAAAAACATCTCCAAAAAACAAAGGAAATTGCCCCCGATTGGAATGTAGTGATAAGCGAAAACCCGGAAGATAAATTAAAAGAGATAAAAGATGCGCATATATACGTGGACTGGGGATTCAATATCCAAAGGCGGTTTATTGAAGCGGCAGAGCATCTCAGGTGGATACAGGCGCTGACTGCAGGAGTTGATGGACTTGCCTTTGACCTGGTCAGAGAAAAGGGCATTACTGTAACAAATGTCAGCGGAATTCATAAGGTGCCGATTGCGGAGCTCGTTTTCGGCTACATGCTCATGTTTGCAAGAGGGCTTGCGGCGTTTTTCGAACAGCAAAAAAGGAAGGTTTGGGATAAAAACGTTAGGACTGCGGAGCTTTTCGAAAAGACCTTAGGAATAGTGGGAGCGGGAAATATCGGGAGCGAGATAGCAAGGCTGGGCAAAGCCTTCGGTATGAAAGTTGTCGGCCTAAACAGGAGCGGCAGGATTCAGGGAAACTATGCCCAAATATATGACAAGATGTACGACATCGGCTCCCTCCTCGAGCTTCTTTCGAAGTCCGACTTCGTGGTGTGCGCCGTGCCCCTTACCCCCGCGACATGGCATCTTTTTGGAGAAGAGCAATTCAAAGCGATGAAGTCCTCAGCCTATTTCATAAATATAGCCCGTGGCGCCGTCGTTGATGAAGAGGCTCTCATAAAGGCCCTCAAGGAAGGCTGGATAGCGGGAGCAGCCCTGGATGTATTTGAAAGAGAGCCCCTGCCTCCGGAAAGTCCCTTGTGGGAAATGCCAAATGTTATAATAACCCCGCACATAGCAGGCAGTTCCGACCGTTACATGGAAAGGGCCATGAAGGTGGTGAACGAAAACCTGCGAAGGTACCTGCAGGGTGAGCCATTGATAAATATCGTCGACCCGGACAGGGGATACTGAAAAAAATAAACGCATCTTTCGATGCGTTGTTAAACTACTTACAAAACTACAATTTCACAAATACCGCATCTTTGAGGTCCTCGATGGCCTTGATCTCTTTCAGCACGCTTTCCGGGATTTCTTCATCCACGCTGAGGGCCATTAGTGCGTCGCCCCGGTAAGACTTCCTTCCCAGCTGCATTGATGCGATATTTATGTCGTTTTTTCCGAGGATGGTTCCGACCTTTCCGACTATTCCCGGTTTGTCCTTATGGTTGGTGATGAGGACGTACCCTTCGGGGATGAGGTCTATTTTGTAATCGTCTATCCCTGTTATTCTGGGGCTATCCTTTTCGAAAACGCAGCCCGAAATGGTCCCCACTTCTTTATCGGTCGTAACCCTCATGGTTACCGTACCGGGGGCGTCCTCGTCTTCTTTTATTTTCTTTTCAGTTATCTTTATTCCCCTGTCCCTTGCTATTATCGGTGCGTTTATCAGGTTGGCGGGTATCTGCAAAATATTGGATAAAAGCCCTTTTATGCCTGCAGTCGTGACGAGCTTAACGTCCATATTTGCGAGTCTGCCCCCGTAAATCATTTCCACTTCCTGTATCCTGCCGTTTTTAAGCTGGGTGTATAAACTCCCCATTTTTTCCGCAAGCCTTATATAGGACAAAATAAAGCTGTATTCGTCAGGCCTTACGGACACCATGTTTACGGGGTTTTTTACGATTTCGCCCTTCAAAGCCCTTATGATGTCTTTAGCTACTTCTTCTGCCACGACGATTTGGGCCTCTTTGGTGGAAGCTCCCAGGTGAGGAGTCGCGATTACGTTTTCAAGATTTAAAAGGGGACTGTCTTCCGGAGGCTCCTTTTCGAAAACGTCCAGGGCGCAGCCCGCTACCTTGCCCGAAATGAGAGCATCGTAAAGTGCCTTTTCGTCTATGATGCCTCCCCTTGCGCAGTTTATTATATATACGCCGTCTTTCATTATCTTAAATTGTTCTTCTCCTATCATGTGGCGGGTGGTTTTGGTAAGGGGAACGTGAAATGTTATGAAATCTGCAGTTCGGAGAAGCTCTTCCAAATCCGCAAGTTTTATGTTGAGATTTTCCACGTTTTCCCGGGCGATATAGGGGTCGTAACCCACCACGTTCATGCCGAGGGCAGAAGCCCTTTTTGCCACTTCTTTTCCTATCCGCCCGAGGCCTACGATGCCGAGGGTCTTACCAGAAAGCTGTACTCCCATGAATTTGTTCCTTTCCCATCTTCCTGACTTCAGGCTGCTTACGGCCTGAGGGATTTTGCGAGCCACGGCGAACATCAGGGCAAAGGTATGCTCGCAGGCGGCAATTGTATTTCCTTCCGGAGCATTTACAACCAGAATTCCTTTTATCGTTGCGGCTTCCACATCTATGTTATCGACGCCAACTCCGGCCCTTCCTATCACCTTCAAATTGCTGCATTCGATTAAGTCTTTCGTTACTTTTGTCTGACTCCTCACCACCAGTGCGTCGTAGTCCTTTATTATTTCCTTTAATTGGTCCGGCGTCAAATCCGTCCTGACGTCCACTTCAAGTTCGGACTTCAGAATGTCAATGCCTTCCTTTGCTATTTTGTCCGAAACCAGCACCCTCATACGCTATACCTCCAGTCCTTCTTTTAAAACGATTTCGGCAGCCTTTACTCCCTTGCCGAACAGTTCTTCGTTTTCAAGTGTCATTTCAAGAGCAAGAAGCACATTTAAAACATCCAGTTCATCCACGTATCCGACGTGGCCTATTCTTATGATTTTTCCTTTCAACCTTCCCTGCCCTCCGGCCACCGTTATATTAAATCTATTTTTTAAGACCTTCGAGAAATTGATTTTGCCCTGAAAGTCCGACACGTCAACAGCAGTGACCGTCGGCGATGCCCAGGAATCTTCCGCAAAAAGCCTGAATCCCAGACTTTTGAGGCCTTCCCTCAAAGCCTTTGCCAGCAATTTGTGCCTCTTTATGATGTTTTCTAATCCTTCTTCGAAAATCAGCTTAAGGGATTCATCAAGGGCGAATATCTGCGATACCGCCGGAGTGTATGGAGTTTCGCCCTTTTCCAGGCTCTTTTTTGCCTTTTTAAAATCCCAGTAGTATTTTGGCATTTTCGACTCATAGGCGGCTCTCCATGCCCTTTCGCTCACCGAAACTAGCCCGAGACCGGGAGGAAGCATTAAGGCCTTCTGCGAGCCTGCCACCACTACATCTATTTGCCATTCGTCGGTCTCGAGTTCCACCGCTCCTAGAGAACTGATGGCGTCAACTATCACAAGCGCGGGGTGGTCGCCCATAGCTTCCCTCAAACTTTTAATGTCGTTGAGCACGCCGGTCGAGGTTTCGTTTTGGGTGAAAAGCACGCCTTTGATTTCTTTTTTCGAATCCTGAAGAATCCTTTCACGCACGATGTCGCAGGTTATGGGCTTTCCCCATTCGACTACAATCCTTTCCACTTTTGCCCCAAAAGCTTCGGCTATATCGGCAAATCTATCGCCGAAGACACCGCAACTGAAGGATATTATTAAATCCCCCGGGGAAAAGAGGTTTGCAATGGCAGCTTCCATCATACCGGTACCTGCGGAAGGGAAAATCAGCACGTCGTTTTTGGTTTTGAAGACCTTTTTTATGTCTTCGGAGACTTTTTTGAACAATGAGGTAAATTCCTCACCCCTGTGGTTAATCATGGGGGTCTGCATCGCCCTTAATACCCTTTCGGGCACTTCGGTTGGACCTGGAATACGCAAATGATGCTTTTTCATAAATAACGACCTCCTTTTTTTATATGCAAAAAACCGCCCCATGAAGGGGCGGTTTTATCCGCGGTGCCACCCTAATCGGAAAGCTCGTTTTGGTAACGGGCAGTGCCCGGCTCGGCTCGTCGCCGGCAGCTCAGGGGCGGAAATAAAGGGTTCCTACCGGTTTGCACCATCCACCGGCTCTCTTCAAAGGACTTCCCTTTAATTTTCCCCTTCACAGCTTATTTTGTATCCTAAATGATTTTTCTCACATTTTAAAACAATTTAACCCCGATGTCAACACTTGAAATTTAAATTATTTACGCCTCAGGGGTTGTTTTTTTGGCGATTTTGCGATATAATGTCTCCTATCTACGAATAAATGTATTTTTTACGAGGACGCGAAGGGGGTAAGGTTTTGGCGGAAGGCAAAGGGTTTTACATAGTAAGGGAAGAGATTTTGCCGGAGATATTGAAAAAAACTGTAAAAGCCAAAGAGCTTTTGAAAAACGGCACGGCAAAGACGATAAACGAAGCAACTAAAATGGTTGGCATGAGCCGAAGTGCCTTTTACAAATACAAGGATTACGTCTTTCCTTTTTACGAGGCAAGTATGGGCAAGATAATTACAATAGCTCTAATTTTGGAACATAAGCCCGGAGTTTTATCTTCAATTCTGGATGAAATTGCAAGGGCTCGCGGAAACATACTTACTATAAATCAAAACATTCCGCTGCAGGGCCTTGCCAACGTCACCATTTCCTTTGATACAAGTCAAATGACGAGAAACGTGGAAGAAGTCCTGGAAATTATCGAAAAAAAATCCGGAGTGACGAAGATAGAAGTATTGGCCCAGGAATGAGGAGGCTAGGCAAAGGGGGATGAAAAATCGTGATTAATATCGGAATTATGGGACTTGGAACGGTGGGAACTGGTGTGGTAGAACTTCTTGAGAAAAACCAGCATGTCATATCGCAGAGATTGGGAGAAGCGATAAATGTAAAGAAAATACTGGTGAGAGACCTTTCCAAAAAAAGGACTCCCTGTGCGGAAGGTAAATTGACTTTGCGGGCTGAGGATATATTGGAGGATGAGGAGATTAACATAGTAGTGGAACTAATGGGCGGGGAAGAACCGGCTAAAAGCTATATCAAAAAGGCGTTGCAGAATAAAAAGCACGTGGTCACGGCGAACAAGGAGGTTATCTCGAAACACGGGAAGGAGCTTTTCGAGCTTGCCGAAAAATCAGGAGTAAGCCTTCTCTTCGAGGCAAGTGTAGGTGGAGGAATTCCTATAATAAGGCCGATGAAGCAGTGTTTGGCCGCCAACCGCATACTGAAGATTTCGGGGATACTGAACGGCACCACAAATTACATTTTGACTCAAATGGAGGAAAAGGGAAGGAATTTCGAGGAGGCATTGAGAGAAGCGCAGAGGCTGGGATACGCGGAAAGCGACCCTTCCGACGACATAAAGGGCTTCGATGCGGCGAGGAAACTTGCGATACTTTCTTCGATAGCGTTCAATACGCGAATAACCCCCGATAAAGTTTACGTGGAGGGCATAGAGCGGATAGAACCCGAAGACATAAAGTACGCCGGCGAATTGGGTTATTCAATAAAGCTGGTGGCATCGGCGCGGAAGGTGGGAGAACGCGAAATTGAAGTTATCGTAGCACCGGTGATGTTAAAGCAGAGCCACCCCCTGAGCGCCGTAAGGGACGTATACAACGCCATCCTAGTTGAAGGAGATGCGGTGGGGAAAGTGATGTTTTTCGGTCAGGGGGCGGGAAAGATGCCCACCGCCAGTGCGGTGGTGGCCGATATAATGGATGCCGCCCGCCAAGGCATGAGAAGGAGGATTTACTGCACATGCTATGACGAATTGAAGGTTATCGATGTGGGTTCGTCGACGAGCCGGTTTTACATCCGCTTGAAGGCAAAGGACAGGCCGGGTGTGCTTTCGAAAATTAGCGGAGCCTTTGGCGAAAACGATATAAGCCTTAATATGGTCATACAAAAAGACGTAAAAGGTAATGTGGCCGAAATAGTCATGGTGACCCATCAGGTTCCTTTCAGGAACCTTCAAAAGGCCTTAGATGAGATAAAGGATTTGCAGGATGTTGAAAACGTGGCCAATGTCATAAGAGTTGAGGGGGCGACTTCCGATGGCATACATGGGAATCATCGATAGATATTTCGATTTATTGCCGGTGAAAAAGAAGGAATGCATCGTAACTTTGAAAGAAGGCAATACGCCGCTGGTCAGGGCATACAATCTGGAGAATCATCTTGGACTTAACTTCGAATTGTACCTGAAATATGAAGGTGTAAACCCGACGGGTTCTTTTAAAGACAGGGGCATGACGGTAGCGGTTTCCGCGGCTCTGGAAAGAGGGGCCACTGCGGTAATCTGCGCGTCCACAGGAAACACCTCCGCCTCGGCGGCGGCGTATGCGGCACGGGCCGGATTAAAATGCGTGGTATTGATACCCCAAAACGCCATTGCTCTGGGAAAGCTCGCGCAGGCAATCGCTTACGGTGCCAAGGTAGTGGCCGTGGAGGGAAATTTTGACGATGCTTTAAAAATGGTGAGGGAATTTTCCGAAAAACATCCGGTAACACTGGTCAATTCCATAAATCCAAACCGCATAGAAGGTCAGAAAACGGCGGCTTTCGAAATATGCGATGAATTTTCCGGTGCTCCCGACTACCTTGCGATTCCCGTCGGAAATGCAGGGAACATCACGGCATACTGGAAAGGTTTTAGAGAATACCATTCCCTTGGGAAGATATCAAAGCTGCCGAAAATGCTGGGATTTCAGGCGGCGGGGGCTGCGCCGATAGTGGAGGGAAGGGTGATAGAAAATCCGAAGACCATAGCAACTGCCATAAGAATAGGAAATCCGGCGAGCTGGAAGACAGCAGAAGCTGCTATAACCGAATCAGGCGGATTAATAGATAAGGTGACCGACGAAGAGATACTAAATGCCTATCAACTTCTGGCAAAAAAGGAAGGTGTTTTTACAGAACCGGCTTCGGCGGCGTCTTTGGCCGGAGTTATAAAGCATTTTAAGATGGGGTACTTTGAGGAAAATTCCAGAGTTGTATGCGTTTTGACAGGACACGGCTTGAAAGACCCAGATACCGCCATAAAGACGGGCATTTCACCAGCGGTCGTTCCGCCAAAAATGGAAGCTTTAGAAAGAGAAATATACGGTAGGGAGTGAAGGACTTGGTTGAAGTTAAAGTTCCGGCTAGCGTGGCCAACTTTGGTCCGGGTTTTGATTGCATGGGAGTAGCGGTAAACTTATATAATTTTATCGAAATGGAATTTTCTGATGTTCCTAAAATAGAAGTATATGGCGAAGGTCAAGGGAAGATATCCTTAGGAGAAGACAACCTGGTGTACAGAGCGGCCAGAACCATTTTAAAGAAAGCGCAAATCGAAAAAAGCCTTTTTATAAGATTAAAGAACGAAATACCCCTCGCGAGGGGGCTGGGGAGCAGTGCGGCGTGTATTGCCGGGGGAATGATGGCTGCAAATTGCCTTTTGGGGAATCCGTTCAGCACTGAGGAAATAATAAATTTTGCCACCGAAATGGAGGGACATCCCGACAACGTAGTTGCGGCCATTGCCGGCGGCTTTGTTATATCGGTAAAAGCAAATGACGGGGTGATTTACAAAAAGTTGTCCCTGCCGCCCCTTTTGAAAATGGTTGTTGCGATTCCGGAATTTGAACTGAAGACCGAAAGAACAAGGGAAGTAATTCCCAAAAAGGTCCTGATGAAGGATGCTGTGTTTAACATCGGACGGACGGCGCTTCTCGTGGCGGGTATATGCCAGGGAGATTTTTCGCTTCTTCAAGTGGCTACTCAGGACGCCTTACATCAGCCCTATCGAAAATCTCTCGTTCCAGGAATGGAGGAAATACTGGAAAACGCATCTGCAAACGGTATGGTTGGCTGTTTTTTGAGCGGCGCGGGGCCTTCGGTGGTAGGACTGACACTGGAGGGAGGAGAAGAAGGTGCCGGGGAATTTATGGTAAAAGCGTTCGAGAAAAAGGGAATAAAAGCCCGTTACGTTATTTTGGATGCCTGCGACGAGGGAACGACAATAATAAAACAGCAGTAAAAGTTTTGTAAGGGCAGAGGTCATGATTGAAAAAAGGTCCGGCATTGTGTTAAAATAATCTTGACTCAAAGTTTAAATTAATGTATACTATACAATGTCCTAAGACCCTAGCGAGGCATGGCGCAGTTTGGTAGCGCACATGGTTTGGGACCATGGGGTCGGGGGTTCGAGTCCCTCTGCCTCGACCAGGCGGGCGGGAATAGCTCAGGTGGTAGAGCACCAGCCTTCCAAGCTGGGTGCCGCGGGTTCGAGTCCCGTTTCCCGCTCCACTTGCGCCCGTAGCTCAGCAGGACAGAGCAACGGACTTCTAATCCGTGGGCCAGAGGTTCGAATCCTCTCGGGCGCACCATACGCGTGGTGGATATAGTTCAGATGGTTAGAACGCCAGATTGTGGCTCTGGAGGTCGTGGGTTCGAATCCCACTATCCACCCCAATTATTTTTTTTGCTGGGGCGTAGCCAAGAGGTAAGGCACGGGACTTTGGATCCTGCATCGTAGGTTCGAATCCTACCGCCCCAGCCAGATACGGGCCATTAGCTCAGGCGGTAGAGCACCTGACTTTTAATCAGGGTGTCGGAGGTTCGAGTCCTCCATGGCTCACCATGCGGGCGTGGCGGAACTGGCAGACGCGACGGACTTAGGATCCGTTGGGTTTCCCGTGGAGGTTCAAATCCTCTCGCCCGCACCAAAAATATTTCGACAAAAAGCCTCGGTATTTATGCCGGGGTATTGTTTTATTATTTATTTTTTTATGCTATAATAAAATGGCAAAAAAGGTTTAGTGTATTTGTGAGGAGGAGCATAATGAAAGTTAATGTGGAAAAAATAGAAAATAATGTTGCGACTTTGAAAATCGAAGTTGACGCTGGAGAATTTGAAAAGGCTATAGAGCAGTCCTACCGGAAAAATGTAAAGAGGTTTAATATTCCCGGTTTCAGGCGGGGCAAGGCTCCCAGAAGCCTTATAGAGATGTATTACGGACCAGAAATCTTCTATGAAGACGCCGCGGAAATAGTGCTTTCCGAAGCTTATAAAAAAGCAGTAGAGGAAAACAGTCTAGAACCGGTGGACCATCCGCATTTTGATGTAGACAAAATAGGGAAGGGCATAGGTGTCGTAGCTATCGCTAAAGTGACGGTAAAACCCGAAGTAAAGTTGGGACAGTACAAGGGTTTAGAAGTGGAAAAAATGGTGTACAATGTTACCGAGGAGGATGTAGAAAAAGAACTCAAAGCTTTGCAGGAGAAGAATGCAAGACTCGTGTCAGTGGAACGGCCCGCTCAAAAAGGCGATGTAGTAGTTGTTGACCTTGAAGGTTTCGCAAACGGAGAACCTTTAAAGGATGCGAAGGTCCAAAATTACCCTCTGGAGCTAGGTTCGAAGATCCTAGTGGAGGATTTGGAAGAGAAGATAATCGGAATGAAGCCTGGTGAGACCAAAGAGGTTGCGGTTACATATCCTGCTGAACATCCGAACAAGGACCTGGCGGGAAAGGAAGTGCTCTTTAAAGTTTCGCTGAAAGAAGTGAAGGAAAAAGAACTTCCTAAGCTGGATGACGAGTTTGCGAAGGACGTAAGTGAATTTGAAACCTTGGAGGAATTAAAGCAGGATATTAAGAATAGATTGGAAGAAAGGGCAAAATCGTTTTCCGAAAACTCTCTGAAAGGAGCGATTCTCAAAAAAGTGGTAGAACAGGCAGAGGTCGACATTCCGCAAGTTATGGTAGATAGAGAGATAGAGAGGTTAATTATGGATTTTGCCTTCCAGCTCAGGTTAAGAGGATTGGATTTAAAACAGTATCTTGAGATTTCCAAGCTTTCGCCTGAAGAATTCAAAGGGAGATTCCAGGAAAGGGCCTACAACAACGTAAAGACGTCGCTGGTTCTGGAGGCCTTAGCAAAAGCTGAAAATATCGAAGTTACCGAAGAAGAGTTGGATGAAGAACTAGCCAAGTACGCAGAAGCGGCCAAGAAATCTTTAGCAGAATATAAAAAGAATCTGAAGGAAGAAGACTTAGAGCACATTAAAGACCACGTATTCACAAGGAAGATATTCGACTTTTTAATATCTCACGCGAAGGTAAATGAAAAAGTCGTAGAAAATATCTCCGAGGGCGAAAGTGAGGGTGAAGAAGAACAAGCTTAAAAAGGAGGGCTAATTGATGAATCTCGTGCCTATAGTAATCGAACAGACAAATCGTGGGGAGAGGGCTTACGATATATATTCAAGGCTGCTTAAAGAAAGGATAGTTTTCATAGGAACTCCCATCGACGATTCGGTGGCAAGCCTTGTGATAGCTCAGCTATTGTTTTTGGAATCAGAAGACCCGGACAAGGACATCTACCTTTACATCAACTCTCCCGGAGGTTCTGTGACGGCCGGCCTTGCCATATATGACACTATGCAGTACATCAAGCCGGATGTGGCTACTATTTGTATCGGCATGGCGGCCAGCATGGGGGCGGTGCTCCTCGCAGGAGGGGCTCAGGGCAAGCGCTATGCTCTCCCGAATTCCAGGATAATGATACACCAGCCGTGGGGAGGTGTGCAGGGCAAGGCCCTGGATATCGAGACCCAGGCTAAGGAAATATTGAGGTTGCGGGAGGTACTAAACGACATACTGGTAAAGCACACCAAGCAGCCGCTGGAGAAAATCGAGCGGGACACCGAAAGGGACTTTTTCATGTCGGCTCTGGAAGCGAAAGAATACGGACTCATCGATGAGGTGATATACAAACGGGTAAAAGCCGAAGAAAAGAGGTGATATCATGTTTAAATTCAACGACGAAAAAGGTCAGCTAAAATGCTCCTTCTGCGGCAAAACTCAGGACCAGGTAAGAAAACTGGTTGCCGGCCCCGGCGTTTATATATGCGATGAGTGTATAGAGCTGTGCAACGAAATAATAGAGGAAGAATTCAGCGAAGAAGCCGAAATGGACTTTACCGATATACCGAAGCCCCGGGAGATAAAGGAAATTTTAGACCAGTACGTTATCGGTCAGGAGCAGGCCAAAAAGATACTTTCGGTGGCGGTGTACAACCACTATAAGCGCATCAACTCCAACGTGAAAACAGACGATGTTGAACTCCAAAAGAGCAATATAATAATGCTTGGTCCGACTGGTAGCGGCAAGACCTTGCTGGCACAGACCCTTGCGAAAATTTTGAACGTGCCCTTTGCGATTGCGGACGCCACCTCTTTAACCGAAGCAGGTTACGTCGGGGAAGACGTTGAAAATATACTCTTGAAATTAATTCAGGCTGCCGACTATGATGTCGAAAAGGCTGAAAAGGGCATAGTGTATATAGACGAAATAGACAAGATTGCAAGGAAATCCGAAAACCCCTCGATAACCAGGGATGTGTCAGGGGAAGGAGTACAGCAGGCACTTTTAAAAATCCTGGAAGGTACCATAGCCAGCGTTCCACCCCAGGGAGGACGCAAACATCCGCACCAGGAATTTATCCAGATAGATACCACCAACATCCTGTTCATCTGCGGCGGCGCCTTCGAAGGAATAGAAAAAATTATAGCCAACCGGATAGGTAAAAAATCCATAGGCTTTGGTGCCGAGATTCGGAGCAAGGAAGAAAAAAATGTGGGCGAACTCCTGAGACAAATAATGCCGGAAGACCTTCTGAAATTCGGAATGATACCGGAGTTTGTGGGAAGGGTTCCGATAATAGTAACATTAGATGCCCTCGATGAACAGGCACTTATAAGGATTTTGAAAGAGCCCAAAAATGCACTTGTAAAGCAGTATCAGAAGTTGTTTGAAATGGACAACGTACAGCTTGAGTTTACCGATGAGGCCTTGCAGGTCATTGCTCAGGAAGCTTTGCGGAGAAAGACCGGGGCCAGAGGCTTAAGGGCGATACTTGAAGAAGTGATGATGGACGTAATGTACGAGATACCTTCGAGAAACGACATCACAAAGTGCGTAATAACCAAGGATGTGGTGTTAAAGCGGGAAGAACCGATTATTGTAACTTCCGATAGGAAAAAGACGAAAAAAAAGGAAGTGACGGCTTAAGATAAAAAAGTGCAGCAAAAAGCTGCACTTTTTTACTTCCCTTTCCAGGATAAATTGAAGGCTTGAGGTAATAATAAATAAAGCCGAAACTGGAAAGGGGGGAACTTTTTGAACGTGACGGTAAATATTCTGAGCTTGATTCAGATAGCCTTTGCCATCGTCGTAGGGCTTTACTTTATAAATCTTATGAGAAACCAGCAGGGAAACAGGATAATGGTAGATCGCGAGTCGAAAAAGGAACTGGAGAAATTGAGGAAGATGAGGGAGATATCCCTTACGGAGCCGCTGACCGAGAAAACTCGCCCCACTAAGTTCGAGGATATAATTGGTCAGGACGAAGGACTGAAGGCCCTGCGGGCTGCATTGTGCGGACCGAATCCCCAGCACGTCATAATTTACGGTCCTCCGGGCATAGGGAAAACCGCCGCGGCCCGTTTGGTGCTGGAAGAAGCCAAAAGGACGCCGGGCTCCCCTTTTGGGCCCGATGCCAAATTTGTCGAAGTTGATGCTACCATAGCGAGGTTCGATGAAAGGGGAATAGCCGACCCTCTCATCGGCTCGGTGCACGACCCCATATACCAGGGAGCCGGCCCTTTGGGTATAGCCGGAATACCCCAGCCCAAACCTGGAGCGGTAACCAAAGCTCATGGGGGAGTGCTTTTTATAGACGAAATAGGAGAATTGCATCCGGTGCAGATGAATAAACTTTTAAAAGTATTGGAAGATAGAAAGGTATTTTTGGAGAGCGCCTATTACAATAGCGAAGATCCCAACATACCCCTTTATATTCATGAGATTTTTCAAAAGGGTTTACCCGCGGATTTCAGGCTTATAGGTGCTACCACCAGGACGCCTCAGGAAATTCCTCCTGCCATTCGATCCCGCTGCGTGGAGATTTTTTTTAAGCCCCTCAGCCCGGAGCATATCGGGAAGATTGCAAGAAATGCGGCATCAAAAATTTCCTTCGATATCGAAGAAAGAGCCGTAGAGACGATAAAGAAGTACGCCACAAACGGACGGGAAGCGGTGAACATACTGCAAATGGCAGCAGGTCTGGCACAGGTAGAAAGAAGGAAAAAAATAGAGGCTAAAGATGTGGAGTGGGTAGTAAACAGCGGCCAGTACTCACGGCGTCCGGAAAAAAGGGTAAATCCTTCTCCGCAGGTAGGATGTGCGAATGGCCTTGCCGTTTACGGCCCAAACATGGGAACTCTGATGGAGATAGAAGCCATAGCAATACCCGTGGAAAAAGGAAAAGGTAAGCTCGTTGTAACGGGGATTATGGAAGAAGAGGAAGTGGGAGGAGAGACTCATAAGCTGAGGCGAAAAGCTACCGCAAGAGGTGCTGTGGACAACTGCCTAACTGTACTTAAAAAATATTTAGGCTTGAAACCGGAAGATTTTGACATACACATCAACTTTCCGGGAGGCATTCCGATAGACGGGCCGTCGGCCGGAATTACGGTAGCTACCGCCATTTACTCAGCCATAACCAATATTCCCGTGAATAACCTGGTGGCCATGACAGGAGAGCTGTCCATCCGGGGTTATGTAAAGCCCGTGGGGGGAATTGTGGCAAAAATAGAGGCGGCAAAGAGGGCCGGTGCTACGACGGTAATAATACCCAGGGAAAACTGGCAGGACCTTTTTAAAACTTCGGATGTGAGGATTTTAGCCGTGGACAGAATAGAAGAAGTGATAGAATATGCTCTGGTGAATTCGGATGAAGGACCAAGGAATGACAAAAAAATGACGCTTGTGCTCGGAAGGAATTAAAAAGATTTTATCGAATAAAAGTTAAGAAGGGTATATATCTGTAAAAATATGCAGGGGGAAAATTTTGTGAAAAAGGAAAAGAGCATGCGAATCTTGCCGCTTCTGCCCCTTCGAGGGCTTCTGGTTTTCCCAAAAATGATACTTCATTTCGATGTCGGCAGGGACAAGTCCATCGAAGCCTTAGAAGAGGCGATGGTGGCTGACGAAAAAATTCTGCTTGTTGCCCAGAAGGATGCAAGAGTGGACTTCCCCATGCCGGAAGATATATACGCGACAGGGACGGTGGCCAAGATAAAGCAGCTTTTGAAAATGCCGGGAGATACCATAAGGGTGATGGTGGAAGGACTCAACCGTGCCCGGATAGAAGAATATATAAAGACCGAACCCTTTTTCAAAGTCAGAGTTACCGAAATATTGGAAGATGATATGGAAATTAGCCCGGAAGAAGAAGCTCTCATGCGAAGCACGATGAACCTTTTTGAAAATTACGCCGAATTAAACCATAAGGTGAGTCCGGAGGCCTTGATTTCGATAGGGAACATAACTAATCCGGGCCGTTTTGCCGATGCCATAGCCTCTCATCTCAATCTGAAAATCGAAGACAAGCAGAAAATACTTGAGACTGTAGATGTAAAAGAAAGGCTTAACATTCTATTCGAGATTCTCACAAGGGAAATAGAAATCCTTGAGCTAGAAAAAAAGATAAATAACCGGGTGAAAAAACAGCTAGAAAAATCCCAGAAAGAATTTTACCTCAGGGAGCAGATAAAAGCTATACAGCAGGAACTCGGGGAACAGGACGAAAAGACCCAGGAAGCCAACGAGTATCGAAAAAAGATAAAGGCCTTAAATCTTCCGGATGACCTTGAGCAAAAGGTATTGAAGGAAGTGGAAAGACTTGAGAGGACTCCTCCGGTGTCGGCGGAAGTGGCGGTCATAAGAAATTATCTGGAGTGGATTGTCGCCCTTCCCTGGAACAACTTTACAGAGGATGTCTTGGATGTCAAATCGGCGCAAGAAGTTTTGAATGAGGGCCACTACGGGCTTGAAAGGGTAAAGGAGCGGATACTGGAATTTCTTGCGGTAAGGAAGCTGGCAGGAGCCATTAAATCGCCCATACTGTGCTTTGTGGGACCTCCGGGAGTGGGCAAGACGTCTCTTGCAAAATCAATCGCGAAGGCCATGGGCAGGAAATTCGTAAGGGTGTCGCTCGGTGGAGTCAGGGATGAAGCTGAAATCAGAGGCCATAGAAGAACTTATGTTGGGGCACTTCCGGGCAGGATAATTCAGGGGATAAGGCAAGCGGGCACCAAAAACCCCGTGTTTCTGCTCGATGAAGTCGATAAGATGAGCTCTGACTTTCGAGGAGACCCGACTGCTGCTTTGCTGGAAGTGCTGGACCCCGAGCAAAATCACAGCTTTTCCGACCACTACATAGAGCTGCCTTTCGACCTTTCTAAAGTTTTGTTTATAGCGACCGCGAACACTCTGTTCAATATTCCAAGACCCCTGCTTGACCGCATGGAAGTCATATCCATTCCGGGATATACCGAGTATGAGAAACTCCAAATAGCGAAGTTTCATTTAATCCCCCGGCAGCTCGAAGAACACGGGTTAAATACCGAAAATCTGGTGTTTTCCGACGAAGCCGTAATACATATCATCCGCAACTATACCCGCGAAGCCGGCGTGAGAAATTTGGAGCGGGAAATAGCCGGGATTTGTCGTAAAGTGGCCAAATCGGTGGTGGAAGGGGAAAAAAGGTCGGTAGATGTGGACGTTGCCATGGTCGAAAAGTTCTTAGGAGCCCCTAAGTTCCGCTATGGTGTCATCGAGGAAACCGACCAGATAGGAGTGGCGACCGGCCTTGCATGGACCGAAATGGGGGGCGATATATTGAGCGTTGAAGCCACAGTCATGAAAGGAAAAGGAAAGCTAATACTAACCGGCAAACTCGGAGATGTCATGCAGGAATCGGCCCACGCAGGATACACCTACATCAGGTCCAGGGCGGCGGAGTTGGGCATAGATGAAGACTTCCACGAGAAATACGACGTTCACATCCACGTGCCCGAAGGGGCCATACCGAAAGATGGTCCTTCTGCGGGAATAACTATGGCGTGCGCCTTAGTTTCGGCCTTATCCGGACTTCCGGTGGACAGGACGGTGGCTATGACCGGAGAAATAACGCTGAGGGGAAGGGTTTTGCCGGTGGGCGGTATAAAGGAAAAGGTACTGGCAGCCCACCGAGCGGGCATAAAAACCGTAATACTTCCCGAGGAAAATATAAAGGACCTGGAAGAAGTGCCTCAAAACGTAAAAGAAGACCTTTGTTTTGTTTTTGTAAAGACAATGGACGAGGTGATAAAGAGGGCGATAAAGCCCATGGGAAATGGCATCACCCCAATACAGCAAAAAGCGGAGAAAACGAACGGCCTTTTTATTTCTCAATAGACGCGAGTTTTATGTGTTTGTTGCTGAAAGTTTTGTGTTCATAGTATAATAAAGATAGAGAGGATAACATAGACGAAAGGGGTTTGCCCATGGGGATTATTTTTGACCCCTCGGTGGAGCACAGGATAATGGTGTGCGTGACTCCGCAGAAAAGCTGTGAAAGGCTGATAAAGAGGGGGGCAGCAAGGGCTAGGGAACTAGGAGGGGAATTTTGCGTAGTATACGTAAATAAATCGGAGGACCTGAATAAAGACTTAAAGCAGCACAAGATCTTGCTGGAACTCTTCGAAATGGCCAAAAACCTGGGAGGAACGGTTTCGATTTTGGCTGGGAAAAAAGTTTACCAGACCTTGGCCGATTATGCGAGGAATAATCAGATAACCCACATAATCGTCGGCAAATCCCTGCAATCGGCTTTCGATGTGCAAAAAAACGGCGAAGTTATCAATCCCTTGATAAAAGCCGTTGAAAAAAACGGCATAGTGGTGGAAATAGTGGATTAGGGGGTCGCCTTTTTTGAAAAGTTTCTTCGGCAAAATTATTGAGGGATTGCATCAAAAAGATAAGAAGCTTTTTATGTACCTGAATCAAAGAATAAAGTGCCGGCCTTTAGATGCGGTAATGCCGCGCATAACCCATCTCGGCGGTGCCACTTTTTCCGTGCTTTTGTGTGCCTTTCTTTATATCTTTGGAAAAGAGGAAGCAAGGATTGCTGCAAGCGAAGCATTTCTCGCCCTCACAGGAAGCCAGGGAATAGTGCAAGTTTTCAAAAAGAGTATTTACAGAAAAAGACCTTATATGGTTTTGCCCAACGTGAACACATTCTGGAGAAAGCTGTTGAAGGACCATTCTTTTCCCTCAGGACACACCGTCGCAGGCTTTTGCCTGGCCGTAGTATTTTCCCTTTATTTTCCAGCTTACCGCTATGTCATATATTCGCTGGCCACATTGGTTGGATTTTCCAGGGTATACACCGGAATGCACTACCCTTCCGATGTGCTCAGCGGTGCTTTTTTGGGTACTTCCTTTGCGCTCCTGACGCATGTCATCAAGAAACTCATCGTAAGCTGAGAGAAAATTTTTTTATCGTAAAGATGACAATTAAAAAGGGAGGGTTTTGAGTGGACATAGAAAAGGCCATCGAGCTCAACGAGGAACCCCTGATAAAGTCAGTTTGCGAAATAATCAAGATACGAAGTGTAGAGGATGAACCGCTTGAAGGGAAACCTTTTGGAGAGGGCGTGGCACACGCCCTTGATTATGCTTTAAACCTTGCCAGGAGTTTCGGCTTCAGGACCAGAAACCTGGACAACTACGTGGGATGGGCCGAGTGGGGCGAAGGAGACGAAATGGTGGGGATACTGGTTCACCTGGATGTGGTGCCGGAAGGATCGGGATGGACCTATCCTCCCTACGGCGGGGAAATCCACGATGGAAAAATCTACGGCAGGGGTGCTTCTGACAACAAAGGGCCTGCCATGACGGCCCTTTATGCTTTAAAAACTTTGAAGGATGCCGGAGTGAAATTCAACCGGCGGGTTAGAGTGATATTCGGCACCAACGAGGAAAGCGGAATGAGATGCATAAAATACTACTTGGAACACGACGAAGAGCCCACCATGGCTTTTTCTCCCGATGCGGAATATCCGATTATAAACGGCGAAAAGGGCATCCTGACATTTTCCTTGACCTGCGATTTTGACGATAACGAGAAAGCAAAAGAAGGCGTAACGCTAATATCCTTGAGAGGCGGCCACAGACCCAACATGGTGCCGGATTATGCTGAGGCAGTTTTGAAAGGTGATGCCGTATACATAGAAGAAAGGTTCAGAGAATTCAAAGAAAGAACCGGGTACGATTTGGAGCTTTCAAAGGTCGATGGTACATTTGCTATTAAATCTCACGGCGTTTCCGCACACGGAAGCATACCCCACAAGGGGAAAAATGCGGTAATGCAGCTCATAGCTTTTCTTTCGGAACTTGATTTGGTAAATGAGCGGCAGGGGCAATTCATTTCATTCCTGAACAATAAAATAGGCCTAGATACCACAGGCAAGGGGTTGGGAGTTGATTTTTCCGATGATATATCTGGCATGCTTACCTTCAATGTGGGAGTAATCCGAATGGACGGAAAATCCGGCGAGGTTGTCATAAACATCAGATATCCTATAAAGTATAAAGGGGAGGACGTGATTTCGAAAATTAGGGAAAACCTTATAGATATAGTTCGAATGGAAAAAATATCCGACAATCCGCCCCATTACGTCCCTGAGGATAGCGCTATCGTTAGGAGCTTGAAGTCGGCTTACGAAAAGGTTACCGGAGAAAAGGCCTACTGTTTTTCCATAGGCGGTGGGACGTATGCGAGGATGTTCAAAAATGCCGTAGCTTTCGGACCGGGTTTCCCGGGAAAACCGGAAGTGGCCCACGAAAAGGACGAGTACATCGAGATTGAAGACCTGCTGAAAAACTTAAGGATTTATACCAACGTGCTTTTAGAACTCGTAAGCTGAAATTTTAATCCTGGAGTGATAAAATGCAACTCCAAAGGTTGGCCGACCCGGCCATTGACAGGCTCTTTGAGGCAATAGCGCTTTTGAAGACAAAAGAAGAATGTTATCGCTTTTTCGAAGACATCTGCACCATTGCGGAAGTAAAAGCCATGGCGCAGCGGCTTCAGGTGGCCGAGATGCTGGAAGCCGGATTTACATACAGCGATATTGCGGAAAAAACCGGAGCTAGCACAGCCACCATCAGCAGGGTCAAGCGTTTTTTAAACTACGGCGCTGATGGCTATAAAATGATTTTGGAGAGGTTAAAGGAACTGGATGAGAAAAAAAAGTAGCGTGGATTCCACGCTACTTTTCTGTAGGAGGTAAAAATGGATTTTTTATCCGAACTAAACGAGGAGCAAAGGAAAGCCGTAACACACCCGGGAGGACCTCTTTTGGTTCTGGCAGGAGCGGGAAGCGGCAAGACCCGGGTGCTAACGTACAGAATCGCCTACCTGATTGAACACATGGGTGTCGACCCGGGTAGCATAATGGCCATAACCTTTACCAACAAGGCGGCCGAGGAAATGAAGGAAAGAATCGAAAGACTAATCCCCTGGGCGAAGGGGATGCTGGTTAGCACCTTCCATTCGGCCTGCGCCCGCATCCTGAGGTCCGACATAGAAAAATTGGGCTACGGCAGGAACTTCGTAATATTCGACACCCAGGACCAGCAGGTTGTGGCAAGGGATTCCGTAAAAGCTATGGGACTCGACGAAAAAAAATACTCGCCCCAGGCCGCTTTAAATTATATCGGCAGGGCCAAGGACAGGCTACTTACTCCCGGAGAGTGCTACGACAGGGCAAAGGATATAAGGGAGAAAACTTTTGCGAGAATATACGAATTTTATCAAAAGAAACTGAAAGAGCTAAACGCCCTGGACTTCGACGACCTAATAATGAAGACAGTCGAGCTTTTCAGAGAATATCCCGAGGTTCTTTCCCATTACCAGGCTAAGTTTAAGTACATACTGGTGGACGAATACCAGGACACAAATAGAGCCCAGTACGTCCTCGTAAAGTTGCTGGCCGAAAAGCACAGGAATCTGTGTGTTGTGGGGGACGACGACCAGAGCATATACAGCTTCAGAGGTGCGGATATCCGGAATATCCTGGACTTCGAGGAGGATTTTCCGGATGCTACCGTCATAAGGCTCGAGCAAAATTACCGCTCCACCCAAAACATCCTCGATGCAGCCAACAGCGTCATAAGCCACAACCTGGGCAGAAAAAAGAAAAACTTGTGGACCGAAAACGGAAAAGGTGAAAAAATTTATCTTGTCACACTGGAAAACGAGCATGAAGAGGCTTTCTTCATTGCCCGGGAAATAGAAAAGCTGGTCAACGCGAGGAAGTTCAACTTTAAAGATTTTGCAGTGCTATACAGGACCAACGCCCAGTCCCGCGTGCTGGAAGAAATGATGGTGAGGATGGGACTCCCCTACAGGATAGTGGGAGGTCTGAAATTTTACCAGCGGAAAGAAATAAAGGACATAATGGCATACCTGAGGGTTGTGGCAAATCCTTCGGATGATGTGAGTCTTTTGAGGATTATAAACGTGCCTCGAAGGGGCATAGGAGAGGCTACAGTCTACGAACTGAAAAGAGTTGCGGAGGAAAATGAAAGGTCCGTATATGACATAATAAAAGAGGAGGCTTACAATTTTTCATCGAGGGTATCTGCAAAACTTAAGAATTTTGCGAGCCTAATTAATGATTTTATAGAAAAACAAAATTCGCTTTCGATTCCCGAACTGATAGCTTATATTCTTGAAAAAACGGGATACATCGAAGAACTTGAAGCCGAGAATTCACCGGAGGCCCAGAGCAGGATAGAAAACCTGAAAGAAATGGTAGGTGTGGCCGAAGAATTCGAAAGGAAATTTCCGGGAGCAAGCCTCCAGGACTTCCTCGCCGAAATCGCCCTGGTCTCCGATGTGGACGAGCTTGACTATAACAAAGATGCGGTGGTTTTGATGACGTTGCACAGTGCGAAAGGCCTCGAGTTTCCGGTGGTTTTCTTAAGCGGCATGGATGAGGGTATATTCCCGCATTCCAGGTCGATGTTCGATGAAGATGAGCTGGAGGAAGAGCGAAGACTTTGCTATGTGGGGATAACCAGGGCCAAAAAGAGGCTTTACCTCACAAGAGCATGGAAACGCAACCTCTACGGCAACACCTCCTTTTATTCGGCGTCAAGGTTCATCGACGAGATACCGGCAAGGCTTATAAAGGAAATCGGCCCCGAAGATGATACGCTAAGCGAAGGTGAAAAAGTTAGGGAAGTTAAAAAGGCAGAGACGGTTGTTCCCCGAAAAGCCGGGACAAAAATGCCTTCAGGAAACGGGACGCGAAAGGAAACTTTGCAATTAAACCCCGGCGACAGGGTGAAGCACTCTAAATGGGGTGAAGGTGTGGTAACCGCAGTGTACGGCAAAGGAGAAGATGCCGAAATAGCGGTAAATTTTGCATCGGAAGGGACAAAACGCCTCCTTTTGAAGTACGCTCCTCTTGTGAAGATATAAAAAGAGAAAAAATGAAATTCCATTTGAGAGGATGGAGTGTATGAAAAAGTCCGAAGCCGAAAAAAGGATAAAGGAATTGAGGGAGCTCATAAACTATCACAACAAGCAGTACTACGTATACGACAACCCGGTAATTTCCGACGCGGAGTATGACAAATTGATGAGGGAACTAGAAGAGCTCGAAAGAAAGTTTCCCGAACTGGTAACGCCCGACTCTCCCACCCAGCGGGTTGGGGGAGAGCCTCTTCCCTATTTTACTCAGGTGGTTCACCGCGTCCCCATGATGAGCCTTTCCAACGCTTTCGATGAAGGGGAACTGAGGGACTTCCACAGGAGGGTTACGGAAGTTGTAGGAAATGACGTGGAGTACGTGGTGGAACTTAAGATAGACGGACTTGCGGTTTCGATAACTTACGAAAACGGCATTTACAAAACCGCCGCCACCAGGGGTGACGGCGAAGTAGGGGAGGATGTAACCCAGAACGTAAAGACTATAAAGAGCGTACCGCTTAAGCTTGATTTTCCACCCGATAAAAGCCCGGCTATTCTTGAAGTAAGAGGCGAGGTGTACCTGCCGAAAGAGGACTTCAGGAAATTGAACAAAGAGAGGGAAGAACAGGGGCTTCCGCTCTTCGCAAACCCCAGGAACGCGGCGGCGGGTTCTTTGAGACAGCTTGACCCCAAAGTTACGGCCAAAAGGCCCCTTGCCGTTTTCATATATGGCCTTGGGTATGCGGAAGGAATTGAATTCGAGACCCACTATGAAGCGCTCCAGTTCTTCAAAAGAATAGGCCTGCGGGTGAATCCCCATATAGTGCTTTTCGACAAATTCGACGACGTCGTGGACTACTGCCTCAGCTGGAACGAAAAGCGCCACGAACTGCCCTACGAGATTGACGGGATGGTCATTAAAGTTAATTCCCTCGAGCAGCAAAGGCTCTTAGGTTCGACCGCCAAAAGCCCCCGCTGGGCTATAGCATACAAGTTCCCGGCCGAACAGAAAACCACGGTAATTAAGGACATAATCGTAAGGGTTGGCAGGACGGGAGTGCTGACCCCCACGGCGATTTTGGAGCCGGTAAGGATAGCCGGGTCTACGGTAAGCAAAGCCACTTTGCACAATGAAGACTACATTAGGGAAAAGGACATAAAGATAGGCGATACGGTGATAGTCCACAAGGCCGGCGATGTGATCCCCGAAGTGGTGGGAGTTGTAAAAGAAAAGCGCACGGGAAAAGAACGGGATTTCGAAATGCCCAGCCGCTGTCCCGAGTGCGGTTCCGAGGCGGTAAGGCTTCCGGGAGAAGCGGCGTACCGCTGCACCAACAGCACCGGTTGTCCGGCCCAGATAAGGAGGAGCATCGAGCACTTCGCCTCGCGGGACGCCATGGACATAAGGGGGCTCGGCCCGGCCATAGTTTCACTCCTTATATCGCAGGGGCTTATTAAGGATGCCGCCGACCTTTACTACCTGAGGCGGGAGGACCTCGTCCCCTTAGAGCGCATGGGAGAAAAATCTGCTGCCAATCTGCTTTCCGCCATCGCGGAAAGCAAAAAGAGGCCTCTTGACCGGGTGATATATGCTCTTGGAATCCCCTTCGTGGGTTCCAGGACGGCGTCGCTTCTGGCCGATGCCTTCGGTTCCATGGAGGAGCTTGAAAAGGCTACCTACGAGGACCTGATAAAAGTTCCCGAAATAGGCGACAAGATAGCGGAAAGTATCCTGGCGTTTTTCAGACAGGAGCAGACAAAAGCTCTCATTTCCCGCTTGAAAGCCGCCGGGGTCAACATGGAAGCAAAAAAGAAGGAAGAGGGGCCAAAGCCTTTAGAAGGACTTACCTTCGTCCTTACCGGGGCCCTGGAGAAATACACTCGGCATCAGGCTGCTGAGCTTATTGAAAAACTCGGCGGCAAAGTCACCGGTAGCGTGAGCAAAAAGACAGACTATGTGATAGTGGGAAAGGACCCCGGGTCTAAATACGAAAAAGCCGTGAAGCTGGGAATAAAAATTCTAAACGAAAACGAGTTTGAGGAACTTCTAGAAAAAGGGGAAGTTGGATAAGAAAGAACCATCCAGTGACGTTGCAATATCATTTATCGGCCTGCTCTGCCAGGGAAAAAATGACTTCGATAGCATTGAACCTTTCTGCCAGGATAAATTTTTTAAGTTTGAAGGATACTCTCCTATTTTCGCATACCTTGGCCGGGAGGGCTATGTGGTAAATGTCAAGCTACGCGAAGGGAGGCAGCACTGTCAGAAAGACGCACCTGAATTTATAAATGAGAGCATTCAGTATGCCAGAGCTGTTATCGATAAACCTCTCATAGTAAAGATGGATGCAGGGAACGACAGCATAGAAAACATAAACAAAAGTCGATTACATAATAAAGCGCAATCTTCGGAAGGAAAGCCCCGAAGGATGGCTTCAGATAGCCCGCATCAAAGGTAAACTTACAAAAGTTAGAGAAGGCAAAGAGA
>JASUSP010000022.1 GCA_030446005.1 Tepidanaerobacteraceae bacterium | reverse complement strand
AGTTTTTTCTATTGCGTTTTTTGTCCCCTTACTTGATTTTACTACTTTTTTCTTACTCGTACAAGGTTTTTTGGAATTTAATAATCACGGATTCAGGTAGACTCATCTTCATCCCATATTTTTACATTTAAGTATGAGCTTAGTTTCTTATTGCTTTTTTTTTGAAACATTATTTTTAGAATAGAGAGTGGAAGTGGCTTAATCTTTTTTTACAATACTGACTTAACTCTAACTGCGCTTTAAATTCCTCGCAAAAACCGTGCCACTCTCTTGCAGATTTTGTTTTATAGACAGTCAGCGCCTAAAATCCACTCCAGAAATGCCTTTTTTATAAGACTTGGTTCTTTCAAATATTTAATTTTCTTGATAAATTGATCGTCTTGTAACAACTTATATAATCTCTTGAAGAATTCCACTGAATCCTCTTTTAATGCGAGCATCATCACAATTTCCACCTCTTCTTCTTGTACCCACTTAACAGGCTTGGGTAATATTGCTAAGGCTACAGCAGGTCTTATTACATTTTCTGGCATTCCATGAGGTATGGCTATTTTATTCTTCAAAAGAGTCGGCCCAATAATTTCTCTTCGATAAACATCTAAAAGATATCTCTCATTCACATAGTTTTTATTAATTAACAGTTCCCCCAGATGATCTAGAACATCGTTTTTAAATTGAAAATCATGATTTACCATAATTAAATCTTCATTAAAAAGATCTGCAAAATATAATATCTCAGAAATATTTTTGCCAAGAGCTTTATTATTTTTTGTCAAACCTATTATTTGCCTCAGCTTATTCAACGCCGAACCGTTTATAAGTTCTTCAATCGATATAAATGGTATTTCTTCATCCTCCGGATTTATTGTACCAACTATCGCCGCTACCTTTTTTACATTTTTTATCCTTTTTATCTGCGACCTTATATCTTCGTCCGACATAGCTCCCACAGGAATTATTTCCGCTTTCTCGAAAATATCAGGAGCCATTTCTTTAATTAATTCTTTCAACCTTATAGCGGAACCTTGTCCTGTTATACATACTGTCAAGATTGTCCAATTTCCATCATTTATACGACTTTCTTCATCCAGAGTAAATCTGCCAATCTCTAGCTCGTTCTTTTGTATGTTCTTCACTATATCTCCCAAACTGGTATCGGGTAAAATTGCTCGTCTCACAGCCTCGAGCACCATTACAGTATCTACCCGTCCGACCGTCATAGTAGGTATTCCCGTTTTTTGAGTGATTATTTCTCCAAAAGTCAAAAGAGAACCCATATCTACCAAAAGTAGAACGCCTTTGCCTTCATCTACTTCTTTTACAACATCGATAGTCTTTTGCAGGACAGCCTCCGGTTCCTCGTCTAGGCTCATCTCTATGCCGACTGCATGTTCAACACCTAAGAGCCGGTTTACTACTTCGACCATCCCCTTTGCAACATGCCCGTGAGTCAAAACTATTACTCCTACCCTGCCCGTCTTGAAATCGGCGGGATGGGTCATAGTTCTAAGATACATAGCCACAAAAGCTATTTCATCTTCTGGCATCTTATATCCCGTCAATTCCTCAACAATTTCTACCATTTCTTTTGCAACTTTATATTCCAACTTGTATTCATTCTTTACTTTTTCCAATTGGGGATTAATTACTGGTTTTCCCTGGCGAATGCGATCCAAAGTAGCACTAAGGTGTATGGCAAGGCAATAAAATAGATGGTTGTCCACTTTGCCCAGCTTTTTTTCGGCAACTTTAATCATCTGTTCTGTAAGGTTCACTATTTGGGAACCTACAATCCCTTCTAAGTCCTTTTTTTCCAAGGTTTTATGCTTAGTTTCAAATTGCCTTACCAATTGTTGGAATTTTACTTCAAGTTCTCCTCCTATAACCCTGTTTATAACTTCCTGGCTTAAACCCTGGCTCTGCAGCTCCTGGTATTTTTCCTCGATATACCTGTAAATTTCTTCTGGAAAAATATATAGGTCTTCCTTCGGCATGGGCGTAATGTCGGCTTCTCCAGGGTTTACCATCAAATCTCCTTGAAGGAGGGTTTCAATGTCGGGAATGCGGTTTTGGACTTTTAACATCCCTCTTCTTGCATGGACCGGTAAATCTATTAAATCCACCTCTATGAAATCCTTTTGATTACCTATATATGACAAAAATCCCCTCGCGCAGGCCACCTGTATATCGCTTCTCAATTGTCCTAAATTCCCGGGACAATCATACATCAAAAGCGCCCTTAACGCTTCTTGTTTAACTTTTATTTTCACCCCGATGCGGTCAGCCTCTTTTCTGAAAAAATCCTTTATTATCTCATATCTTTCCGATATAGGCCGAGCCGAAAGCGGGGGCAATTCTATTATCATCGGGATTCTTCGCCGGAAAGTTAAAAGTAAGGATGATTCTATATCTTCCGTAGTGGCGGCAATTATCATGACACTGGCGGTGCGAAAACTCTCCGTCTCACCCAACCTCCTGAACTTCCCTTTATCGATGAGGTAATACAAAATCTCCTGTCCCTCCGGCGGAAGCCGGTGAACTTCATCTAAAAACAAAATTCCACCGTTAGCTTTTTCGACCAAGCCTTCCTTCGGCGAATCCGCGCCGGTGTAAGCCCCCTTTATGTGACCAAAAAGCTGAGATAAAAGAAGCTGGGGATTTTCGGCGTAATCAGCGCAATTGAACACCACAAAAGGAGCATTTTCAGGAAGTTTCCCGGTTTCCACGGCAAAATGGTACATGGCTTCGGCAAGAATGCTCTTCCCAACGCCTGTAGGACCGATAATGAGAGTATGCAGCCCGTGAGGAGGATAAAGAACCGCTGCCTTGGCCTGCTGAATCTGAGTTTTCAAACTTCCATCCGACCCGATAATTCTGTCAAACGCTGTCGATATTTTCGAACCAGCTTTTAGCTTTTTCTCCGCCGCATTCTGACCTTTTTTTACTACTCTTTCTTGCAGCTCCTTTCTAAGTTGAGAGATAATAAATCTCGATACATTAAAACCGCGCTTTTGAACGGCCTTTGTCAGTTCCCTGTCAGATATGCCAGGATCTTTTGCCACTTCTTCCTCTATAGCTTTCATAAGATACGGTTTTCGCCTTTCGCGAGAATCAGGAATATTGAATTTTCCCCTTAAGATGGTAACCTCATCGCGCCTTATCCCAAGCATTTCTGCCAGTTGTTCATCGGTATATGGATTTTTCTTGTCTTCATTTTTTATGAGTTCCAGCAATCGTTCTTTTTCAACCATGCCATCCACCCCTCACATCACACATTTTATGCAATTAATGTACCATAAAAATATTTTTGAGCCTTTGCTTATATAGTTCCACATTTTATGCCACATTTTCAACACTGATGAAAAAAGCCCGACCCTTTTTCGGTCAGGCTTTGTGGAAGTATTCGTAAACCGCTATGGCGGATTTTTTATTCATTCCAGGCACTTTCGTTAACTCTTCTACTGACGCCTTTTTTATATCCTCCAAACTCTCAAAAGCATTGAGTAAAGCCTTCCTCCGCACTTTGCCGATACCCGGAATTTCTTCCAGGATGGATTTTAAATTCTTTTCCGAACGCAGCTTTCTATGATAAGCAACCGCAAATCGGTGGGCTTCATCCCTAATTTTTTGCAAAAGATAGAGGGCTTCCGAATTACGGGGCAAAATTATAGGTTCGCTTTTACCTTCCATGAATACATGCTCAAATTCCTTGGCAAGTCCGATCGCAGGAATATGATTTAAGTTTAATTCCTTTAAAGCCTCAAGGGCGTATCTCAACTGTCCCTTTCCTCCATCTATGACGAGAAGGTCGGGAAAATTCTTAAACTTTTCATCTCCCTCCAAACCTCTTTTAAACCTCCTAAAGACAGCTTCTTTTATGCTTTCAAAGTCGTTTGGGCCTTCAACCGTCCTTATCTTAAACCTCCTGTAATCTTCCTTTTTCGGCATCCCATTTTCAAAGGCAACCATGGATGCGACAGATTCCGTACCTTGGGTGTTAGATATATCAAATGCTTCAATTCGTCTGGGTAACTTTTCCAAACCAAGGTAGTTTTTTAATTCTTCCATCGCCTTTCCGTTTTTTATCCTTTCTCTTTCTTCAAAGGCTTCATTTTGCTTTAAATAAACCATGGCGTTTTCCGCCACCATTTCTATTAACTCTTTCTTTTCTCCTCTTTTTGGGACAATTATCTTCACTTTTGAACCTTTTTTGGCAGAAAGCCAGGTTTCGATGGCCTCCTTTTCATCTATTTCTTCTTCCACAATAATTTCTTTCGGAATGAAAGATGCCGTATCGTAAAACTGTTTTATAAAAGAAGCCAGGATTTCCTTCCTATCAGCCCCTTCGGCATTGTTCAATATAAAAGGTTCGCGCTCAACAATTTTTCCCTCGCGCACAAAGAATACAGTCACGCAAGCCGTATCAAATCCCCGCGCCATTGCTATTACATCTTGATCAACCAGGTTGGTGGACGATATTTTTTGTTTTTCTAATATTTTTTCCAGGGCTGCGATTTGATCCCTATAAACTGCTGCCGCCTCAAATTGAAGCGAATTCGCAGCTTCCCGCATTTTTGCCTTTAAATGATCCAAAAGCTGTTCCTTTCTTCCTTCTAAAAACATTGCAATGTTTTTTACAAGTTCTCCATATTCTTCTTCTGAGATGTTACCCTGACACGGAGCAGTACAAAGTTTTATATGATAATTAAGACAAGGCCTTTCCTTCAAAGGCACCCTGTCCAAATCCTTTTTACAGCTCCTTATGGGAAAAATCTTCCGGAGTACATCTATAGCTTCACGCATTGCCCGCGCCTCTACATAAGGTCCAAAATACTTCGCCCTATCCTTCTTTATCTTTCGCACTACCTCTATCCTTGGAAAAGATTCGTTCATTGTAATTTTTATATATGGATACTGCTTATCGTCCTTTAAGAGAATATTGTACTTGGGCCGATAGAATTTTATTAGGTTGCATTCAAGGATAAGTGCTTCCACTTCAGAATCGGTAACAATATACTCTATATCTTCTATATGTGAAACCATAGAACTTACTTTTGCAGGCAAACTCTCACCAGATTTGAAATAAGATTTTACCCGATTTTTTAACGAGACTGCTTTACCTACGTATATGACCTTTCCGCTTTTATCTTTCATTATATAAACTCCAGGTTTTTCCGGAAAGGAATCTATTCTTCCGGGGTCGAACATAAAAAATCCCTCCCGCCTTTATTATACCATAAGCGGGAGGGATGCTTTTGTTATCACGTGTGCTCGACATGGGCGAATCCCTCTTTGATAATGTGTATAACGTGGTCGTCGTCTAATGAATAATAGACTTGCTTTCCTTCCCTGCGGAATTTTACCAGGTGGGCCACTCGAAGCACCCTCAAGTGATGGGACACGTTAGACACAGTCAATCCCAAGACGGCTGCAATATCGCAAACACATAGTTCATCCTGGGAAAGCAGGTAAACAATCTTCAGCCTCGTCTCATCTGCAAGAACTTTAAAAAGTTCGGCAAGCTCATTAGTATGAGGAATCGTACCTGACAATTTTTTTACCTTTTCTTCGTCAATGCAGAAAATGTCGCACATATCTGGAGCTTTGTTTTTATTTTCCATGACATTCACCCATAAAGTTAGTATTTGTGATAATTATAACTTATTTTATTTATTTTGTCACCCTTAATTTTTTGTATCTACAAAAAAACATCCATTTTTTTCACAAATTAGATGTCTTAATAAAATCTACTATTCTCTCGTCATTAGCGTCAAAGACAGGAATTTTCCTATTTCCGTTTATAACAATTCTAATATCACCGTTTTCACTTTTTTTTATATCTAGACCCTTTAATTCTTCCTTTATCGAATGAATTTTATTTATATCGAGCATTATCACTCCCTTCACATCATTATCTTCCAACAATTTTAAGTCTTTTGGAGTAATTTGGTTTCCGTAAACTATTATCTTTGGCAAACAATCTGACTTGTAACCTTCTACCAATACTAATTCAACGTCCTTTAGCTCACCCAATATGTCATTAAGAGAAACGGCTTGCTCAAGGCGCTCCATCCTTAGCAATTCTTTTTCTGAAGAGGCTATGACTACATCAGCACCTGCCGTATAAATACGTCCCGTATCACTTTCATCCACATCAAAGCCATGAGGCGTGTGTTTTATGACTCCAACCTTCACTCCTCTTTCTTTTAATCTTTTTACTATCCTTGTTATCAAAGTTGTCTTACCGCTATTTGAAAAACCAGCAAACCCCACAACTCTCATAAAGACCATAAGCCCCTCTTTCAAATAATAAGTCCATGTAATAATTATACAAAAAAAAATCCGAATGTCGAAGTACATAAAAAAGCCGTGGAAGTCCACGGCCAATACATTATTCAAAATTATTTTATAGTCGGATCTTCTGCTTCCAACCTTCCTTCCCACAGGTACTTCTTTGTCTCTGCCACCAAGACACTGCTCAAAGCGATAAGAGAAATTAGATTCGGTATGGCCATCAGACCGTTGAAAATATCTGCAAAGCTCCACACTATATCCAAAGTAGCAACGGAACCGATAAATGCAGCAATCACCCACAGCCAGCGGTAAGGCATTACTGCACCTGTGCCAAAAAGGTATTCCACCGCCTTTTCACAGTAATAAGCCCAGCCGAGAATGGTAGAGTAAACAAATGTCAACAAGCCTATAGTTAATGTAATAGGGCCGATAACGGGTATATGTTCAAAAGCGGTCTTTGTAAGTTCCGCTCCCTTAAGGCCTGTCTCCCAGCTTCCTGTTGTGACAAGCACCAAACCAGTTATCAAGCAGATTACCACAGTATCCCAGAAAGTCCCACTCATCTGGACAAGCGCCTGGCGGGTGGCATTTGGAGTCTGTGCTGCTGCTGCAGCTATTGGTGCGCTTCCTAGCCCGGACTCATTGGAAAAGAGTCCCCTTGCCACACCGTATCTCATTGCCTGCATTACTGTTGCTCCTACAAATCCACCAATTGCAGCATGCCCCGTAAAAGCACTCTTTAAGATTATAGCTATAGCAGAGGGGATATTGGCCGCATTCATTCCAAGAATTATAAGACATCCCGTCACATATACTATAGCCATGAACGGTACCAGCATTTCGCAAACCCGCGCAATACTTTTTATTCCACCTATAATTACGATGCCGGTAAATACCGCTATTACCAGACCCGTGATCCAGGTAGGAATGTTAAAAGTAGCTTTGACCATTTGCGATATTGAGTTAGCCTGGACAGTGCAACCTATCCCAAAACCTGCTATTGCTGTAAAGAGCGCAAAGAGAACGCCTAGCCATTTCATTTTGAGACCGCGTTCAAGGACATACATAGGGCCACCGGCCATTTGTCCCAATGCATTCTTTGTCCTGTACTTCACAGATAGCAGGGCTTCAGCATATTTTGTCGCGATTCCGAATACCCCAGTTATCCAGAGCCAAAAAACAGCTCCGGGACCGCCTAAGCCAACTGCTGTAGCAACGCCTACGATGTTACCGGTGCCGACCGTCGCAGCAAGTGCAGTAGTCAAGGCCCCAAAGTGGCTCACATCGCCTTCGCCTTCCGAGACTCTCGTCAAAGATAGCTTTATGGCCTTAAATATGTATCTTTGAATAAAATTCAATCTGAATGTCAGATATATATGAGTGCCTACAAGAAGTACTAGCATTGGAGGACCCCAGACTATATCGCTTAATTGGCCGAGAATTTTCTCTAATGTTTCCACACTCATCCCTCCACATAAAATTTTAAGTCAACCGTCAAAATTTACAATTTTGTTATACCTGTTATCCCTCCTATTCTAATTTTTGAATTATCCAACATTATATAACGCGCAGTATATATTATATCATTTTTTTCATCATTCCACATTATGAATTTAACAAAATGGTCATAAAATTTTTTTAATATGATTTTTGGTAACTTTTCGTTCCAGGTTTCCAGTCTGAAAGGTGTTTGTTAGTTAATAGAGAATATTTATAATAGCATTAGCAAGTTAAAATTTTGTTCGGAGGGTTTCCTGTGAAAAAATACAGGTACAGGATACGTTTTAAAGACAGAGTGGGTATGGTAAGGGATATTTCAGAAATTGTAGCTCAAGGAGGAGCTAACATAGTTTCACTGGAAGTGAAACGGGGGGAAATTTATCTCCAGGTAGAACCCCTGCCGGAAGAAAAGCTCTCTTATATCATCAACCGCATTTCCCACATTCTTGATGTCTACGAAGTAACTCCTGTGGAGTGGATGCCTCACGAACTAGCGGAGCAACAGCTAAGAACGGTTATAAATTCTGTACAGGAAGGCATACTTTCAGTAAGCAAAAAATTAATTATTAATACCTGTAACGCTAGAGCCATGCAAATTTTGGGCATCAACTATCCACCAGTCGGGAAACCTCTATATGAAGTAATCAAACTTCCGGATGAAGTTCTGGAACTAATAAGAAGCGGAAAAGCTCTGGAGCAAAAAGAGGTTGCCATCAGTTCATCTCGGGGTTCCATCCGGGTAATGGTCAATTCCAAACCCATTTTCGACGATAAAGGAGAAATTGCAGGTGCCGTGTTGACAATAATGAAGATGTCCGAAATTCGAAGGCTGGCCCATTCCTTAACCCGCCCAGTAATGGTTACCTTCGATGACATCATACACCGAAGCAGGAAAATAAAAGACCTGATTGAACTCGCCAAAACCGTAGCAAAAAGCGACTCCACCATCCTGCTCAGAGGAGAAAGCGGCACCGGCAAAGAACTTTTTGCAAGGGCAATCCATATTGAAAGCCCTCGCAGGGAATATCCCTTTGTTGTAGTAAACTGTGCAGCTATCCCGGATACTTTGCTGGAAAGCGAACTTTTCGGCTACGCCGACGGCACTTTCACAGGGGCAAGGCGCGGAGGGCGTCCTGGCTTATTTGAATTTGCCCACAAAGGAACTATATTCTTGGACGAAATAGCGGAAATCCCGCCGCATATCCAAGCCAAATTGTTGAGGGTACTTCAAGAAGGAAGCGTCCGAAGGTTGGGTGAAATGGAGGAAATCAGAGTAGATGTGAGAATAATCGCCGCCACCAACCGCCCACTTGAGGAAATGGTTTCAAGAGGTGACTTTAGAGCCGACCTATTTTACAGGCTCAACGTTATACCCATTTACCTGCCTCCTTTGAGGGAACACAAGGAAGACATACCCGTACTTGTGGATTATTTCATAAAAAAATTCAACCAGAAATTCAACAAATCCGTTCAGGGCATATCTCCAGACGCTCTAGAACTTATTTTAAACTATCCCTGGCCCGGCAACATCAGAGAACTTGAAAACGTCATGGAAAGAGCTATGAATCTCTGCAAGGAACATATAATAAAAACCAAAGACATAATAATAAATTCGCCTCCGATTCTGTTTTCACCGTCTGAAAAATTCATGCATTTAAAGGAAATGGTAGAGGAAACAGAAAAAGAAGCCTTAGTCAGGGCACTCAGCCAGGGAGGGAGCGCGAGAAAGGCGGCAAAAATCCTGGGAGTCTCACACACCACCGTAATTAAAAAAATGAAAAAATATGGAATCGTTTTAGAATAATTCCATAATGGAAACTTAGGTTTCCATTCAACGCATCAAAGTCCCAGCATGAAAGTGAAACTTCATAATGGCACAAATTTTGCTTGAGATGTAAAGTAAAGATAAAGAAGAAGGAGGTTTAAGGCAAAATGATTGTAGGCGTACCGAAGGAGATAAAACCTCAGGAAAACCGCGTAGCCATTACTCCTGCCGGTGTTGACGCCCTCGTTAGGGCAGGCCACAAGGTTTTAATCGAAAAAGGCGCGGGCGAAGGAAGCGGCATTTTCGATGAGGATTACGAAAAAGCCGGCGCCGAGATAATGCCCTCCGCTGAAAGCGTCTGGGAAAACAGCGAGATGATAGTTAAAGTAAAAGAACCGCTGCCGAGTGAATACAAATACTTCAAAGAAGGACAGGTTATCTTCACGTACCTTCACCTCGCTCCCGAACCCGAACTCACCAAAGCCTTAATGGAAAGCAAGGTCGTGGCAATTGCCTATGAAACGGTGCAAAAAGACGACAGCAGCCTGCCGCTGCTCACACCCATGAGCGAGGTCGCCGGAAGATTGGCCATTCAGGAAGGAGCCGCTTTTCTTGAAAAATTCCGTGGCGGGAAAGGCGTTCTCTTATCTGGAGTACCCGGTGTTCCCCCGGCTTCAATAGTAATAGTAGGCGCCGGAACCGTAGGTACTAACGCACTAAAGAGGGCCGTTGGCATGGGGGCAAGGGTTACCATTCTCGATATAAATGTAAACAAGCTTCGCTATTTGGATGACATTTACCAGGGACGCATCGAAACCCTCTACTCCAACCGCTTTAATCTATTAAACGCCATAAGTAAAGCCGACCTCGTAATAGGCGCCGTGCTGATACCAGGAGCCAAAGCCCCGAAGTTAGTTACCGAAGAAATGGTCAAGGCCATGGAACCAGGCAGTGTCATAGTGGATGTAGCAATCGATCAGGGAGGCTGCGTGGAAACTATAGACCATCCCACAACCCACGCCGAACCGGTATTCGTAAAATATGGGGTAATCCATTATGCCGTATCTAACATGCCGGGCGCGGTGCCAAGGACTTCCACTTTCGCCCTTACCAATGCAACGCTCCCCTACGCGCTGGAACTTGCCAATAAAGGGTGGAAAAAAGCAATAATCGAAAATAAGGCTTTGGCAAGAGGAGTCAACGTACTAAACGGCAAAATTACTTATAAAGCGGTAGCAGAAGCCCACAATCTTCCATATCATCCTCTAGAAGAAGTCCTTACCGAAATATAAGAAATTATAGGAAGGCCTCTTCCTGAAAAGCGGGAGGGGCCTTTTACTGGGAATAGGGGATGGTAAAGCAAAAAACCGCTCCTTTTTCTCCTGCGTTTTTTGCCCAAACCTTTCCACCGTGAGCCTCTACAATCTCCTTCACGATAGAAAGACCAAGGCCGGTTCCGCTGCTGTCCCTAGTTCTTGCCTTGTCAACCTTATGGAATCTCTCCCAAATAAAAGGCAGCTCTTCTTCCGGTATACCGGGGCCCTCGTCTTTTATACACACCACCACGCCATCCGAACTACTAATAGCTTCAATCGTTATTTTCCCACCTTTTTCGGTATATCTCAAGGCGTTATCTATTAAATTAATCAACACCTGTTCGATCCTATCCTCATCTGCCAAGACCAACGGAACATCCTTTACATCGGCTACTATCGAAACCCCCTTTTTTTCGATTGTGGGATTAATCTTTTTTATCACTCTACCTATCAATTTTTCTAATGAGAAACTGTTTTTTTTCAGGTTTAAATGCCCTGCTTCCATCTGCGAAAGATCTAATAAGTCATTTACCAACCGGCGAAGCCTCAGAGTTTCCTCCAAAATGATATTGAGATATTTTTTCTGTTCATCAGGTTCTTCTATCATGCCATCTATTAAGGCTTCAGTATACCCCTGAAGATAAGTCAATGGAGTTCTCAGTTCGTGAGACACATTAGCTACGAATTCTTTCCTCAAGGACTCTAGCTTTTTTTCTTTTGTAACATCCTGCAAAATCGCCACGACGCCCCACACTTCTGACTCGTCATTAAAAAGAGGCGCTAATCTAACGCTAAAAAATTTCCCTTCGAATTTTATTTCTTCTTTTATTTGTTCTTTTTTTTCTATAACTCTTTGAACAAGTTCACTTAAAAGACTTTTTGCTTCTTCCTCCCAACCATTCTTTTTTGTACTACCCCCTAATAATTCTTCAACTTGCGGATTAGCCATAACAATTTGCCCTGCCTGATCAAAAGTTATGACACCGTCCGTCATGCTGAGCAACACGTTTTGCAGTTGGTTTTTTTCCTGCGAAAGGGCAGTTATATTTTTCTTCAAAGCATCTGAGAGGATGTTTAAAGTTTCAGCCAAAGTTCCAACCTCATCGTCGGTACTTATATCGATCTTGTCTTCAAAATTGCCCTTTGCCATATTTTCCGCTACTTTTTTCATTTTTACGAGAGGCCTCGTTATAGTCCGCGAAAAGCCCAAACTTAAAAAGGTCGATAATATTAAAGACACTACCGCTACAAAGATTATCCCTCGTCTGATTTCCCATATTGATTTCTGAATGGAAGCCATTGGCGACAATAGAATAAGCCCTCCCACCACATTTCCATTGCGTACAATTGGAAGGGCGACCATGAGCATAGAAGATTCTTGCTCAGGCAAATAACTTTTATCTACTACTATTTCTCCCTTTAGCACACTTGAAAGCTTTAATCCATCTATCGGAAGGTTCTTGCCAAAGTATAACCTATTTGTACAGGCCATAATTAGGCCGCGCCTATCTACCACTATAGCATAAGCGTTTATAAACTTACTAATATCTACGAGCTCTTCAGGGGCTATACCTCTGGTAATTAGGGTAGATAGCTGCTGTCCTTCATTAATCATTTCGGTTTGTTTTATTTTGATATAAAAATCTTCAAAAAAACTGGACAGCACAAATCCAGAAAATATAATAGTAATTATAGTCAACAACGTCATATATATCCATAATTTTATAGTAATACTATTTTTAAACTTCACTTTCCCACCTCGAATTTATAGCCTACTCCCCAGACCGTGACGATATACGAGGACGCCTTGCTCCTTCCAAGTTTTTCTCTTAGCTGTTTTATATGCGTGTCAACAGTTCTTAAACTTCCAAAAAAGTCATAACCCCATACCTCTTCCAACAATTTCTCTCTCGTAAAAACTTTTTCTTTGTTTTTAGCGAGGAAGTACAAAAGGTCAAACTCCTTTGGTGTCAGCGCCACCTCTTTTCCGTCAACCACAACCTTTCTCGATTCGGGGTCTATGATGAGCCCTTCGAACTCCAATATTTGTCTTGGCTCTCTACTAGGGCCGAATCGCCTAAGCAAAGCTTTTATCCTCGCAACCAGCTCCCTTGGACTAAAGGGCTTTACTACATAATCGTCCGCCCCCAATTCGAATCCAAGAACTTTATCGAATTCCTCTCCTCTTGCCGTTAGCATTATGATGGGTATATCGTATTTCTTCCTGATTTCCTTGCAGACAGTCCAACCGTCTACCACGGGCAACATCAAATCCAAAATTATCAAATTATATTCAGCTTTTTCTATCATTTCGAGAGCCTGCTGCCCATTAAGCGCTTCATCAACCTTGAATCCCTCTTTTTCTAGATAGAGCCTAACTAAATCTATCATTTTTTTCTCATCGTCGACTACCAGGATCCTCACTTGTTCCAAAAACATTTCCCCCTTGTTATAAAAGGGCCTCTTCGTTGGCCCTCGTTTTACAAACTAATTATAAAATTTCCGGAATTATTCCGTCAACGGTTCTGTTTGTTTTTTCCTCATTTCTCCAGTGTTTCTGTCCACATAATAATCTCCCTTTAGCAGGAGTTCGGATACAGGAACAATCTTGTAACCCCTCTTTGTCAAATCCTCTAATATAAGTTCTACCGCCTCCGGTGTGTTCTTACCATTATTGTGAAACAAAACTATAGATCCCGGTTTTACCTGCTTTATAACACGACTGTATATAGCACTAGCGCTCAAATCCTTCCAGTCCAGAGAATCCACATCCCATTGTATAACATAATATCCCAACTCTTTTGCTGTTTCGATCAATATATTGCTGTAATCACCAAAAGGTGGCCGGAAGACCTTACATTCTTGACCGGTAAGTTCTTTTATTTTCTCATGGGTAGACCTTATTTCCTCAATTATTCTCTGTTTTGAAATACTTCCCATCCGCGGATGGGTTGCCGAATGGTTGCCTATTTCATGACCTTCTTTTGCTATTAATTTCGTCATGTCCGGGTATTTGTCCATCCACATCTTTACCAGGAAAAAAGTAGTTTTCACATTATATTTCCTCAAGATTTCAAGCAATTTTGGGGTCTTGTCCGAACCCCAGGCCGCATCAAAGGAGATTGCTATTTTCTTTTCGTCGGTCTGAACTCTGTAGATAGGAACTAATCTATCACGCCCAGCAAAAACGCAAATAGCTCTTTTAAAAATTGCTGCATTAGAAGCCAAAATAATAGCGACGATGGTCAGTAAACATATAAGGGTCGTAAAGAATTTTTTATCTATATTCACATTCACCACCGCCTTGATTGAATTTCATCTTAATCTTTATTCCGATGTCATGCCGTTTATGATATAGTTTTACATACTGTCAAATCCAAGCGGTGGCGATCTTTACTCTAAAAAGTCCGCCAATCCTTTTTCTGTAATAATCTTTGACCGCTTTTTCCCAATAATCGCTGTTTCTTTTAAACTCCATATTCCTCTTTTTTCCGTTGTAGATCCATGCCCCTTTTGTACATAACTTCGCACACCTGCGGCATTCTGTTTTTTAACCCTAATTGTTTATGTATCTCCCCTGAAACTAAATCAACGTATTTTTCACCTCGCCTCTTTACTTCATATAAGAGCTTATCAATATACAGACTTATCTCCTCAGTCGTTGTTCTCTGGGGTTTCATTAGCCCCGCTGCAAATATATTACCATCCAGGATTTCTTTCCCGCCATTCCCGGGTGTTTTCAAATCTTACAAGCAGATCGTCGGCAATTCGCATTATCACATCCGCCAGTTCCACTTTGACAATCCATTCTCCGGGTATGCCATTGATCCCAAGATAAGCTCCAAGAATGTTTCCGGTTATTGCTCCCGTGCTGTCGCTGTCTCCGTCATGATTCACTGCAGCGCAAAGTGCTTTTTTGAAATCATCCCTGTACTTCAAAGCACAGTATATGGAAATAGCTATGGCTTCTTCTCCTACCCACCCTTCTCCAAGCAACTTTATTGCCGCATCAGGTTCTTCACTGCTATTTGCCAGTTCCACTGCTTCTCTTATTGCAATGCTACACTCTTCTTTCCCGTTGTATGCGTCAAGAACCATTAGAGCATCTTTTACGGCTTCTTCTATATCCGCTCCTTCTATAATGCAGGCAATAATATGAGCAAGAACTCCGGCAGAGAGATATCTGCTAAGGTGGCCGTGCGTTAAGGCTGCGCACTCACAGGCAATCTGAAAAGCCTCTTCTTTGCGACAAAATAGTCCTACCGGAGCAACCCTCATAACTCCGCCACATCCCTTGCTATTATTTATCGGGTATTTCATCGTTCCCATCCTTCCGCTGGATAAAGCTGAAAGGCAGGTACTTCCCGGTCCACGTCTTGCGTGAAGATCCTTTACTTTTATTAGCCACCCATCGTAGATAAATTCTTTCTCCACATCTTTGGGATATCCCTGCGTATGAAGCCAACGGAGGTATGCATGATATACGGCAGAAGGCACGTGGCAGTTCCCCTTCTCTTGCTTCCTGGTTTCGGCTCGAAGCAAGCCCTCTGCTGTAAATAAGGTCATTTGAGTATCATCGGTAATTTCTGCTTTGCCGTTTATCCCTACAATAAGGTCTGTTATACCACTTTCCCCGTATTTCTTTTTTATTTTCATTCAGTTTTAAAAACTCGACAGGTCGCCCCAAGGCATCGCCGATGGCTCCGCCCAAGAGACAGCCCCTAAAATATTCCTTGCTTCTTTTCATAGAAAATCTCACCTTTCGGAAAATTTTAAAAGATTACTGTAGAAATCCGCAAGTGGAGGCTGGCGCGAGGGCGTTATCAATTAGTTTCAAAACGTGCCAGCTGATCCCGAGTGAACACGAACTCCGGAGTTCGGAGCATTTCCCCGAAGTTGACGGAATACCAGGGGTTGTCCTCGCCGTTCGCCGGATTTTTTAGAATATGAATATCCTGTGCAGGCATATATCCCTGGGCCAGTATAAAGATTTTTTCTCCCGTGGCCTTATTCTCGGCCACATCCAGCACTATTGCGCAGTGGCCGGGGCTCCCACCTTTGATAAATACATCCCCTATCTGCAAATCTTCAACCGGCACTTTTTTCAATTCTTGTGACAGTGAAAGCGTGCCTGCGTACGCAAAGACCATATCCAGGTATTTTCTAAAAGTTTCGTAATCGTTGGACCGTTCTGTAACCTTCACCCAGGAAGCTTTATCCCCCTCTACTTTAATCCTGTAACCTTCCATCCATTTAACGTAATCGGCTCTGAATCCGTTAGTGAAGTTGAAATGTATCTTGTCATATTCTCCTTTCCGGTAGAGGTACTCTGCTCTTAACCTAATAACAGCATCGGCACACTGCTGCAGGTCCCTGTTTCCCACATCAATATCGAGAACAGCTACATGGACATCCCAGGGCTTCTGAATGCCGTTGTAATACTTCACCTTAGAGCCATGCGGTTTTAATGGCAGGTTTCTCAAATACTCACCAAAAGATCCTTTAGGCACATTAACCCTTTCGAACCCCTCCGGAACCTTTATCCTCTCCTGCACTGTCCTTCCGTTAACATTTATTAAATTTTCTCCCGGAACGCCGGAACCGCCGCTCACATTAAGGCCATCCCTTATCGTACAAGCGGTTAAAAGCAGCGCCATTAGGATAAGGATTAGTTTTATCCTCATAATCCGCATTTTATCATTTCCCCCTTCTCCGGCCACAGTACCTTGCACAATCCCTCAAAGCGATTGAAAAATTCCCTTTCCTGCGTATGTACCGGTATCAGCACTTTAGGCTTTATTGTCTCCACCATCTCCTCTATCCCTGGCCCGTGGATGTGTCCGCTGGCGTGAAAGCCCGACCTTTCTCTGTCTCTCCCAAGCGTCCCGTATAGCTCAAAGCCGAAATAGTCAATCCAGTTCCTCACCCTCTGGTGGTCTATGAGCATTTCTTCGTCGAAAGCCTCACTGGAGGAATATATGTATGTCCCGCCTTTCGGCTGTATGTCCAAAAATGCGTGGAAGTCATAGTAGGAAAAGCAAAGTATATAGCTTCTTGGGTCTTTTTTTACGTCGTCCGCCGAAACGGTTTTTTCCGGGTTAACCCTTTTGAGAAGGGCAGCCTCCCATTTGTCCATGCGTGATTTTGGCTTTACATACATCATTATCCTTCTGTCTTCGTGCGGGTTTGGTACGCCTTCCTCTCCTGCAGCCCTCAGCGCCTCAAGGAGGTATATGTCCTTGGCAGTTAGAACGAGCTGCTTATCCGTCTTCCCGGCTATGTCGAGGAACGAAAGCAGGCGCTCTACGTTTCTCGGCCCGAAATCCGCCACCACAAGGCCGTCGGCTTTGGCCACAACGTCATAGCAGTTTGATGCTACTTCGTCTTCGGTGACGGGTTTTTGCGTGCCGGGGTGCGTGCCTTCGCATATTAGTGCGATGGGCTTTAGCTTCGCAGCTTCTTCGAAAAACCGCCGGGTTAGGGCTGCGTTCTTGCCGTGCAGCCTCAGGTCGCCAGTGTATATTATCCACCCTTCGGAGGTCTTTATGCCGAAAGCATTTGCGCCGGGTATAGAGTGGTCCACCGGCCATATCCGGACGGTAAGGTCGCCTATTTTAGTTTCGCTTCCCAACGCCTCCAGCTTGCAGCATTCAAATCCTCGCGAGTGGTCGATGTTTTCCCAAAAATCGCAGGCGGTTTCGGGAATGGCAGCTATCCCCGCAATTTTATACCTGCGCTGCTTAAAAGGTGTCTTGGAAGATCCTGTCTTAAGAAGGCCGTCCTTGAATTCCCGCGGCATTATGTAGCATATCTCCTGCAGGCGGTTTCCACCGCCGGTATCCTGCAGGGCTTTGCATATCAGCGCAGCGGTCAGGCTGGTTATGACGGGCACGTCCTCGCGGACGTAGTACAGATGCCCGCAGTGGTCGAAGTGGGCGTGGGAAAGAAGAATTCCCTGGACCTCGATTTCGCGATATTTCAGATGTGATGAGTATCTTTCCCATACACCGGGGTATTCCAAGTCGGAGCGGTAAAGTCCCTTCAGCGGTGGCAGGATGTTGAAGCTGAGAAGGTCATAAAAGCCGAAGTTGTTCCTTGGAGCTAAGAATTCGTCGAAGAACATGCCTTCGGCTTTGAAGTTTGTGCCAAAGTCGAGGAAGAGGGATGTGCCTCCGTCTTCCAGCAGGATTTTGTTTCCGCCGATGCAGTCGGCGCCGTCGTAGAAAGTAAGATGGACAGACACGGTTATCACCCGCTTTCTGGATTACACAAGGCAATCAAAAAGCTCGTTACTCCATCGCTTGAGCTGGCTAATCTTTTCAACCCACGCAGCTGGTTTCCATTTGCGCAGGTCGCTCACCATCGCTTCAATTGACAGCACGTCAGCAAAACCGTATTCCTCGATTACAGCCTTTCGGCCCTCAGGAGTTATTGCACCCCAAATCAGCACGGCTCCATCGACCAGAACCTGGCGACCGCCTACCCTTACCTTATACACTTCGGGTTGTTTTGCCAGATGCAGGAACTTAAGAAAGGCTTTCTGTTGGTGATGTTTCAGCTGCCATGCGCCGTTAAGCCGTAAATATCTGTAATTTTCAAATTCCAGCTCGCACTTCATCTCCGCAACAAAAACTTTGCCTGTTTCTCGGTGCCGAAGAGTAAAATCCAGAGTATGCCCGCGAGCTTCGCCCGGTGCGTATAAGGTAGGCCGCCCAAGGTCTTCGTAAGGAGCTTCGGGACAGCTACACCAATACCGAACAACTTCTTCGTTGAAGAGGCCAAAAAAGCGTGAAAGAAATTTGTCTCTCATGGGATCCTCTGTACGGAAAATTTTTTCAAACTGAATCGTCATCCCGATCACTCCTTTCTTGTTAGCCTTGCTCCTCTTGGGCCGTAATCAGGGATTGGTTTTATTTCGAGCAGCTTTTTCGGCACAAGACGAAATACCAGGAGAGATGGGTTTTGTCCCTACCTGCCCTGGTTCCCGGGTTCAGCTTAGCTTTGCAATGCGGCGCTATAGGGTTACTACGGACTCGACACGCACCTTGTGGTTTATATTGCCCCCCCCACAAGGGCCACAGCACCCCCGGGATGGGTGCCCGAGTCAAGATGTAACCCAGGGGGTGGTCAGATGAAACAAAAAATCCAACAATATCTTTAGCTACTGGACAAGGAGCTGGATGCCAAGATAATACAAGTTTTAAAAACTCCCAAAAACTGATATCTGTTGGTTTTTTGAGGGTGCGGAGTCTTTCCTCAGCTAATCCCACCAGCATTAGACAGAGAAGTGCAGTATCGAAGAAAAACGCCGACCAAAGTTTTACTGCTCTTGGTTCATAAACAGGTCCGTTGCTTCCGCCCCATAGTCCCACATTACTTGTAGGAATTTGATTGCCTTCTTCGTCTGTATAGAACGGACGGTGTGTAAATCCACATAAACGGCTATATAGAAACTCCACCCACCCCCCTTCACCAAAAAGTTTAAACTCTCCCGTTTCGAAATAAGAGTAAGGCTCTTTTTTGCTCAGCTCGTTACGGATGCGTTTTACCCGGAGCTCTCCTTCCTTAAGCCCATCGACCCACTGTTGAAACTTGTTAGCGTCTGGATAAGCACGGAAATATACTCCTGCCAATATCTCTTCTAGAACCATCCGCAGAGTAGCAATCGACTGACAGTAGAAACCGGTTAGCATCGTGTAAATAGATGCACGAAGATCATCGTATGCATTAAGACACGCCAACGCAAGTGCGTCTTCCCGAGGGTCCGATACAATGGACTGGATATCACACACCATAGTAATCCAATGGCTTACGAGCTCATTAGCGTTTCGCAATAGCGTCCCATGATGCTCGCTGGTCCGCAAAGAAACGTCATCAGGAAGTGTAGTAATATGGCCCCAGGTTTCGGCATCGATTAAATCCGTTGGGTCTGGTTCGCGCTCGGGCCCAATAAGAAATGCTTCCGGAGGCAATTTGTATCGTTTAAAGCGAAAGGCTCCTTGTGCTTTTTCCATTCAGCTTACCTCCTATTTAGTCCCCTAAGCAATTTGGGAAATTCTCTTCTCAAACGTTGTAATAAAATAAAGCTGGAGTATAGGAAAAAATAGATTCTGCCGTTTTCCGAAAAGTACCTTGTGGAAGAAAGAATAAAGCTTTGTATAAAGTTCTTCTCTAAAATTCGCTTGTTTTTATCATCTCTTTATAAATTGAAATTGAAGCTGGTATGCTGAGACTGCACCCTGCTTTTACTTGAATCTCCCCCAATTACCATTTAACGTATTTATCAATTACATCATGGTTTGTAACCTTTTTCATAAATCCCCCTTCCCCAAAATTAAAACAGGATTGTGTGAGTTTCTTCATTCCATTTTCCTGCTAAGTAAGCGCGTAATAACGCCCGAAACAACGGGCCGTGATTGGGGACCTTGAGGTGCAGGAGTTCATGCACGATTACTTCGGCACGGAAGTCAGCCGGTTGGTGTAGTAGGCTGGTGTCAAAAGTAAGACGGCCTGACTGAGAGCAGCTGGCCCACTTTCGCTTCATAGGACGGATATGTATTTCTTTCGGTTTCACTCCTATCCGACGTGCCCAGGCTAACACTTCTGATTTGAACACATCTACGGGTACAGCTTCTTCTAGTGGAATCCATTCAGATGGACAATTTTTTCTCAATTAGATCTCCTCCCAAGCATTCTCATTATACGATCTGTAAATTCTGCTATTCGTTCGACCCCGGCTTCGAGTAGTGCCTTAAATAAAGCAATGCGTAGCCCCCTCTCCTGTTCGCCGCTTCGTTCCCAATATGGAAATTGCTCAAAAGCTCCAGCAATTTTCTTTGCCGCTGCCTCGGCTTTTTCAATCCCTTCGCGTTTCAGGAACCAAAAAACTGCAAAACCTTCTGGCGATAAATCCGATTTTGCTTCGGCCTTCTTGCCTTCTATACCCTCTCGCATCAGAAGTTCCAACTGCTGGAGAGTTTCTTTAGTGGTCATTTGTCTTTCTTCAAAGGCTTTAGCTATTTGTTCAGCGCGTTCTCCAATGGGTATAAGGTAAGGAGAACGCTGGCTTTCTTGTTCTACTAAAGTCCGAATAGCTTTAAGCAGGTTAAATACTTTGACAGTGTCCGGTTTATTGTCGTTCAATATTTTCTCTAATGTTTCTTCGTCTAATTTATAGAATTTAGTTGGCTGTCCACTGAAAACCGCATCGGTATGTTCCTGCACAAGCCTTGCGGTCTTTCTCAAAAATTCGCGGTCTATTGATATTCCGGGTTCATAGTTAGCTCTAAGCATTCTGTACATGCGAGCTAATTCTTCATAATCCGGCATGAATGTCCGCAAGAAAGGATCGGGCGAGAGAATTTAATAAATATCTTGAAGTTCTTTAAAGTACTGGTAAAATTCATAACGCTTTTCTTTGTCCCTGAAGTATTCTAGTACAGCTTCTGCCGCCTTGTCTGCTACCTTATCTTTTACTAAAGGCAGGTATTTTTCACGGCCTTCCGCCATCAAATTTTCAAAACGCTCTTTTAATATGTCAATGCCCTCTACTACACTTTGGACATCTTCAGAATCGAAAGCCAGAGCTTTCTCGAGATTTTCGAATATGCCCACGAAGTCCAGTATAAAATCAGCACGTTTGCGGCGGCCCTCGTCGTCCTCATAAGGACGGTTCACCCTGGCTATGGCTTGTAATAGCACGTGATCACGCAGTACAGTATGGGAGCGTCGTAGCCGGTCAGAAGTTTTTCGGTGACAATTAATATCTTTGGCAATGAATCGGGGTTACGAAATGCTTTTCTTACTTGTTCCTCTTGTTCTTCGGTAAGATGGTATTTGGCAAGTTCGGGCGGGTCATTGTAGTTTTTGCTAATTACTACCGCTGAGTATTTTGTCGGCAGGTATCTATCTAGTGCTTCTTTATAAAATGCACAAGCTTCGCGGTCAACTGCGACCATAAAAGCTTTATAACCCATTGGTTCTATGACGGTTCTGAAGTGATTAGCAACAAATTTGGCTATTTTTTCAATGCGGTCCCGGTTCTTCAGCATGTTTTTGAGATTAACGGCTTTTTCGAGAACCCGGTCCAGTTCTTCCACATCACTAACACCTTCGGCTTCTACAAGGTTCAAAAACTCATGTTCTAGCGTTTCCCGGTCAACCCGGAGTTCGTTGGGCGCCAAAGAATAGTGCAAAGGCACGGTAGTGCCGTCTTCAATGGATTCGCGTATAGAATACTTGTCGAGGTAGCCTTTCGGGTCATCAGTGCCGAAAACTTTGACGTGCCTTTGCCATGAGCTGTTTTGTCAATGGGCGTGCCGGTAAAACCTATATATGTAGCGTTAGGCAGAGCACCCATTAGATAGTTCCCTAATTTCCCACCAGTCGTTCTATGTGCCTCATCTACCAAAACGTATATATTTTCTCTTAAGTTAACATTAGCTGGGATGTCGTCAAACTTATGTATCATTGAAACAATAAGCCCTCTGTAGTCGCTTTTCAGGAGTTCGTAAAGATGTCGCTTGCTGTTTGCTACCTGGACTCGGGTAAATCCCACAGCTTCCAAGTTGCCAAAAAGCTGTTGCTCCAGTTCGTTGCGGTCCACTAGCATGAGTACAGTGGGATTGTTGAAACCAGGGTCCTCGAGGAGTCGTTTGGCGACAGTAATCATGGTATAGGTCTTACCTGAACCCTGAGTATGCCATATTAAGCCTCGCCTTTTTTCAGGGTCCCTCGCTCTTTTTATTACACGCTCTACTGCCCTAATTTGGTGCGGGCGCAGTACAACTTTGAAAAGTTCTCCGTCTTTACGGGCAAATAAAATGAATTCTGTCAGGACTCGGAGTATGCGCCGTGGTGCAAAGAATGTTTTGACAAGTGTCTCAAAATCTCCAGCCTGTTCGTCTCGCCAGTTGTAGAGGCTCTTCCTTGAGGTATTCCAGGTTGCTCCATAGTAGAACTTTAGTAGATGAGCAAGAGCGTGAAGCTGCAAGACGGCCATAAGCTCGGCCCCTTCTCGGTGGTAGCGGCGGATTTGGTCAAGAGCTTCGGCAATGCCTTCAATGCGGGTCGCTGACTTAGTCTCCACAATGACAACGGGGATGCCGTTAATGAAGAACACAACATCTGCTCGAATGGGTTTTGCTCCACCCGTAAAGTAAAATTCGTCCGTGACGTGGAATGTATTTAGCTCTGGAGTGTCAGGGTCGAGTAGCCTCACGTTTCGCTCCCTACGTTCAGCCTCCACGAAAACGGTTTTTAATCCATTGAGATACTCCCAGCCCTGAAGATTTCCTTCAATGTTTGGGTACACGGATGTCAGCCTACGGATAACGTCCTCGGCCTTCATGTGATCCACAATACCAGGATTGAGGCGCTGGAGCTGTTTGACCAGTACCTCATGTAACACAATACCTGACTCGTCTCGCCGTAGGCGAAGAGCCTCCTCCGGTGGTAAGTAAGTCCAGCCAACCTCGACGGCGTAACGGATAAGGGGATTTTGGACAGAGTGGCGTTCGCTACCAAAAGTCAAATCTCATTCCCTCTCTTCGGGTACAAGCACCCAAATTCGTTTTAAAGGAAGCTCCGCTTGGAGTGCATCCGGTAAGCTTTCATACGTAGCTAATATTGCTTTGACTAAGTCATCGGCATCCCAGAGCCGGAGTTCGAAGAAGAGCCGGGCGGCTTCCTTGGGCACGGAGTTTTTGTATCCTCCCCAGGCAACGATTAGCCCGTGGTCGGCACCAAAATTTTTCATTACTCCCTGGAGTTCTCTTACTACCTTCACATCTACTGGGGCATCTCCAGACTTAACCTGAACCACTAGTTTTGGGTGATCGAAGCCCATCGGCCCATGACCGGCTATGATGTCCACTCCACCGTCCGCCCCTTCAGGAGAGATCTGTACTTTATATCCCTGAGCCTCCAATACGGCCCCTACAAGCCGGGCAAGGTCATGCCCCTTAAACTTTCGCGCTATGTAATCGCGTATCTGGTCGCGAGCATATTGCTCCAAGTCTGTGGGAGCTTCTAATTCTCCTTCACTTTCGCCCGAAAAAGTCGTTTGTGTAATTGCTGGAAGTGGCTTTCCAGTCAGCAATGCTCGAATCCGTTCCTCTGCGTTATTCCGCTGGATGCGACAAACAGTCATAAAGGCCCCTAGGGAATAAAGAAGGTCCTTATCAAATACGCTCCTAGGAAGCTCTTGAAGCCACTTTACAGGACGGGTATGCTTAGCACCTTCTGGAAAGTCAGAACGGTATTGATATGGGCCAATTATCTCACCAATAGCAATGAATGAACGGCTTTTTAGGGGTAATGCTACTAAATCTCCTTGTTGCATTTCTTTAATGAAAAGCCATATTTGACTTGCCCAATTCTGGATTGTTTTGTGTTTCTCTTCCGGATATGTCTTTCCCAATAATTCTAAAAGCTCTTCACGGGTTTTGATATTGTAAAGATCGGGTAACTCATCCCATCCAAGGGAAAGCCAAACCTTTCTCCAATGCTAGATTTTCCCGTTCGCCATGTTTACCCGCTCGCACCAACCATAGGGCCATCTACATTACCTCCTCCGTCGCAGGTAAATTGAAGTCTTTGACGCGAACTTTCCCAGTCATCAGGTTATTGAGGAGGCTTTTGAACAGCGCTTCCAAAGCTTGTTTTCTGACCTCTTCAGCCTGGAGTTTTTTGTCTAACGCCTCAAGAATATGAGCAATCTCGCGTTGCTCGAAAAGTGGGGGAATGGGAATATTGAAAGCCTTTATCACAGTTTGGCTAATGTTAGGCTGTGCCCCACCGTATCGTTTGCTGAGCAACTCAGATCGTCGATGGATGAACGTATAGAAGAGGTACCTAGGAAGGATTTCCTTGTGCGAAAAGATTGCACAAACAGCTTGGTTAGTAGCAGCTTCACATCCTAAGATGCCAACCTTTCCAGCCGTTGCTCCATACATGGCAATTAATAAGGTGCCCTTGGGAAAAATCTTTGCATTGGAATTCGATAACCCCGCATCTGTGAGGGTCTCTTCTGTGTAAGTAATTAAGTTGTCGTTCAGCTCACCTGATTTTACCCAAGGAATTTTACCACCAAAGTATTCAGGGTGTTTTCGACTGGGCGTTCCACCACTCGCGGTTTTTGCTACCTCCCCTAATCTCGCTACCTCCCAATGTTCCGGCACCAAACCTATTTTCAAGTATATTCTCAGTCTTTAGCTCGACTTTTGCAGCATTGCTGTCTGTTCTAACATTGTCAGCTTCTCTATCCTGTTCGATATCGCTATATTCTGAGGCTCCCAGCTCTTCCCGGCGTCTGTTCAGGCGTGCAACCTCTTCCCTCAACTCGTGAATCAAGGACTTGAGCCTTTTTATTTTAACCACATCATCGATGTTTCTAACAGGAAATGAAGATGGAGCTTCGCTTTTGAGCCTCTCGATTTCGCTTTGGAGCAGATGTAGTTCTTCTTCAAGCCTTGTCTTTTCCGCACGTTCTTCGGCAAGCCGTTTTGCAAGATTTTCCGCCCTTCGACGCTGCTTTGTCAGTTCTTCCCCCAGTTGTTTTATCCTCTCCCATAGTGCCGCTTGCGGCCCCGACGATTTCTTTGGTATGACCGTTGCCAGTTTTTCGGTCCTGTATCGCTCTAATTCTTCCGGGAGTGGGAGATTCAGCAAAAGCCAGGTAATCCTTTCCCTGCCGTACAATCTTACGTATTCTTCTATGGGCCAGGAATCTATTGGTACCCAGAGCAGTTCGAAATAGACGAGATGGGAATTAGCCGTGCGCCAGAACTTTTCTTTTTCTTCCTGTGTTGTAAATCTTTTTTCCGCATCTTTGCGGTATGCTGCAGGACTAGAGTTTGCCCCTATATCTATGCCCAGCTCTTTATAAGCCTTCCTCCATTCGATGTCTGCCAACCATTTTAGTGCTTCATTCCACCTCTCGACTGCCCACCGGCAGTATTCATCCCAGAATTTTCCTTCCTCTTCCGAAAAGTAGTCCTTCAGCTTTGCAAGTCCGCGCTCCAGCTCGGCCTGCTTTTCAGGGGAGCGGATGTGTGCATAGGGAGCACTTCCGCCTACTATTGGCAGGTCTTCGGTGCCGATGGCAATTCTTTGGAATGTAACGTTCTTTGTGGCGTCATGCGCTAGAGCATATTCGGGCCAGTCTTCTCCGCCGCACTGCGTACACTTGATCGGCAGCACCGGTATATTTAGATTACCCAGCTTTTGATCTGCCTCGTCTATTGAGTTAATGGCACCGTAATCATGAACAAGCACGGATATTCGCTTTTTGCACTTTCGACAAAACCGTTCGAAATAAAGCTGAAGGTGTAGCATGAAAGTCTCCCTTACAAGTGAAGTTCGCTTATTTTTTCGACCGCTTCTTCCTGTTCTCCATAGTCCGGCTTTAGATACACTGCCGTGGTATTGAGGTTAGCGTGTCCGAGGATCTGCTGGACTGTTACGATGTCGGCACCGGACTGCAACAGCCGCCTTCATTACGACGATCGTTGCTTTTTTGTAGCATATTTTTGTTTCCATGTTTCGTACCTCTTTATGAATCTTACTTCTTGAAATTAATGTTCGTTAACTTTTACCTTCTTTTATAAAAAGTTCTACTAAAAATGCAAAATTCCTTTCCTTGAATTTTTAATCAATTGTAATTCCACAGTATCGAATTTATTATTTTTTTCACAAAGAAGGAATTTTTTGATATTAAACAGAAATTATTAATATCGAACACAAGTAAACAATCATTAAATGCTAAATCGAACAAATTTGAACACGGAGGTCAAAAATGCTCACACTAGAACGCCGTAAGAAAATTTTGCAATGGATAAAACAAAACGGCAGGGCCGAAGTGGGAGAACTCGCCGCAACTTTCGGTGTGTCTCCCATGACCATAAGACGCGATTTGAGGCACTTGGAGGAAGAAGGCCATCTTCTGCGGGCAAGGGGCGGTGCATTGGCCAGAGATTCATTTATCGATGAAGTCCCCTATCGGTCAAAAGTAAGTGCAAATATCGAACTCAAGCAACTAATCGCAGAAAAAGCGTGTTCCCTTATCAAAGACGGCGACTCTGTGATACTCGATGCCGGATCCACTACTCTGGAGATTGCAAAATGTCTAAAAAAGACTGGCAAAAATCTAACTGTGGTGACGAACGATTTGAATATAGCCCTCGAATTGGCCGACATCGCAAATATCAATGTATTCACAACAGGAGGCAAAGTCCAACCCGGGTTATACTGCCTCCTGGGTGAAGAAGCTATCAATTTTATAAAATATATAAATGTAAATATCGCGTTCCTTGGTGCAGCAGCTATCGATTCGGATTTAGAGTTATACACTCCTACGCTGGAAAAAGCCCACCTCAAAAGAACTATGATAACTTCCGCCGCAAAATCGGTGGTAGTGGCAGACCATACCAAATTCGGTCACAGAGCTTTCGCAAAAGTATGCAGCATTGATGCTGTGGATGCCCTCATTACCGACGACGGAATAGGTGAAGAATTAAAAACTAAAGTGGAAGACCTCAAGATTGAGGTAATTTTGTGTCCGGCAAAATCATACGTAAAAAATGGGAAAGGAGGATAAATCAGATGGCAAATTTCGCGGTAATAGCCGACGATTTAACCGGCAGCAACGCTACGGGGGCACTCCTGGCCGGTTCTGGCTTTAAAGTTGTCACACTAATAAACTATGAAAACCTTGTGATTTTTAATTTCGAAACATACGACGGAGTTATTGTCAACACTTCTAGCAGGAGCATCGACAAAACCGAGGCTTTAAACCGAGTCAGAACTTGCGCTTCTTTCATGTATAAAAAGGGAATAAGATATTTTGGAAAGCGAATCGACAGTACCATAAGGGGTAACCTTGGCGCCGAAATAGAGGGAATCCTCACGGGTCTAGAATCTGAGTACATAGCCGCTGTTGTCCCTGCATACCCACGCTCAGGTCGTATTGTAGTAGGGGATTATCTCCTTGTAAACGGATTACCTGTAGAGCGGACAGAAGCTGCCCGGGACCCGAAAAACCCCGTAAAGGTTTCGGACGTACTGGAGGTCATAAAGGAACAGACCGCCATGCCTGCCTGTCACATCTCCTTAGGGACGATTCTGAAAGGTCCCGAAGCTATAGCCGAAAATATAAGGCAGGCAGTAGACTCAGGCAAAAAAATTATCATTTTCGATGCGGTAAGCGACGATGACATCGCCGATATAGCACTGGGCCTTCATAGGTCGCGGGTAAAAGCAGTAACTGTAGACCCGGGGCCTTTTACACAAAATTATTTTTCACTTGTCATTCAAAATGGTGACAGGCATATTGAGGGCAAAGTAATGGTAATATCCGCCAGCACTACGCCTTTAACACGAAGCCAGCTTGGCTACTTGCAAAAGGAATATAAAGCCGAATTTTTAAACATCGATGGAAATTTACTTCTAGATGAAAAAGCAAGGGAAGATTATTTGCTGTATACGGCAGATAAAATATATGACATCGGCGTAAAAAACAACATCTTCGGGCTGAGGGTTGCTGAAAAGGAAGAGATGCTGATTGACCTGAACGCGGAAGCCCAACGTCGAAACACCACCGCAGATTTTCTTTCGATAAGGATAAATAGTGCCCTTGCCCAAATAGCCAAAAAAGTACTAGAAAAGGGAATCCCAAATCTCAAGGGTGTTTACATCACGGGCGGTGACATGACCGTAGCTTTCTGCCAGGAAGTAGGGGCTCTTGCCGTAGAAGTTTCAGGAGATGTGCTTCCACTGGCGGCCTATGGAACTCTCGTTGGCGGTGACTTTGACGGCCTCAAAATCGTGACAAAGGGAGGCCTCGTGGGAAATACGGAAAGCGCTGCAAAATGCGTTGAATTTCTTCTGAAATAGATAACTTTCAAGAGAAGGAGTGAAGTATCTTGCAAAAAAGACCTCTAATTGCAATTACCGCAGGAGATCCTGCCGGCGTCGGCCCAGAAATTGTCGTAAAAGCCCTGTCCAATAAAGAACTATACGAAAAAGTTAAGCCGGTTGTAATATGTTCTAAAAACATCATTGAGAAAGCTTTAGAAATAACAAAGGTGAAGATGGACGTTTGTCCTGTAGAAATCGACGCACTTAACCGACTGGGCGAAAAAGACTTTTCTTTCGATAAAGTTTTCCTAATAGATTTGAAAAATGCAAGTAACGATATCCCCTTC
>JASUSP010000021.1 GCA_030446005.1 Tepidanaerobacteraceae bacterium | reverse complement strand
TTACAGCACAATGGAAAATTTTAGTTTTTAAGAAGAGCTTTCTATGGAAATGTCCCGTATTTATGGATTATATTGCAATCCTTATCACGGATTCAGGTTAATGATAAACGCGTGGTATAAGAAAATAAAAAAATAAATAGGCGCTTGCAAAACTATGTTCCTTGAAAAAATAAAAAAAGCCCTATTCACTACAAGGCCCTATAGAATAATTTGTAAATATTACCATTCCGCGAGCACACCTGCTGCCTTATCTACAAGATAGGATTTTTCTTTCGTTTCTTTGTTCTCGTAATACCGCCTCTTATATGTTTATATCTCCAAATTTTGCGGTAATAGTCCTCTCACAGTCTTTCTGTAATACTATCCAATTTTTCCTCTCTTTCCTGTCTTTGTATATCTTTTCATCAAATTCTTTTAATACAATCCCACATATTTTTTTCCCCAGCTCAGTTAGTAGCTTGTGAAGTTCTTTCTCGAATTCAGGAAAAGTGTATTTCCCTGAAAGTAAATCTAAAATTTTTTCCGCACAAAGCAGGAATGTTTTTAATACATACACAAGGCAAAACTCCTATCCCCAAACAAAGGCAAGCGGGAGAAGATGGTTCGCATGCTGGAACTCTATAGGAAGGCATGCTCCTGGTTCCTAAAGCAGGCCGAAACCTTGAACACTACCAGCTGCCGTCAGGCACATGGGTCATCAAATTTCCCGTCTCCTCCGGCAGGAGCCAGATAGCAGTGCCCATTGCCACTTCTAGATACCATGCAAAAAGGTTTCAGGACCTGGCAGGAGGTTCCTGTCGTCAAGGGTCTATGGAGATAGGGCTTGACTCTTTTAAACGAGCCGTGCGGCGCGACACCCCTTAAGGCCAAGGTGATGAACCGGGTCATCCGGGGAAAGCTGGCTAACCTGCGGCTTAAAGCCGCCGTCCCACGGTGGGACCCCCCCCTAATTCATTAGGGGGAGGATGTCACTGGTGGTACATGGCTCCAAAAGGCGTATCCGTCTTTTGGAGCTTTCCTCTTTTTACCAGGGATTCCAGGCTTTCCTTCAAGGTCCTTACTTCCAGTTTCAAATCCGGCGCCTCGGCATTCAAGGCCTGAATCACTTTCAGGAGATTCACCTCGTATATCGGAAGGTGGGCTTCCAGTAAGTCCAAGAGCTTTTCTTCGGCCTTCTGCCTATAATGCTTTATCTCATCGAAGGGGTTTAGGGTGTGCGGGCTTTTCGTATAGGGAAGCCTAACCCTTATTGCCACGGTCCTGCCGAAAAGCGGCGACGATACAAAGGCATCGCCGGAAGGAAGGTATGGGAGCCTTTTTGCCTCTTCCGCCCCTATGTCGGTCTCTTCCGTAATGGTGGCTATGTCGTGCCCCCTGACGGTCCTGAAGATTATCTTGGTGTTGAGCTGGGCGGTCACCGTTTCATCGAGCAGCGTGGGCCTCTGGGTTGCCAGCACCAGAAATACGCCGTATTTTCTGCCTTCCTGGGCAATTTCGGTGATAATCCCCTTGCTTGGAGCGTCATACCCTTTGGGAGCGAAATTGTGGGCTTCATCGGTGGCTATCACGAAGGGGGGGAAATACTCGCCTTTGGCGTTTCCCTTGAGCTCCCCATCCTTGTAATCCCTGCGCGCCCGGTAGAGGTTGGCAAGAAGGTATGTGGAAAACACCTGCAGCAGCCATATGGGGCCCTGTATCACCGCCAGCTTCCCCTGCAAAAGGGCTTCTTTTACCGGTTTTATGTTGTGATTGAAAAGTCCAGAAGCCTGAAGTCTTCTCAGCCTCCAGGAAATGCCCTGCACTGACACCAGCGGTATGTTGGGGTACTCCTCCAAAAGCTCCTTCATTTTTTTATATTTTTCTCTTTCCTGGGGTTCCATATCCTGCTGCAGTATCTTTTCTATCCGGATTCTGCCCAATTCCAGGGCCTCGGCCAAAAGTTCCAACCGCGAAGAAAAGCTTAAAAGAGTGTCTCCCCGGCGGTGAAGGATTTCCACGGCGCTGCTCATGGCTTCGGTCAGGGGCTTTACTGCGGAAAGCAGGTCCAAAAGGTCCCTTTTCCCCAGGGCGAGGAATTCGACGCCTATATCCTCCCCTATCTGAAACTTTTTAAAAGCGCCATTAAAATCCGGTGTCCCTTCCAGTCCTTCCTCCTTTGTCGAAAAATCCATCTCGTAATGGGGGTCCAGGATAATTGCCGGGATTTCTTTGAGCATCAGCTCTTCCATTATGACCCTGAGCCCGTAGGATTTGCCCGAACCAGAACCGCCGAAGATGCCTATGTGGGGGTACTGCTGAAAGGACCTCAAATCCAGCAGAAACGGCACGTTTTTTGTCCTCTTTTTTTCCCCTCTGGTGTATACGTAAAAAAGTCCTTTTAGATTTTCATCCATGGTGGCTGCCGTTTCTTCGGTATTTTTTATCTCTCCTAAAGCAAGCCCCTCCTGCGGGGTCGACCTTACAAGGAGGTCTTTCACTTCCGAGAACTCCGGAAGATGTACCTTCGCACCTGTGGTAACCGGGAAACTCGCTTCGTTTCTAAGTTTTACCCTGGCTATATTAATTTCGTCTTCGCTAATCGAATACCCCAGGCGTTCTAGGGACTCAATCACTCTTGCGTCCACAAAGTCGTGATTTATCGAAAGCGGAATGAAACGGTTGTAAGAATTGGCCTCCACCACTTCGCCTATGAGCGAGCCCTGGTGCGGATCTTCTATCACCAGAATCTCGTTTATCCTGAATTTCCTTTCCCTGGAAGCCACAAAAACTTCCTGAGGAGTGGTAAGACCCACCACCTGCATAATTACTTTCTCCTTTCATGGATATGTTTAAATATGGCTACCAAATCTCTAGGGACTCCGTTTTGCCCTTTTCGGAGTGAGGAATTCAGAAAAATCCTCGCCCAAGTACGCCTTTAAAAGCCCCTCTAAAAGAGCATCGCTGATTTTGACTTTTTTGTCAACAAGGTCAAGCCAAAGAGGTATTCCCCGGCCGTCCTGGGGAGTAAGGGTAAAAATCAGGCTTTCTACCTGCTCAAGATGTTCGTACTGCTCCTCCAGAAGGTCAATGCCTATAGGTTTGGGGTCGATGGAAGTCCTCATAAACACCGTGCGAAATCCTTCCTTAAAGCTTGTCGGTACAACCTCAAGCCCTTCTCCTATGTCTAATGTACCAAAGAGCAGTTCCCAATCGCAGGCTTCCCTCACCGCTTCCGGCAGGGATTCCTTTAAGGTGGCGCTTACCACTTTCGTAGAAATACCTTCGACCACCCCCGCAAGCAAAATCCCCTTGTTAATAGCGGCTTCCTTTAAATCCTCCCACAGGTTTTTGGCTTCGATTTTTAACCGGACCAGGGAGCCGTCGAGCAGAATTACGGCGGGTTTAAGTTTCTCCACTGCTTCAAGAGCTGCCATTGCTTCCAAGGACGCAAGGCTGGATTTTGTAAGTTCAAGGTATTCTGCCTCGTCCATGTCTTCCTGCATGAAAAGGGGGCACAAAACCCTGGTATAATATATTTCTTCCCGAATTGCCGTGCTCTTCGCCAGGGACTGCTGGACGGTTATGATGTACGGGAAGGGACCGGCAGTGCTGTTGGTGGAACCGTCCACCCCCACTATGCCTCCTTTTGCAAACAGAGACTCCAGTTCGCGGTTCGTCATTCTTCGACTTTTCTTGAATCTCCCAAGGCCGCTTTTTTCAATCAAATCCCGTAGGCTTTTCCTGTCAGGCCGCTGCTCCAACCTCTTTCTCAAAACCGAAGCGGCGACGGCAAATTCCCTTTTTAGATTTTCATTCAGTACTTCCAAATCCGTCACTCCTTTTTAAAAGTGCTACTTTTTTACAAAATGTTGACTTTTATTGGCAGCTCTGGTATTATCTACTCAAGAAATATTGTCGAAAAAAGTAAAAAAGAGGGGGCATTTCTCTATGAAATCGACGGGGGTCGTCAGAAAAGTTGACGAACTGGGTCGTGTGGTCATACCCATCGAACTAAGGCGCACATTAGATATAAACGAGAAGGACGCCTTGGAAATTTACGTGGACACCGACCGGATTATCTTAAAAAAATACCAACCCGGCTGCATATTCTGCGGTAGCGCTGAAAACATCATAAACTTCAAGGGGAAAAATATCTGCAAGGACTGCGCTTCCGAATTAAAAAAGGTGAAAAAAAATTAAAGAAGAGACTCGGGTCTCTTCTTTTTTCCTTTTTACTACAAAATTATGGTACAAAAAATTTAAACAATTGTCAAGAATTTCCGTAAACTCCACTCTCCTTTCTCATTTCCACTGACCTCCGAGCGGCACTTTTAACCGCCTGCACTATGGCATTTACGAAACCCATTTTTTCGAGGGTTTCTATCCCGGCCATAGTAGTGCCGCCGGGCGAGGTGACTTTCTTTCTCAAGGTCACGGGCTCTTCGCCCGTTTCAAGCACCATTTTTGCCGCCCCGAATACAGTCTGAACTGCAAGTTCGTAAGACACCTTTTCGGGTAGTCCCGCCCTTACCCCTGCCTCGGTGAGGGCTTCCATCATGAGATATACGTAGGCTGGCCCGCTGCCTGAAAGGGCGGTTACCGCATCGAGCCATTTTTCGTCCACCAAAATGACCTTGCCGACAGAAGAAAAAATTTCCGAAGCTTTTTTAATCTCCGACTCTCCGGCATGGTATCCGGCTGCTATGGCCGTGGCCGATTCTTTTATCTGGCAGGAGATATTGGGCATGGCCCTTATCACCTTCAATTTCTTTGGAGAAAATCCTTCGATGTAAGAGGTGGTTATTCCGGCCGCAACGGATATGACAAGGTGCTCTTCTTTCAGGTGGTCCTTTATCTTTTCCATAACCCCCTCCACATCTTTTGGCTTTACAAGCAGCATCAAAATCGAGCATTCTCTCCCAATTTCCGAGTAATCCCTAGTCACATTCACTCCGTAGGTTTTTTTAATATAGTCCAGCCTTTCGTCGTTTTTCTTATTTATGACGAATATATCTTCGGCCCTGAAAACGCCGGCACCGAGCAATCCCTTGAGCAGTGCTTCAGCCATGGAACCCGCCCCTAAAAATCCGACCTTTTCCAAACCTACCACCTCCTTAAATTTTCTGCAAAGCTCGTATAAAAAGCAAAAAACCTTTCGCCTACAAAGGGCGAAAGGCTTATTCCGCGGTACCACCTTTATTGGCCGCACGGCCCACTCGTTTCAGGTACGCCCCGGTACTTTCCGGGGTTATACCCTCCCTTCCTTAACGGCAGGGATTGCCGGTAAGGCTCATCGCCTTCGGCTCCGGGACGGGTTTCGGAACGCCTGACGCGGGAAACCTTCCAGCCCGCGGGTCTCCCTCTCTGGGCGCAGGATTCGTTCCTACTCTTTCCCTTCAAAGCCTTGAGCTTTTTGGGTTTTGTTATATATTTTACACCATTTTGATTCAAAGTCAACACAATTTTTTCAAAAAATGTGACACGAATGAAATTCTATAGTATAATTATTAGAAATGTTTTATATTAAACGACAAACTACATATCTTTGGGAGGATGGAAGAGATGGACAGGCAAAAAGCCCTAGAAATCCTTCATCAATACCTGCACACCGAAAACCTCGTAAAGCACAGCTATGCGGTGGAGGCCGTGATGAAAGCTTTAGCCGAAAGATTGGAGCCCGATAAAGTCGAGGAATGGAGCATAGCGGGCCTACTCCACGACCTGGACGCGGACCTGGTGGACTACAGAAATCACCCCGAGCTTCACGGTCCCAAAACCATAGAAATATTAAGAGGCCTCAACTTCGGAACGGAGGATATGTATCACGCCATACTTGCCCACAACCAGGCTACCGGAACAAAGATAGAATGCAAGTTCGACCGGGCGCTGTATGCCGCAGACCCCATTACGGGCTTTATAACTGCAGTAGCTCTGGTTTACCCCGACAAAAAGCTATCCAGCGTAAAGGTCAAGTCAATACTAAAGAGAATGAACGAATTGCGATTCGCGGCAGGTGCGGACAGGAACGCCATGCGATCCATAGAACTGCTGGGAATACCCTTTGAAGAATTCGCAGAGCTTTCCTTAAAGGCCATGACCGAAATCGCCGATGTCTTAGGATTGTAAATTTGAACCGCACATTTTTTAAAACCCGATGAGGCCCATTGCCGCCAAAAAACTTGCCTTAAAAGTAACACAGACTTTCGAAAATTAATATGCTCTAATAGACCGAAAAGCAGGTGGTAAAAATGTCGAAAAAAGGCCTCATCGGAAACATAAGAACCTTCATAAAAAAGCTAATAAGGAGAAAAAAGCCCCTTCAGTCGGACGAGGTGGAATTAAGCCTCCCGGGGCTTACCATAAGGATGAAAAGAAAGCTCAACATAAAGGACCCCCATGAAGTCACGGTGGTAGTTCCTAGGGCGGAATTCAGAAAAAAGTTAGATAAAAACTCCGACGCCGTGGAGTACGAAATTATACTGAACAGCATAACGGTGGTGCACGCTCCGAGACACCCTCCCGAAAGACCTGCTTCCTGAAAAATCGCTTTTACCTTTCTACTTTTCATTTTCGAGCAAAACCTTGTAAAGTTGCCTCTTCGGGATGGAAAACTCCTTTGCCACAGCTTTCATTGCCTCCTTTTTGTCCATCCCGCTTCTTATCCTCCTTTCGACTTCCTGTAGGATTATTTTATTTATGTCCTCCTGTTCGCTCAAGTTTTCCGCCTTTTTTGTTTCTTCGGTTTTAAGCCCCGTTCCTTCTATTACCAGGACGATTTCTCCCCTGGGCGGTGTGCTTTCGAATCTATTTATAGCTTCGCTCACCGTCCCCCTGAAAAATTCCTCGTGGAGCTTCGTCATCTCCCTTGCCACCGCGATTTTCCTTTCACCCAGAATGTCCCTGATGTCCGACAGGCATTTCAAAAGCCGGTGCGGCGCTTCATACAGCACTATGGTTCTCTTTTCGTCCCGGAGTTTTTCAAGCTGCTTTCTCCTTTCTGTGGCCTTTTGCGGGAGAAAGCCCTCGAACGCAAACTTCGAAGTGCTCAAGCCCGACGCCGAAACGGCGCAAATCACCGCCGAAGGTCCCGGAAGCGGCACCACCCGTATTCCCGCATCTATGGCTTTTTTTATCAGGTCCTCTCCCGGGTCGGAGATTCCGGGCGTTCCCGCATCCGAAACCAGAGCAACGCTTTTCCCTTCTAGGATGTCTTTTACTATTTTTCTGCCCATCTTCTCTTTGTTGTGTTCCCGGTAGCTGACGAGCGGTGTGTTTATGCCGTAATGATTCAGGAGCTTTTTCGTTACCCTCGTATCCTCCGCTGCTATGTAGTCCGCTTCTTTCAATATCCTCAAAACCCTGAGCGTTATGTCCTCCAGATTTCCTATGGGCGTCGGGCAAAGATAAAGGACACCGGGCGTTGCTTTTCCCATGAAAATCCCTCTTTCTTCCATATCATTTTATGTCGGGTCGCAGCGCTTTTGCTTCCCTGAGGTATACGTGCCTGATTTCCTCCTGACTTTTATCCGTGTTGAAGGCCATAAGCGCGCGTATGCAGCTTTTTAAAGCTCCTTTAACCTTCATATGGGAAAAATCAAGAAGGGGAACAAAATGCATTCCAAGCTCCCTTGCCGCCTGGGCGGGAAAGGCCGCATCTATATCTTCCGTCGCACTAAAAAGTATAAAACATATATCGTCGATTGTCACTCCGTTTTTATCCATCATTTCCTTTATAAGTTCCTTCGTCGCATTTATCACTTCTTCTTTCGAATTTGAATCGACCGTAGTTGCTCCCCTTATGCCCCGCACTTTCATTTTTTATTTTCCCCCTTCATCCGGCTTTTGTTTTTTCGAGCTCCACCAGATAATCGATGGCGTAAAGATAGCCGCGGTATCCCAAGCCCGCTATGACGCCTTCGACCACCGGGCTTATGACGGATTTGTGTCTGAAATCTTCCCTTTTAAACGTGTTTGAAATATGCACCTCCACCGCGGGCAAATTGACTGCGCAAAGCGCGTCCCGGATGGCGATGCTGTAATGCGTATAGGCTCCAGCGTTGATCACGATGCCCCTGGCCCAGTTTTTTGCCCGGTGGATTTCATCTATGATGTCACCCTCCGAAGAACGCTGCACTATTCTAACCGTTACTCGATGTTCTGCCGCCTTCTCTTCGATCAACCGGTTTATCTCTTCCAACGTCAAATTGCCGTAGATATCAGGCTCCCTGCTTCCCAAAAGGTTCAGGTTAGGACCGTGTATCACCAAAATTCTCATTTCGTCTCACCTTCCACCTTTTCCATCACGCTCTTTACTTCTTCCGGAAAGCATTCCACCACTTTTACGTCGCCTATTTTAAAAGGCAAAGCAAACCTCATCTTCCCGAAAGTAGCCTTCTTGTCAGCCTTCATGAATTCGAAAAGGTCCTGGATTTTTAAAAAAGCTCCGATTTCCTTTAACGACACGGGCAAATTGAAAAATTTAAGAAGTTCCCTGATTCTTTCTTCTATTTCCTTTTGTGCGTATCCCAGCCTGCACGAAAGCCAGGTTTCATAGACTATGCCTACTGATACGGCCTTTCCGTGGGTTGTTTTATATCCGGAAGCGGCTTCCACCGCATGTCCGAATGTATGCCCAAGATTAAGCAGCATTCGCATGCCCCTGTCGTGCTCGTCTTCCTGCACTATTCGACTCTTTAGCCTTAAACACGATGCCACCATGGAAAGCATGGCCCTCGGGTCCCTTTCCCTGACTTTAGAAGCATTTTCTTCTAAAAAGTAAAATAAATCTCCGTCAATTACGGCCGACTTAACGACTTCCGCCATACCGTCGCTGTATACCTCATCCGGCAGCACATCCAAAAACCCTATATCTGTCACAACGAGGCTCGGCTGGTGAAAAGCACCGATGAGATTTTTAAAGGACCCGTGGTTTACCGCCACCTTACCTCCTATACTCGCATCCACCTGAGCGAGCAACGTAGTCGGCACGTAAATCCACCTTATCCCCCTCATATACGTGGCGGCGGCAAAGCCCGCCATGTCACCCGTAACTCCTCCGCCTATGGCCACCACCACCGAGTCCCTGTCAAGGTTTAAGCTGGCAAATTTATCGAATATTTCCAAAAGCGTTTCCGGGTTTTTCCTCTCTTCTTCATCCCTAATTAAAATCGCATCCACATTCAATCCCTCTTTTTTTGCCGAAAGAAGAAAGTCCCCGCAGGCAAGCTGATTTAAAAGGGGATTTGTCACTATCACCGCTTTTGAGACGGTTTGTTCCTTTAAAAATTCCAGCAAAGGCCTTTTGAAGAACTTATAGCCTATTTTCACCCGGTAATTTCTAGATGGAGTTTTCACAAGTAAGCTTTCGTCCTCCAAAATCGCCTTTTCCTTTTTCAGCCCCCTGCGGTAAAGCTCCTTTAATATATTTTCCGCTATCCTTTCCGGGTTCTCTCCAGCTTTTAATATAAGGTCCGCAGTCTGCCTGTAAAGCTCATACCTTTCACGGTAAAGCAATGAAAGCCTTTCTTTTTTTTCTTTTAAGCTGCCGGACGCTAGCAAAGGTCTGGAGGCGTCGTTTTCCAGGCGGGAAAAGAGAATATCAAGGGAGGCGTCTAAAAAAACGATTATTCCGTTTTCTTTGAGAAATTTTACATTCTGCCTTCTTGTCAGCGCTCCTCCCCCGGTGGAAATCACTGCATTTTTGAGCTTCGACGCCTTCGATATGGCAATCGTTTCCATTTCTCTGAATTTTTCTTCTCCATATTTTTCGAATATTTCCGGAATCGTCATCCCCGCCAAATCCTCTACCAACCGGTCCGTATCAAGAAAAAACCAGGAAAGCTCCTTTGCCAGAAGTCTCCCTACTGTTGTCTTGCCGCTTCCCGGAAGGCCGCTCAGAACTATATTCTTTCCTACCACCGGTCTCCACCCCTTACTTCCAGTAGGGCATCCGCCACCACCAGGGCCACCATCGATTCGGCAACCACCGCTGCAGAGCCCACGGCACAAACATCCGACCTTTCCGCATGGGCCCGGCATTCTTCTTTCGTTTTAACGTTAACGGATGAAAGGGGGGTCTGCAGCGTAGGTATGGGCTTCATGGCGGCTCTTATGAAAATAATCTCCCCGTTGCTCATCCCGCCCTCTATGCCTCCGGCCCTGTTAGAAGGCCTATTAGGTATTGAAATGGGGTCATGAGCTTTGCTTCCAGGGACTTCGGACAGTTTAAACCCCATCCCGAATTCAAGTCCCTTTATTCCCTGAATGCTCATGACTGCCGCCGCCAACCGGGCATCGAGCCTCCTGTCCCACTGAACGTAGCTTCCAAGCCCCGGAGGGGCGTTAAGAACCGCAACTTCGAAAACGCCTCCTAACGTGTCGCCTTTTTCCCTTGCCTCGTCGATGAGATTTTTCATCCGTTCGGAGGCCGCAAAATCCGGGCACCGCACCTCGGAAGCCTCGGCCAATTCGAAAAGCCTTTCTGCTTCCCTTTCGCTCAGCATCCTCTTATCGGCCGGCGGAAGCTCAGCTGAAATTGGCCCGATTTGGACAACCCAGCTCAGCACTTTTATGCCTTCTTTTTCGAGGAGTTTTTTGGCAAAATAGCCGCACGCCACCCTTCCCGCAGTCTCCCTTGCGCTGGCCCTTTCCGCCACCGGACGGCAATCATCAAAGCCGTACTTTACCATCCCCGCAAAATCCGCATGGCCGGGCCGGGGTGCCAGTATGGGCACGTACCTGCCCTTCCAATTTACGTGGTCCTTGTTGGGAATAACAACGCAAATCGGCGCCCCGGTGGTTTTGCCATCCGATACTCCCGATGTAATCATGACCTGGTCGTCTTCGATATTAGCCCTTTTCCCCCTGCCGTATCCCTTTCTTCTCCGGGAAAGCTCGAAAGAGAGCTCCTCATCGCTCACTTCAACCCCCGCCGGCATCCCGTCCAAGATCGCCGTAATCCCCAACCCGTGGGATTCCCCGGCCGTAATAAACCTCAGCATTCCAACCACCAACTTCCTACTTTTTCTACAAGTGCTTTTTTCATGCTATCCACCGGACATTCCCTTTCGGTGAAAATCTCAAAGGCATAGGCTCCCTGCCACAGGAGTATCTCTACGCCGCTTACGGTCACAAACCCTAGCTCTTTTGCCTTTGAATAGAGCCTGCCCGGCTTTTCGCCATAACTGAAATCGCAAAAAATTTTCCCGGGCGCATCGCGTTTTTCAAAAATCTCTTCAAAATCCGCCGCTTTTTCTTCCGGTATGCAGTTTACGATAAGCTCAACCTCTTTTAAAGCATCGCAAATTTCCACTTTTTCCAGCGCAATGACCTTAAATTCTGCACCGTCGAATTTCTTTCGAAAGTTTTCTGCCAGTTCTTTAGCCTTTTTCAAGGTGCGATTTGCTATATAAATCCGCTTTGTCCCGGATGTCAGAAGGGCCGCTATGCCTCCCGCTGCTGCCCCTCCGGCTCCCAAAAATAAGGCCGAATCTATCCTTTTTGCTTTTGCCTTTTCCCGTAAAGACTTTAAGAGCCCCGGGCCGTCGGTATTGTAACCGAAAGATTCGATTTTCTTGCCCTTGCGCTTGAATACGACGGTATTCACCGCGCCGCTGATTCTGGCAAAATTGTCCTTTTCAGTGCAAAGTTCGTACACCAGGCGCTTGTGGGGCATTGTGACATTAAATCCCCTCATTTCCTCCGAGGCCTTTGAAAAGAATTCTTTCAAATACTCGGGCGGTACGGGAATCGCCTCGTATTTCCACAAAAGGCCCACACTTTTCAGAGCGGCATTTTGCATCAAAGGAGAAAAGGTCTTGTCAAGCGGCCAGCCGATTACCGCAAGTTCTGGCATTTCATCAGCCCCCTTTCATACATAAGGTTCGCTTATTTTTTGTAGAGCATCAAAAAAGTCCGGAAAGGATATATTGACGCACTCGGCATTTTTTATCCTGGAACGACCCGGAATTGATATTGCCGCAACGGCCATGGCCATGGCAATCCTGTGATCGCCGAAGCTATCCATTTCGCAGGGCTTCATTTTACTTTCACCCCGGATTATCAGGCCGTCTTCAAGTTCTGTCACCTGCGCCCCCAATCTTTTTAAATTCCATGCTATGGCTTTTATCCTGTCGCTTTCCTTCACCCTGAGTTCCCCTGCACCTTTTATCACCGTCTCTCCTTGGGCAAAGGCCGCCGCAACGGCTATCGCCGGAATCTCGTCGATGAGCCTTGGTATGACTTTGCCATCAATCACGACCCCTTTAAGGCCATTTCCCTTAATCACAACATCTCCCATTTTTTCCCCGTTCGTGGTCTTCTCGTTTTGTATTTCCACGGTGCACCCCATTTCCCGGAGCACTTCTATCACGCCGGTGCGGGTGGGATTGATGCCCACATCCCTTATTAAAAGTTCGGAATTTTCGTCTATTGCCGCAGCTACCATAAAAAACGCCGCCGATGAAATATCCCCGGGAACAACAATTTTCCGAGCACAAAGCCTTTCCACTGGAATAAGCTTGAGCCGACCGTCCTGGGAAAAAATCTTCCCGCCGAGCTCCCTAAGCATTATTTCGGTGTGGTCCCGGGTCTTTTGCCTTTCTACTATCACCGTTTCACCCTCGGCGTAAAGACCGGCAAGCAGCAATGCCGACTTTACCTGAGCGCTGGCCACGGGAAGCTCGTAATAAATTCCCTTCAGACGTCCTCCTCTAATGGTAAGGGGTGCATACCTTCCTCCCTCCCTTCCTTCAATAGCGGCCCCCATCATCCTGAGGGGTTCTACCACCCTTCCCATCGGCCTTTTTAAAAGCGATTCGTCACCGCTGATTACCGCTTCGAAATCCTGGCCGGCGAGTATCCCGGAAAGTAGCCTCATGGTGGTCCCGGAATTGCCAGCGTAAAGCATCCCTTCCGGCTTTTTCAAACCCCTAAGCCCTTTTCCTTTGATGGTAATCCTGTCATGACCGAGAAAGTCGATTTCTATTCCCATCTTCCGAAAACATTCAACGGTGCTGAGGCAGTCGTCGGCGCAAAGAAAGCGCTCCACCTCCGTCGTACCTTCCGAAATCGCCCCTATCATCACGCTCCTGTGGGATATGGACTTGTCGGGGGGCGGCGTAATTTCCCCTTTGATTTTCCTTTTGCCTTCGAGAATCACATCCAATGGATTCACCCCTCTCTCACGTATTTCGCAGCTTTAAAAAAGATTTTTCTCATATAACCTTCATCCTCCGATTCTATGGCCTTAGCAAGCTCTTTTAGCTTTCTTTGGTAAAGCCAAATCATTTTCAGAATATCTTCTTTGTTGGTTAGGAACACGTCCCTCCACATACTAAAGGACGATGAAGCTATCCTTGTAGTATCCTTAAAACCCCTGCCCGAAAGCTTCAAACATCTTCCGTCCATATCGAATTCTGCCACTGCCGCCGCAAGGCTAGTGGCGACGACCTGCGGCAGGTGACTTACGGCGGCAACCATCCTGTCATGTTCTTCCGCTGTCATCAAATGGGGAACCGCTCCGATTTTCAGGATGAGGGATTTTAAAATTTCCAGACCTTTTTCGGAGTTTTCTAAAGTCGGCGTCAGGATGTAGGGGGCATTCAAAAAAAGGTCCTTTCTGCTGAATTCGTACCCGCTTTTTTCACAGCCCGCCATCGGATGCCCGCCTATGAATTCGACGCCTTCAGGCAGCTTTAATTTGAGGGAGTTTACCAGAAATTTCTTCGTACTGCCGGTATCTGTGATAACGGCGCCTTCTTTAAAAAAAGGCGCCAGTTTTTTTACGGTAGGAACTATGCTCATTACCGGAATGCAGAAAAACACCACATCGGCCCTTCTGAGCGGTTCGAAATGGACCGGGTCCTCTTCTTTGATATTGAAGCTGTCCGGGGAAATTACCCCGTCCTTTTTTGCCTTCAAGATGGCTTCGTCATCCTCGTCTATCCCCGTCACTTCAATCCCGGCAGCCCTGAAAGCCTTTGCTAGCGACCCGCCTATAACCCCCAAACCCACAACCGCTATTTTTTTGATATTCATTCGATGCTCCTCCCCACGATGGGGGCGATTTTTCTGAGCTCCTCGCACAATTCCATGAATTTTTCGGGTTTGAGGGACTGGGGACCGTCGGATAGGGCCTTTTCCGGCTCGAGATGAACTTCTACTATCAGTCCGTCCGCTCCGGCAGCTAGAGCAGCCCTGCTCATCGGAGCTACCAACCGCCAGTTTCCGGTACTGTGGCATGGGTCCACTATTACGGGAAGGTGGCTTATGTGCTTTATTACGGCGACTGCACTGAGGTCCAGGGTATTCCTGGTTTTCTGCTCGAAGGTCCTTATTCCCCTCTCGCAGAGAATCACCCGGAAATTGCCTTCGTTCATGATGTACTCGGCGGCATTCAGCCATTCCTCGATGGTGGCCGCCATTCCCCTTTTTAAGAGCACCGGTTTTCCCGACTTTCCTACGGCCTTCAGAAGCTCAAAGTTCTGCATATTGCGGGCCCCTACCTGCAGGATGTCGGCGTAATGTGCAACCATTTCCACATATTCGGGACTCACCACTTCCGTTACTATTGGAAGCCCGGTTAGTTCTCTCGCCTCCGCAAGAATCTTCAAGCCCTCTTCTCCCAACCCCTGGAAGGAGTAGGGCGAAGTCCTTGGCTTGAAGGCCCCGCCGCGAAGTACCCTGGTACCGCATTTTTTAACTATTTCGGCTGTTTCAAAAAGCTGCTCCTTACTCTCCACCGCACAGGGGCCCGCCATTATCACGAACTCCTCCCCGCCGATTTTTACATCCCCTACTTTCACCACAGTGGGTTCCGGGTGAAACGTGCGGCTTGCGAGCTTGTAAGGCTCCATTATGGGCACGATTTTTTCAACACCGTCCATGAGTTCTATGGGTTTGTTCTCCAGCCTTCTCCGGTCTCCTATTACGCCTATTATTACCACATCTGAGCCCTTCGAGATGTGAACCCCGAGCCCTGCGCTTTCAACCACGCTGCAGACCCTTTTTATGTCTTCCTCGGTGGCATCTTTTCGCATCACTATTATCACGAAAATCCCTCCGCTTCATGTTTTAAGCAAGTTTGCGACGCATCCGCCCTTCCCCCCGGAAAGGGGGGATAACTTTCACGCCACCGGGGATAGGAGCCTAAAATTTTAAAAAACGTGGCGTTTTTTTCGACCTCCCCAAGCACCTTTTTCAAAACCTCATCCTGGCGGTGACCCTCCACTTCCAGCAAAAATACGTACTCTCCTAAGGCCCTCCGGGAAGGTCTGGACTCTATCTTTGTGAGGTTTAGATTTTCCCGGGCAAAAAGGCCGAGTATTCTGTAAAGGCTGCCGGGCTTGTTTTCTGTCGCGAAAACTAAAGAAGTCCGGTCGCAGCCCGTAGGCATGCTATCGTTGTCTGACAGTATGATAAAGCGCGTAAAATTTTCTTTGTAATCCTGGATATTTTCCGAAAGTAAAACCAGATTGTATAGCGTCGAAAGGTCTTTTTTCCCTATTGCAGCATAGGGCCTATCCGTTTTTGAGACTATCATAGCCGCTTCGGCTGTGCTCTCGGTTTCCCGCAAAACAGCCCCCGGCATCTTTTCGTTCAAAAACCGGCGACACTGGTAGAGTGCCTGCGGATGGGAGTAAACCCTTTCGATTTTTTCCAGTGGGTAAGCCTTTTTGGCCAAAAGATGATGATTTATAGGAAGTACCAGCTCTCCTTTTATCATTGCTTTGGATTCGTGAATCAAAATGTCCAGTGTGACATTGACCGAACCCTCAATGGAATTTTCAAAAGGCACCACAGCCTCGTTTATCTTTGTGCCGACGGCGTAAATCAACCCGGAAATCGTGGAAAACTCCACCTTCTCGTAAATATTGATCCCTTTTGTGTAAACCTCCATGGCCTCTTCAGTAAAAGAGCCTCTCGGCCCGAGGTAACCTATCCTCAAAACCACGTCCATTCCTCCCGGAAAATGATAAAAAAACTCGCCCCAAAAAGGGGCGAGTTTTTCCCGCGGTACCACCCTGCTTGATCTACCACGGCAAAGGCCGTGGTAAACCCACTCTTCCCCGTTAACGCGGGGTAACGGCTCAGCCTACTCAGTGCATTTTCCCCTTTCAGCCTGCAGCTTTGGGAATGTACTTCACCGCAGCCCCAGCTGATTTGCACCAACCACCAGCTCTCTTAATGGCAGCTACGGCTACTCTTTCCCTCATCGCCTTTTTCTTTATTAGTTTGAAATTATAATATCAATTTTCGCGATTGTCAATACTCATGGCTGCCGTCAAAAAAGATATTGTTGGACAGCACGGCAAGCTTTACTATGCCGAAATCGACCCCGATTACACCGCACGGCTCGTTTAAATGAGTCAAGCCATATCTCCATGGACCCTTGAGGGCAGGAACCTCCTGCCAGGTCCCGGAGCCTTTTGGCATGGTATTTAGAAGTGGCAATGGGCACTGCTATCTGGCTCCTGCCGGAGGAGACGGGAAATTTGATGACCCATGTGCCTGACGGCAGCTGGTAGTGTTCAAGGCTTCGGCCTGCTTTAGGAACCAGGAGCAGGCTTTGCGATATGTTTCCAGCATTCGGGCCATTTTCTCCAGTTTGCCTTTGTTTGGGGATAGGAGGGTTTACCTTGAGGGGTACTGTCTGCATTTAGCATCTCCTCCGGTACGCTTAAATTTTAGAATAACCGGATAAAAATAGCAATCCGTCATTCATCTCCCGATTAAAATGGGGGGCATTCTGGCGGGATTTTTGTAAAGAAATTTACGTTATAGTTAAATATTCCTGTGGATAAACCTGTGGAAACTGTGTACATCGCAAGTAAAAGGTAATTAACCGGAAAATAACAATAGAGTAAGAAAAACACCGTGATTCTTGCGGGCGAAATGAAAATGAGAAAGAATGGAACCGGTGAGTTAATCTAAGGTGAAGGGTATAAATTGAAAAATATTCGGCAATACAGTGCCTATGCCGTACTCGAAAGTTACTTTATCGTTAAAAAATAAGATAATAACATTTTCCGTAGAATAATTTAGTATAATTATTAATAAAACCTGAAAATATAGATACCTGCTGGGGGAGCTTCGGCTGAGAGGAGACCTCGTCGGGTCTCGACCCCTTGAACCTGCTCAGGGTAATGCCTGCGTAGGGAAGCAGTGCTAACCTCACCCTTACCTTGGGGTGAAAGGGAACCTTGCCCACCTACGCTGGTGGGCTAATTTATTTTGGGAGGATGATACCATGAAGCTTGCTCTTACCATTGCCGGTTCCGATTCGGGCGGTGGAGCCGGAATACAAGCGGACCTTAAGACCTTCTCCGCCCTCGGAGTATACGGCATGAGCGTCATCACCTCAGTAACCGCCCAGAACACTAAAGCTGTCCTCGGAGTAGAAGACATTTCTCCCGAAATGGTATATCTGCAAATCAAGGCCATATTTGAAGACCTCCCACCCGATGCTGTAAAGATAGGGATGGTGTCCTCTGAGGGCATAATAAAATCCATTGCCAAAGGCCTCGATGAATTTGGACCGGAAAAAGTGGTGCTGGACCCGGTCATGATTTCAAAAAGCGGTCATGCGCTTTTAAAACCCGATGCCGTCGAAGCCCTGAAAAATGAACTGTTAAAAAGGTGCTTAGTTGTCACCCCCAACATCCCGGAAGCACAAGCCCTCAGCGGAATAAGCATCAGGGGCGTAGAAGACATGAAAAAAGCTGCTGAAAGGATAATGTCCTACGGCTGCCGTGCGGTAATCGTCAAGGGAGGACACCTAAAAGGCGATGCCGTTGACGTGTTTTTCGACGGTCGGGAATTTCGGGAAATAAGGTCGGAAAAAATTCCGACGAAAAACACCCACGGTACGGGCTGCACATTCTCTTCGGCTCTGGCGGCCAACCTTGCCCTTGGCCACGACCTTTTCACATCGTTTAAGCTTGCAAAAGAGTACATCTTTTCGGCAATTAAAAACTCAGTAAATATAGGCGGTGGCGCGGGACCCGTTCATCATTTCTGGGAATTGTACCGCCGGGCGGGTCTGAAAGTCTAAGGAAGGAGGCGAAAGATTGAAAATTGACTACTCATTATATGCAATAACCGAAAGGTCGTACCTCGGTGAAAAGGACCTTTTTGAAGCGGTAAAAGAAGCAATAAAAGCAGGTATAACGGTGCTTCAGCTCAGGGAAAAAGACATTTCCGGGAGGGAATTTTACCAGCAGGCACTCAGGCTTCGTGAGCTGACCAGAGCATACGGCATTCCCTTTATAATAAACGACCGGGTGGACATAGCCCTCGCTGTTGATGCGGACGGGGTTCACGTAGGTCAGGAAGATATACCTGCTGCAGTGGTAAGAAAAATTTTAGGTCCTGGAAAAATCCTCGGAGTCTCCGCCAAAACTGCCGAAGAGGCTATTAAAGCAGAAAATGATGGAGCCGATTATCTGGGAGCAGGTGCTGTCTTCCCATCCCCCACCAAACCCTCTTCCGAAGCAATAGGCCTTGAAGGTCTCAAGAAAATCAAAAGCGCAGTCAAAATTCCGGTAGTCGCCATAGGAGGCATAACGAAAGACAATGCAAAGCAAGTGCTTTCAACGGGAGTTGACGGCATATCGTGCATTTCGGCAGTGTTTTGCGGGAACATAACCGAAAATGTTAGGATTTTGAAGAAATTAGTGTCAGAATCGAGAAAAACTTAAAAATTCCAAGCGGAGAGTGGTTATTATGAAATCGTTTTCCGTCCCCGTTCCCGATGTAAAGGTGAGCAGGCTCATTCTCAAGCACTACTTTGCGGACCTAGAAGATGCGGTGGAATCCGATGTTATAGTAGCCGGCGCCGGGCCTTCTGGCCTTACCTGCGCCTGGAGTCTGGCAGAACAGGGGTATGAGGTTACAGTCATAGACAGAAGATTAGCGCCGGGAGGCGGCATCTGGGGCGGTGCCATGAGTTTCAATAAAGTAGTGCTTCAAAAAGATGTGGAGTGGATTTTAAAAGAAGCCGAAATTCCCTTCGTGGAAGACGAGGGAGCCCTCGTGGTGTCCGCACCTCTTTTTGCAAGCAAGCTTATCGCAAAAGCTGCGGGTCATCCTCGTATCAAGTTCTTCAACATGCTCACAGTAATCGACCTGCACTCCACCGGTGACAGAATCACCGGCGTTGTCGTAAACAACAGCGCCGTAGAGATAGCCGGCCTTCACGTGGACCCAATGGTGCTCACTGCCAAGGCGGTACTAGATGCCACCGGCCACGACGCAGTGCTTTCCAATCTCTACAGCAAGCGTGTTGGAATGGGCCTTGTTCGTGAATCTTTCATGAACGCAGAAAAGGGCGAGGAGGACGTGGTACAAAACACGCGGATGCTAGCTCCGGGCCTTTTCGTGGCCGGTATGGCAGCGAACAACGTGGAAGGCGGTTGCCGTATGGGGCCGATTTTCGGTGGTATGCTGCTTTCCGGGAAAAAAGCCGCCCGATTGATAAGCGATTATCTGAGCAAAAACAAGTGAAGCTATTTGCTCGAGAAGACCTGCCGAAAATATGGTATAATACTATATGCAATTTTCACAATGTGAAAGATAAAAGGGAGGCAACTCATTTTGGTGGAATCAAAAGACTACATGGTTAGGGCTATTGACGAGGATGTTGGGGTTTTGGCCTTTGCCGCCCGAACAACAGAATTGGTGGAAAGGGCAAGGAAAATCCACAGCTGTTCTCCGACCGCGACTGCAGCCATAGGGCGGCTGCTCACTGCGGCAGCAATGTTGGGCTTAATGCTAAAATCAGAAAAAGACAACGTCACGCTTCGCGTGGAAGGTGGCGGCCCAGCCGGCGTTCTCCTTGCTTTTTCAGATTCTAAAGGAAACGTAAAAGGGTATATATCAAATCCGGAGGCGGACCTCCCCCTTAACGAAAAGGGAAAGCTTGACGTGGGGGGTATAGTGGGAAGGCAGGGTACGCTCACCGTCATAAAGGACCTGGGGTTGAAGGAACCTTACGTGGGGCAGGTGCCGCTGGTGTCAGGCGAAATCGCCGAAGACCTCACTTATTATTTTGTCAAATCCGAGCAAATTCCTTCCGCAGTAAGCCTCGGGGTCCTCGTGGATAAAGATGGGAAGGTGAAGGCGGCAGGTGGTTTTATCGTCCAGCTCCTTCCGAACGCCGACGAAAGCACTGCCATTTCCATAGAAGAGAACATAAAGGTAATGAGGCCCGTCACCGAACTCATAGATGAGAAAAATTCCCCCGAAGAATTACTCCATTTGCTTCTTCCCGGTTTTAAGCTGAAATTCCTTGCAAAAAATGATGTGAGCTACCGCTGCTCCTGTTCCCGCGAAAGGCTCGAGGCCGTAATCGTAAACTTGGGAAGGGAAGAAGCGGAGAATATCTTGAAAGAAAAAGGGAAAATAGAACTCATCTGCCAGTACTGCCGGGAAAGGTACGAATTTACGGAACAGGAAGTAAAAAGAATTTTTGAAACAGCTTGAGAGAAAAGGCTTCGGAATATTATAAAGAGGCTGCGTTTTGTGCAGCCTCTTTTTGTCTTTTCTTTTTATAAAAGTCCCAGTTTGTTTAAAGTTTTCCTTAAAACTTCCCTTGTCTTTTCATCGGCGGACGAAAGCGGCGGTCGAAGTCCTCCGACTTTAATCCCGGTCATGTTGAGAGCTTCCTTTACGGGGATGGGATTTGTCACGACAAAAAGGGCCTTGAAAAGGTCAAAAAGCTCAAGGTGGATTTTGCGGGCTTTATCCACATCGCCCTCTTCGAAGGCCAGTATCATTTCCCTTATCCTTTTTCCAACAAGGTGGGAGGCCACGCTGACTACGCCTTTGGCGCCAATGGCCAGCATGGGCAAGGTGAGGCTGTCGTCCCCGCTGTACACCTGAAGCAGCGGCGCGAGCACCACGGTCTTGCTGGTCTTGTCCAAATTTCCGCCCGCATCCTTTACGGCCACTATGTTCTTTACCTTGGAAAGTCTCATCAGGGTTTCGGGCTCAATGGTAACCGCGGTCCGTCCCGGAACGTTGTACAGCATTACAGGAATGTCGACCGCCTCGGCTATCATTTTGAAATGCCGGTAAAGCCCTTCCTGGGTGGGCTTGTTGTAATAGGGGCTCACCAGGAGAAGTCCATCGACGCCTATTTCCTGGGCTTTCAGAGAAAGTTCGATGCTGTGGCGGGTATCGTAGGAACCCGTGCCGGCTATTATTTTGGCCCTTTTTTTTGAGACTTCTTTTGCAATCTTGTAAAGGGTGAGCTTTTCCTCATCGGAAAGTGTCGGTGACTCGCCCGTGGTGCCGGTCACCACCAGTGCGTCGCTTCCGTTTTCTATTAGGTAGTCCACCAACTCTTCAAAAGCCTTGTAATCCACCTTCAATTCTTCATCAAAAGGCGTTACCATCGCGGTTATAACCCGGCCGAAATCCACATTTACTCCCCCTCTTCAAAAAATTCCTCCAGAATAAATTATATTTACACCCGCTCAAATAAGCCAAATAATTAAAAAAATAAAGGGGTTAAGCCCCTACCTGTCGTCCCTGTTGTAAATACCGAACAATGCAAGTAACCTCAAGAGCTGAAGAATGGCCATAAGGGTAGCGGCCACGTATGTGAGTGCTGCTGCACTCAAGACCCTGCGAACCGGCTCTACCTCATCATAGGAAATAAATCCCGCGTTTTCCAGCACCGCTACCGCCCTGCTGCTGGCGTTGTACTCTACCGGCAGGGTTATGAGCTGAAAGAGCACGGCGGCACTGAAAAAGAGTATCCCTAACGTGGCCAAGAAATCGGAGCTCAGAAGGAGTCCTACGAAAAACAGCGGAAAGGCCATCTGCGATCCTATTCCAGCTAGCGGCACTATGGTATTTCTCAAAGCGAGCGGCGCATATCCGACGTGGTGCTGGATGGCATGCCCGCATTCGTGAGCCGCAACGCCGAGGGCAGCAAGGGACCTGCCGCCGTACACTTCCGGTGAAAGCCTCAACACCTTGCTTCGGGGGTCGTAGTAGTCCGTGAGCCTCCCGCGCGTCATTTCCACCGTAACATCGTATATGCCGTTGGCCCTCAAGATTTCCCTTGCCACTTCAGCCCCGGTAAGGCCTATCCTGGCAGGTACCCGAAGGTATCTTTCAAATGTCGTAGAAACTTTTGCCTGTGCATAAAAAGCAAGGATGAGGGCTGGCAAAACAATAATCCACGTGGGGTCGTAATAATACCACCCAAATGGGAACATGCATCCCACCTCCTAAAAGCATCATCTCTTAAAACTATAATAACCCGCAAAACAAAACCTTTCAATCCCCCTTAGGCTGCACTTCCTCTAACGAAAAATCCTTCTGTTTTTCGTTGTCCGCCAGCTTAACCGTTACAATTCCTTTTTCTTTGTCCAGAGAAACTACCGTTCCTTCACCAAGGGGAGTTATTACCTTTGATTCTACATTCAGTATTTCCCCCGCTTCCTTACAGGCATCGCAGCACTTTGCTTCCTCGCAGTAATTTTCGTATTCGAACCTGAGGCAGCACATGAGTCTGCCGCACAGCCCCGAGATTTTGCCGGGGTTCAGCGAAAGATTCTGTTGTTTTGCCATCTTTATGGAAACGGGATCGAATTCGCCTAGAAAAGTATGGCAGCACACAATTCTGCCGCAGGGGCCAAGACCTCCAATCATTTTGGCCTCGTCCCTTACTCCTATTTGCCTGAGCTCAATACGGGTGCGGAAAATCGCCGCCAGGTCCTTTACAAGCTCCCTGAAATCCACCCGGCCGTCAGCCGTAAAATAAAAAATGAGCTTCGACCTGTCGAAAGTGTACTCTACGTCCACCAGCTTCATCTCAAGGCCGTGTTCTTCAATCTTTTTTTCGGCAATCCTAGCAGCTTCTTTTGCCTTTATTCGGTTTTCTTCCACCACCTTCTCGTCTTCCTCACTAGCTTTGCGTATAACATCTTTCAGAGGGGATATCACATCCTCTTCCCTGACTTCTTTAGTGCCTATCACCACTTCACCGAACTCCACACCTCTTGATGTTTCAACGATGACCCTATCTCCCACCGAAAGTTCCAGGTCTTTCGGGTTGAAATAATATATTTTACCTGCCTTTTTGAATCTCACGCCTATGACCTTGACCATGTTACATCACCTCCTGCTCCTTCAGCCCCACGAGTAAATTATACCATGCAAGATTTTCATTTCCTCTGGACTTTACCGCCTCTATTTGCGAGTACAAGGTCTCTATGGCTTTTACTAATACCCGGGGTGATAAAACTTCTGCTCTTTTTTTTAATTTATCCAACAAATCCCGATTTTTTAAGCCGGCCCTACTTTTAGTCTTAATCACCAAAATATCTCTATACAACGTAGCCATAAATTCCATCAAGATATCGGATTCTACATCAGCACCGGCGAGTTTTTGAACGTAAAAGTTTATTTTCGAAAAGTCAAGGCCGTCAAAAATTATTTCAAACAATATTTCTTTTAAATCATTAGGGATAACTTTTACTTCATCCGATTTTGAGTAATCCAAAATCTGGCATCTAGAAATTACGGTGGGAAGCAAAGTCTTAAGGTTCCGGGCCAGGAGCAGGAAAAGCAAGGATGTAGGTGGGTCTTCTAAAGTCTTCAAAAGGGCGTTCTGGGCCTCCTGGGTCATTTTATCCGCTTCGTGAAATACGTAGACCTTTCTTCTTGCTTCTATCGGCGGCTGATAGGTGCCCAATATTACATCCCTTATTTTTTCCACCTTAATGGAAGACCCGTCGGGAAACACGTGAAAAAGGTCGGGATGACTTCCTGCCTCCATTCGGCGGCAACAGTCACAGTCATCGCAGAAAGACGGGGTCTTGTTGCAGTTAGCGGCTTTTGCAAGTTCTATTGCCTTTTTTGCCGTATTTTCTTCGGGTCCAAGGAGAATGTAAGCGTGAAAGATTTTACGCATAAAGGTCCAGGAGCAGCCCTCGGATTTCATCAAGTATCGCCAATACCCTGACAGCTTCGGCATTCTTGGAAAGCAAAAGCTCTGTCAGTTCAATAAGTTTTTCATCCACAATCCTCACTGTGGTCAAAATTTTTTGCCTCCCTTGACCGGAAAAAAGCCTTTCCTCTTTAAGCTCGAGCCCTAATTCAAGGCAGTACCTGAAAAAGCGTCCGAGCATTTCTTTGTATTTTTTAAGGTCGGCAAGGCTCATGTTTTTAACAAGTCTCTTCCCCTGCTCTTCTATGGAAGAGAGCATTAAAGAAAGCTGCTCCCTTGTATACACCTCCTGAGCACTTTTCAAAAAGTCCCGAAAATCTTCTGCCATGGAAGGCGATTTTGCGTTGTGAAAACTCGCCCGGGGCAAATCCCCCTTTGACGACATGCCCCGTACCTTTATGGTATTCATATTTTCTCAAACCTTTCAACGTTCATTACAAAAACGGTGGCTCCCCCTACCGTCACCTCTATCGGATAAGGAGCCATGGTTTCTCCGGGAGATGCAGGGAAGGGGGCTATTACGTGCTTCCTGGGGCGGCAAATTTTCTCGATTATTTTTAAGACTTCGTCCAGCCTTTCTTCTTCCACGCCCATAAGCAGGGTCGTGTTACCCCGCTGCAGGAATCCACCGGTGCTCGAAAGTTTCGTAACGCCGATGTTGTTCCGGGTGAGTTCCGCCATCAGTTTGGGAGAATCGATATCCTGCACCACAGCCATTATGAGTTTCACGGGCAACCCCCCTTTCATTCGAGTATACCCGCTTTTTCCAATTCGCTCACGAGTCTCTCGAAGACCTCTTTCACCGGCAACGAAGCATCGATTACTTTTATCCTGTCCGGAAACATTTCCCTGACCTTCATATAGCCTTCCCTCACCTTCTGGTGGAACTCTAACGCTTCACTTTCGAGCCTGTCTTTTCCACCGGTCAGTCGCTTTAGGGATTCGGCCGGGTCCATGTCCAGCAATATAGTAACGTCAGGCCAATAGGGTCCAATTACCCACTTGTTGAGCTGCAATATGCGGTTTATTCCTATTCCCCTGGCATATCCCTGGTACGCCAGGCTGGAATCCACAAACCTGTCGCAGACTACGATGAACCCTTCTTTAAGGGCTGGAATAACCATCTTCTCCAGAAGTTGCGCCCTGCACGCTGCGTATATAAGGGCCTCCGCACTGGAAACCGGGCTACCCTCGGGGTCCAAAAGTATCCTCCTGAGCTGTTCCCCCAGAGCGGTTCCCCCTGGTTCCCTCGTCGCAATCACCCTTTTCCCCTTGCTTTTGAGGTATTCAACCAGTTTCTCGGCTTGTGTGGTTTTTCCCGCCCCGTCGGGGCCTTCGATGGTTATGAATTTTCCTTTTCTTGCACTCCTACCCATTTTTCACCACCGCTACAAAATCATTTTTTATTCCAAGGCAATATCCACCCGCTTTTTTAATTTCGCCGATAATCTCTACGTGCTGTTTTTGGATAACTTCGCCGGGACATATGATGGGAACTCCAGGCGGATAAGGAATTAATGCGTCCTTCGCTATTCTTCCCACGGCATTTTCCAACTTTACCTTTTCCGCCGGAGAAAAGTAGGCTTCCTGCGGACTCATGGCGCTTTCCGGTACATCAGGAGTGAAGACAACTGGCCTTAACTTTTTTTTGCGAAGGCCAAACCGCTTTAAAGACGAGATCAACCTCGCCACATCGGCTAAAGTGTTTCCTCCGGTCAAGATGAAGTACACGTTGCAATAATCGGCGTACTCCGCGTATATTTTGAACCTGGTCCTCAAAATCCTTTCCACGAAAAAACCCGTATAGCCGGCGATGGAAACGTTAACCATGAGTCGAGAAAGGTCCACATCGTAAATACCGCCCTGCCCCTTTAGTTCACTGCCCACGCAATAGAATGGAGTTTCCTCGTTTATCATCTTTCTCGCCCTTTCCGCAAGGTACAGCCCCTTTTCCACCCACCTTTTACCCACATTTTCCATCAGAGCTCTTGTTAAATCCAGGGATGCCATCAGGATGTACGAAGGGCTGGTGGTGGTGAGCAGCGAAAGGTAAGACCGGAGCTCGTCCGCTTCCAGATTTTCACCCTTCAGGTGGAGCCATGCACTCTGGGTTAGCGAGCATAGCGTTTTATGGGGGCTCTGCACCCACGCGTCTACCTCGTGCGTTCCTGCAGAGGGAGGCAGTTTGTCGCTAAAGGCAAGGTGTGCCCCGTGCGCTTCATCCACCAGAACTTTCATTCCCAGGAGTCTTGCTTTTTTAATTATCTTTGAAAGGTCGGGACAGAAACCCTGGTAATTTGGATTGGTCAAAAAGACCGCCTTTGCATCGGGATTAAGCGTGAATTTTTCTTTCCACTCAAAATCGGGCACTCCAACGGCTACGCCGAGCTCTTCGTTCACCTGCGGTTTCAAGTAGACGGGCTTTGCCCCCGAAAGAATCACGCCCATCAATGCCGATTTATGGCTGTCGCGGGGCAAGAGGATTTTATCTCCCTTTTTCAAAGCCGCCCCCAACATGGCCATGATTCCCGATGTAGCGCCGTTCACCAGGAAAAAGGATTTTTCGGCCCCGTACAGCCTTGAAAGAAGCTTCTGCGCCCTTTCTATCGCCCCCGCAGGCTCGTGATAGTTGTCCATTCCCGGAATTTCCGTCACATCCCAGCGAAACAGGTTCTCCTTCATCAAATCTTCAAAACACCGTATCAAGCCCCTGCCACCCTTGTGGCCGGGCACGTGGAATCTCACGGCGTCTTTTTCGGAATAAGCAATTAATTTTTCCAAAAGAGGCACCGAAAGTTTTTTTCTCATGGCTCCCCTTTTTCTATATTTCTTTTTTTTAGAATATAATACCATAAATTTTCGAATCTGTAACCGGAAACAATATAAAGGGTGAGTGCAAATGGAATTGGAATATAACTGCCCTTTGTGCAACGGCCTTATCACAATCCGGGAAAAATGCCCGGAATGCGGCGGCCTTATGGAAGACTGGGGAAGGGTCCAGGATTACGTAGACCCCTATCAACCCTACCTGGATATGAATATCACGGCCTCCGAAAAGCAGGATGAGGGGAGGTGCGTTCACCTCTTTCTGTGCCCCCGGTGCGGCCGTGATACCAGGATTACGGTAAATCAAATACCGGGCCCTTAATCTTTCTCGCTTTCCCTTATGACCGCCACCGCCGACACCATGTCTCCTTTTTCCAGTTTCATCAGGGTCACTCCGCGGGCATTGCGGCCCATCCTGGAAATTCCCGAAACCTCCAGCCTTATCATCATGCCCGAAGCGGTGCACAAAATAACCTCATCTTTTTCGGATACCACCCTGAGCCCTACGAGTTTTCCTGTAGTGTCGCTTACCCGCTGGGTGATAATCCCCTTTCCTCCCCGGGACTGCAGCCTGTACTCTTCAATCGGGATTCTCTTTCCGTACCCCTTTTCCGTTATTACCAAGACTTCATCGCCGTAAGACGTCACGTCCATCGAAGATACTTCATCGCCTTCCTCCAGCGTTATCGCTCTTACCCCGCGGGCTGTCCGACCTGTGGGGCTAACATCCTTTACAGAAAATCTTATGCTCATCCCAAAAGCCGTACCCAGGACCAGTTCGTCTTTTTCGCCCACCAGTTTTACTCCGATTAGTTCGTCGCCGGGAATCAGGGTAATGGCAATTATGCCGGATTTCCTGGTGTTTTCGTATTCCGAAAGGAGAGTCTTTTTTACCATTCCCTTGCGGGTAACCATTATTAGGTATCCATCCTGAGAAAAATCCTTTATGGGAATTACCGCATTCACTTTTTCCTGACTTTTTAACGGCAAAAGGTTGACTATAGCCGTGCCCTTCGCGGTGCGCCCGGCTTCTGGTATTTCGTGGGCTTTCAGCCTATATACGTTGCCCTGGTTTGTGAAAAACAGCACCACGTGGTGGGTGGTGGCGACGAAAATCCTGTCTACGAAATCCTCCTCCCGCGTGGTGATTCCGTTTATCCCCTTGCCGCCTCGTTTTTGGCTCTTGTAGGATGAAAGGGGCATCCTTTTTATATACCCCATGTGGGTCATGGTTATAACTATGTCCTCTTCGGGTATTAAATCTTCTTCGTCGAAGTCCCTTGATTCCGCGACAATCCTGGTTCTCCGTTCATCGCCAAAGCGCTCCTTTATTTTCAAAAGCTCCTCCTTGATTATGCCGTAGACCATCTTTTCGTCGCCAAGAACCTTCCTGTAATATTCGATTTTGCCCAAAAGTTCTCTGTACTCTTCCTCAATCTTTTGCCGCTCTAAAGCCGTGAGCCTTTGGAGCCTCATATCCAAAATCACCTGGGCCTGTTTTTCGGTAAGGCCGAATTTTTTCATCAGCCCTTCTTTTGCCGCCGGCACATCCTTTGACTTTCTTATGAGCGCTATCACTTCATCCAGGTGATTGAGGGCGATTTTGAGCCCCTCCAAAATGTGGACCCTTTCTTCTGCCCGGGCAAGTTCGTATTTCGTCCTTCTTGTCACCACATTCTTTTGATGCTCCAGATAGTGGTATATCAAATCCCTCAAGGTAAGCACCTGAGGTTTGTTGTCCACCAGAGCCAGCATTATCGCACCGAAGGTAACCTGCATCTGTGTATGCTTGAAAAGCTGGTTTAGTATGACCCGGGCATTGGCATCCCTTTTTAGTTCTATTACTATTCTGATGCCGTTCCTGTCGCTTTCGTCCCGAAGGTCCGTAATTCCTTCCAAATGTTTTTCCCGGACAAGTTCCGCAATTTTTTCTATCAGGCGGGCTTTGTTGACCATGTAAGGAATCTCGGTCACCACTATCCTTTGCTTTCCGCCTTCCATCGGCTCTATGACCGCCTTTGCTCTAATCACTATGGAGCCGCGCCCCGTTGAATACATTTCCTTTATGCCGTCCTTGCCCAGGATAATGCCACCAGTCGGGAAATCGGGCCCCTTTATGGCATCCATAAGCTCCAGCGACGTAACGTCAGGGTTTTCTATCATCATGACGACCCCGTCTATTACCTCTGAAAGGTTGTGAGGGGGAATGTTGGTGGCCATACCTACCGCGATACCCGAAGAACCGTTTACCAAAAGGTTGGGAAAGCGGGAAGGCAATACCGCCGGCTCTTTCAGCGTGTCGTCGAAGTTGGGCACAAAGTCCACCGTATCTTTGTCGAGGTCTGCCAGCATCTCTAAAGCTATCCTCGAAAGCCTGGCTTCGGTGTACCTCATCGCCGCCGGTGGGTCCCCGTCTATGGAACCGAAGTTTCCATGCCCGTCGACTAGCGGGTACCGGATGGAAAAATCCTGGGCCAATCTCACCATCGCTTCGTATATAGCCGCATCGCCGTGAGGATGATATTTCCCCATTACATCTCCTACGATAGTAGCGGATTTTCTGTGAGGTTTATCCGGGGTCAGATTGAGCTCTCCCATTGCATAAAGTATTCTTCTGTGTATTGGTTTTAGACCATCTCTCACGTCGGGAAGAGCCCTACCCACTATTACGCTCATGGCGTAGTCGATATAAGATTTTTTCATTTCATCCTCAATAGCAACAGGTACCACCTTATTCGCCAATTCAGACATCTACAAAACCTGGTTCAAAAAACTTGACTGTTTTTATCTCCAGCCAAGTCGGCCCCCAGACCAGGCTTTCGCCTCCTTTCCGGATATTTGATTTGCCCTCCGAGGGGCAGGGCGACAGGGGGCCTCGGCCCGGG